>JARRMU010000169.1:0-6808 GCA_037385645.1 Gemmatimonadales bacterium
GGTCTCCATTCTCGTGGACGCCTGCCAATGCGGCCCCTCCAAGCTCCTGATCTCGTCCTCCGACCATACGCGGAGAATCGAGGTTCTCCCGACTTGCGGCGGCTGTTTCACCCATTAGCGTAAGTTATTAGCGGGGTTACGCCCTCAACGCTCAACGCTGCTCCGGTCGTTTACGACTGCGCTGAGCAGACGCCCCACGCTGGACGCCTGCCTGACCGCGCTCGCCAAACCTAGACGTTCTTGCCCCTGGGAGATTTCGATGGCTAAGTCAAGCTTCGCGGCGCTGGCCGCAGTCTCGGTCGTGTTTGTGCTGGCTTGTGAGCAGGCACCTACTTCGGCCGACCTCTTGAAGCCGCCCGACCTTCGAGCGGCCGTGATGATGGTTAATGACAACATCAGATTACCAGTGACCAGGACCTTGAATAACCCATGCAAGCCGGGCGTACCTATCGACTTGACGGGCACGCAGCACCGTATCCGTCAGATTCGGGACACAGATGGGAGTGGGAATATATCCCCAGGGGATCACATCAAGGTTCATAGGGAGGAAGCCCTTAAGGGCACGGATTCCGAAGGTGTCAGGTACACGGCGACCGATGTGCTCAACTTCGAAGGTCGTGTCCAGTCCTCGCCGTTCACCAACAGCCATGTTCAACGCGTTATCAGCTCAACCGGCGTCGACAACTTTCTGGTCAGGACCGACCTAACGATCAACTCGAACGGTGTTGTGACGGTCGACCTCCATTCCGATAAATGCGTCGGCTAATCTGGTTCAGGCCGACCCCTAGCCCTGGGTTTCAACCGACGGGGGCGGTTCCTTCGGGGCCGTCGCTCCGATGCTACGCGTACTGGCTCGATTACAGCGCTGGACCGCCCCCCGCCCCTCCACCCTGCCCGCCGGGGCCTCCGGGGGATCAGTGTCGGGCAGATTGGGATGCCTGCTGTCGGGCGGATTGGGACGCTTGGTTTGCCGCGAACCGGCACGACGACGGCTTCACCGTCAAAGGCCATAGCATCTACGGCACCGAGCAACGGGACATCGTGGTCTGCAATGCACCTCCAGGCCCTTCAGGGAAGCCGGCGGGACTCAAGCTGTTCGGGCTCGATGGAGATGACACCCTAATCGGTGGTGCGGGAGACGACGAAATCAGTGGCGGCAAGGGCTGTGACCGCCTCCAAGGGCGGTTGGGCGATGACCTGATCGATGGCGGGAAGGGCAACGACGGCCCCTGCCATTTCCAGGACCTCCAGAGGAACCCTTGGGCGGTTCTGCCGAGCGGTTGCTACGGGGACCCGGGCGACGATGTGCTGTTGGGTGGCCCCGGAACTGACGTGCTCTGGGGCGGACCAGGCATGGACGAGTGTGACGGGGGACCTCCCGGCGAATTCGATTTTTACGGTGGCGACTGCGAAATCGTAGGGGGTTGAGCCGACGACATGCTGGGGCGGCTCCTTTGGGCCGCCCCCCCTTGTCGAGCGTTGCATCTCCCGGATTAGGTCCGCTGGGACGGGGAGGTTTGTGATGACCGGGATTGCTATGGAGGCACTACCTGGAGAACCGATCGGTTCTCCTACCTTTAGCTCGTCTCTGCAGCTGATCGTGCTCGGCGCAGCCGTGACACTCGCCGGCTGCAGCACGGCGGTGAGTCCAGAGGATCCAGAAAGCATCGACTCGTGGATGGAGTTGTATGGAATCCCGGGCGCGAGCATCGCCGTGTTCAACGACTTCAAACTCGATTACGTGGAAGCTCACGGGATCAAGAGCGAGGCATCCCAGGAGCCGGTGACAGAACGGACCCTGTTTCAAGCAGCATCCATGAGCAAGAGCGTGTCGGCCGTCGGCGCGCTCAGCCTCGTGCAGGACGGCACCCTCTCGTTGGACAGGGACGTCAACGACTACCTCACATCGTGGCAGGTTCCGGATAACGAGCTGCAGGCCGTCGAGAAAGTCACGCTGCGGCGGCTACTCAGTCACACGGCGGGAACCACGGTGTCAGGCTTCCGCGGCTACCGATATACCGAGCCGCTGCCCTCGCTGATTCAGGTCCTGAACGGCGAGCCGCCTGCGAACTCGCCGCCGATCGTGGTCGACCTCGTGCCGGGGAGCCAGTGGCGGTATTCGGGAGGCGGCTATGAAGTGATGGAGCAGGCGATCCGGGACGTCACCGGAGTCGCGTATCCGGACTTCATCCGGGATCGCGTACTGCAGCCGCTCGCCATGGCAAGCAGCACGTACCGGCAGCCGCTCCCGACGGCGTTGCGAGATTCCGCCGCCTCCGGCTATTACGCGGACGGCAGGGCGGTGCCGGGAGGGCATCACATCTACCCCGAAATGGCTGCTGCAGCGCTTTGGACCACGCCCACGGATCTTGCGCTGTTCCTGATCGAGCTGCAGCTGTCACTCCGCGGTGAGTCGAACGCGGTTCTCAACAGGGAGAACACCCAACTGCTGTTGACGGAAGTCGACGACGACTACGCCCTCGGCCTGGTGGTTTGGGAGCACGATGGCGAACCCTTCTTCGGGCACCTTTGTTGGCGCGGGGAAAAGAGGGTAGTAAGTGCATGCAGAAGAGGCGGAGGAGGAAGAAGACGCCGCTGACGAAGATGAGGGGAGAGGCGAGGAAGAGCTCACTCGTCCTGCTGGGCCTCCTTCCCCTTCTCGCTTTCGGCGTCATCCGACTTACGGGCCAGTCGGATCCGCAACTCGAACTCATCGAGCTACCGCCCGGGTTCGTGATCGAGGTGTACGCCTCGGACGTTCCGGGTGCCCGTTCCCTCGCCCTCGGCCCGGACGGCACTGTCTTCGTGGGAAGCTGGCAGGCCGGTAAGGTCTACGCCCTGACCGACAGGGATGGGGCCGGGGGCATCGAAACGATCACCATCGCCAGCGGCCTCGACATCCCGAACGGCGTCGCCCTCCGGGACGGGGCGCTCTACGTCGCGGAGACCAGCCGCGTGCTACGCTTCGACGACATCGAGGCTCGTCTCGCCGACCCTCCGGACCCGGTCGTGATCGTCGACGGGTTCCCAACCGAACGGCTTCATGGCTGGAGATTCATCGCTTTCGGTCCCGACGGGATGCTGTACATGTCGGTGGGCGCACCCTGCAACGTCTGCAAGGAAGAGGACGAGCGCTTCGCCTCGATCATGCGAATGAATCCCGACGGCAGTGGGCCGGAGATCTTCGCGCACGGCGTGCGCAACAGCGTCGGCTTCGACTGGCATCCGGAGACCGGCGATCTCTGGTTCACCGACAACGGTCGGGACCGCCTGGGCGATGATCGTCCGCCCGACGAGCTGAACCGTGCGCCGCGGGCCGGCCTCCATTTCGGCTTCCCGTACTGTCACGGAGGAGACATCCCCGACCCTGACTTCGGAACGGAGCGCGCCTGCACCGAGTTCACACCGCCCGCTCAGCAGCTTGGACCACACGTGGCCTCGATCGGCATGCGCTTCTACACCGGGTCGAGCTTCCCGCTGGAGTATCGGAACGGGATCTTCATCGCCGAGCACGGCTCCTGGAATCGGAGCGAGAAGATCGGTTACCGGGTGACGTTCGTGAAGTTGGACGGTGACGAGGCGGTGGGCTACGAGCCGTTCGCCCAGGGATGGCTGCAGGGGGAAGACGCCTGGGGTCGACCCACCGACCTCCTCGTGATGCCCGACGGCTCGCTACTCGTGTCGGACGATCGCATGGGCGCCGTGTATCGGATCAGCTACGGAGGTTAAGAGGCCACCTTTTTCTGGCGGGCATCCATCCTAGTCGACCGGCTTGCCGTCCGAGGACTTTACATCAAGCTCGCTCGTCATGGTGCTGGCGTAGGGATCTTCGAGGTGGGATGAATCGCGTTCCAGCGCACGGCCGATGATGCCCGCCCACAACACCCGGCCGATGGGCAAGCCGTTCTGCAAGCCATCGAGCGGATCTCGCTGCTCTCCGGTCGGGCTGCTGTAGACCGGACGCGTCATAGAGGGCTCCACCATCAGGGAGAAGCACACGACACCGTAGCGCCAACCATCATTCGGTTGCGCAAAGCAGGGGCGCCAGCGGCAACGACCCGTTTTACAGCATCGTTACCGCCCCGGTACGAGCGGCTCGCGCTCACTCACGTTCAAGCTCCCGATCTTCGTGCGCCAACCTCCGTGGCCCAATCGTGACCAGTCGGTGGCAACAACTCAAAACAGACTGCCTACCCTAAGGTCGTAGCTGATTCGATGCGGCGATTGATGCGGACGAAGAAGCAGCTCTTCTCTCGTCCATGACCCCAGCCAGGAGTGACCGACCGATGTTGGCCAAGCGATGGGGCCCCCTCGTAACACTCGCAATGACACCCATGGGCATCGAAGTAGAGATCAAGCAGATCCGCTTCGACCTGGTCCGTGCGCGCTGCGCCTCCCTCGATTTGGAGGAGGGGATGATCGTGATGACCATCGGAACGTCGCTCGCTTTCGTCGAGGTCGAGCGACCGGATGGAGAGGTGGTTCACATCGAACGGGAGTATGCCTCCTTCATCGCTGTCGAGGAGCCGGAGCGCACGTCGGTCAGGAGCACGTCAGGGGGCGCTCTCCCTTCACGAATCACGGCCGCCTATGTCCCGCCCACTGGCACGAGCAGATGAACAAAGGGACGGCCCCGAAGGACCGCCCCTGAGGCCAGCCCAGCTTCACGATCACGCTGGACTGTCCCCCCTCATTAGCTTGGTGCACTTAGCCCGGCAAACCTTACGGGTGCGGGTACGAGGAAGGAGCGACCCGAGGGAACCGCCGCACTGAGCGTGCGTTCTGCGGCGGGAAGTCGTTCCAGATGCGAGCGACTATCTTTCTAGGCAGCTCAAAGCGATTCTTGATGGAAACCTGGGGATGCTTCAGGTCATCTACCGCGGCGACCACGCTCGGCGGTACCCCCAGGGAGTCTTGGCGGAATACGTCGGGTAGCAGCACGCAGTAGCCGTCGTCAGCCACATCGGAGTGGAGCATGAGCCCTCGACCCGATCCGACCAGCCGTGCGAACCGTTTCCATGCGTGGGCCATCGCGCTCGTGTGGCCGTTTTTGTCCTGCGCTTGTACCACAAGCGCCGAAGACTCGGCCGAACAAGCCCTGGTTCGCCTGTCCTTGGATTACATGGATTCGATTCTAGCCGGTGTTGCGGCGAGCACGGCTGCGGTAGCGAGCGAGTTTGTCAAGGCCTCAAGGGAAACCTCAACTGTCACACCCAGGCAGCGCGCCCTATGGCGCGAGCGGTATCTCGTTAGGGACAAGACGGTGCTTTTCCAAACATGGCCTGGCAGGCTCGATTTTGCCCCTGGCTACCAAGCAGACGCCGCCGCGTATTTCAGCTACCAGGGTGAGAACTTCGATGAACAGACTTGGCGGCAGCTCGAGATGTTTCGAACGTTGACTCCGGTCGTGCGTGCTGCCCACCGGGCCTACCCGTTCTCCTGGAGCTACGTTACGACCGCGCGGGGATTACTGTTGATCTACCCCTTCCTGACGCTGAACGAGGCTGTCAACAACGAGTCACCCACGGAACAGACGTACTACCAACACGCCGATTTCGAAAACCGAAGGACGGGCTGGACTCCACCGTATCTGGACCTCGTAGGTGCCGGGATGATGGTTACGGCCTCTACGCCAGCCTATGAGGGAGACACGCTGCTCGGCGTGGTTTCACACGATATTACTCTGACTGAACTCTCAGAGCGGGTACTCCGACTGCTGACCCGCGATGTCGGGGGAACGGCCTGGCTGGCCGATGAGTCGGGCCTGCTCATCGGAGTCTCGGACCCCGACCTCGCCGGCGAGCTAATCGAAGCCAATCGGCAGGCCGGTGAAGCCGTGCTCTACTACCGTCTGCCGGCAAAGCTACACCAAGCCCGGCCAGGCAAAGCGCGCACCTCGCAAACAGCCTGGGTCAACGAGGTGATGGAGGAGGTCCTTACGAGGACTCGAGCCGCACGGGATGACGGCGTTATTCACTTTGAGCACAATGATCAACTGGTGTTCAGCGGCAAATCAAAAGCCACCGGCTGGCACCTGGTTTGGGTCACACCTTCGCCGTAGCCGCCGCCCCATCGCGTTTTCGCGGCCACGGCCGGGTCGCGCATCCACGAAAGTGACTCTGTAAGGGCTGCCTTCGGCCATGTCGAGCGCGATTTGCAGAAAAACCTGCACCCCACGCCCCGAAGGAACCGTCCCCCAAGCGAGACTAAATCGCGTCTGTCTCCCTAAACGCCGGGCGGCATATAGTCGACGCTCTTTCGCACAGCCTCGTCCACCTGCTCGGGTGTGAGCAACAGTGTGGTGGTGGCACGCACAGCCCCGCTTGCGTTGACGGCCAGACTTAGAGCGGTCCCGGTCTCATGATCCGGTAGATCAAGAATCACGTAGGCGTCGGTCTCGCCAAGCGCAAAGTAGAACGCCTCCACCGACCCACCAAGGCGCTCTACTGCCTCGGCGACCTTTGCCCTGCGGCCCGTGCCGCCATCCTTCACCAATCCGGCGACGCCATCGGCAGTGTACGACGCCGCTACGAGGTACTTAGGCATGGTCACCTCCTGCGGACGAACGAAGTGGGAGAACCTCTTTACTTTAATCGCGACTCCTTCGCCCTGCGCAACTGTACGGAGTGAAAGCTGGTGGCGGATGCACGGTGGGGCGGCCCCGAAGGAGCCGCGTCTGCCAGTTTGTCATCCGGCCCAGTCCGTTATCAGCGTCCCCATCTGAACTCGATGGCGGCGAGGAAGCCGTCAGGTCCCGGCTCGCCACCATGGCCCGCGACCTGATAAACGCCACGAATAGAAACAGCCC
>JARRMU010000170.1:0-4407 GCA_037385645.1 Gemmatimonadales bacterium
AGAGGAGGTGATACCGTGACCATTTCAAGCTCTACACGACGCACTCGCGTCATCAATAGTATCGACAATACCCGCCCACTGTCGCCCTATGCACCGTCCTCGGTCCCGGCTGTCGCGAGCACTGCACACCTGGTCGGGAGGGTCACCGGAAACGCGCGCGATACCTGCAGCTACGGCGTGCGCGGATCGTAGCCCAAACCAAGTTAGCGGCGCGGGCGAGTCCCGTCTGTCGGGGGAACACCTAAGCCCGTGTAAAGGAAACCGAAAGGCGCTGTCGGGAAGTGCCCCACCTGCCGGAGTCGGCTCGCCGGCAGGCATCGCCAGCCGAGCATCCCGGGTGCGTCCATCGTCCACGGCAGGGTGCCTGCAAGTATCTGTGATCATGGCACCTACACGTTCGATCTCTGCAGGCGCGCATGGCCGATGGCCGCTCAAGCCTCGCCCGGGTCGGAGAAATTGGGAAGCTCTAGCTCCGCTGCGGGCTGCCTCGCCTCCGGCGCCACCGACTTCACGTGAAGGTCGCGTTGCGGGAAGGGGATCGTGATGCCGGCATTCTTCAGCGCGTCCAGGATCACCCGCGTCACCTCGCTCTGGACGCGCAGGAACCCGTCGAAGCGGTAGGTCCAGAAGCGGAGCTCGAAGTTGAGAGAGCTGTCGCCGAAGCCTCGTAGAAGAACGGACGGCTCCGGATGCTCGAGAATGTCAGGGTGATCCTTCGCGACCTCCATCAGCACTTTGAAGACATCCCTCTGGTCCGTGCCGTAGGCGACGCCGACCGGGATCTCGACGCGGCGGAGGCGGTCCGAACGCGTCCAGTTGGTCATCGGGTTGGAAATGAGGTTCGAGTTGGGGACGATCACCTCCGCGCCCTGGAAGGTGCGGACTACGCTGGACCGCATCCCGATGCGGCTGACGGTTCCCTGGAGCGTTCCGATGTCCACGATGTCGCCCACTTGGATCGGTCGCTCGAACGCGAGGATGAGCCCCGACACGAAGTTGTTGACCACGTCCTGGAGGCCGAAGCCGATGCCCACGCCGAAGGCGCCTGCGAGCAGCGTCAGCCGGCCGATCTCGAACCCCGCCGCCGCCGCCGCAAAGAGAAAACCGGCGAGGAGGACCGCCCAGTAGACGAGGGTTGCGATCGAGTCGGCCGCCCGGGCCTGCTTGGTCTTCGGCAACACATCCTCGGCGAGCAACGCTCGAATCACTCCCGAGAAGATCACCGCCAACCAGATGGCGATCAGAAACGCAAGGACGCTTCCCAGCGAGATGGTCACCGACCCCACCTCGAAGCCGGACGTGAGCGCCGAGCTTACCGCGCTGATGAGGTCGTCGCCGAAACCCAGCATGGAGGACTCGAAAAGCACCCAGAAAACGAAGGCGGCCCAGCGGAGCAGGGCCAGGCCACGTCGCTCGGCCGTTGCCGTATGGACGCGGATCGCCATCAGGTTGGAGGCCATCTTTGTCCTCAGGATCGCTCGCCAGGCACCGCCGAGCACCAGGTATGCGGCGTACAGTACGATAGCGCCGTAGGCGGCGGCCAGCGCGGCGCTGCTCAGGTAGGAGGCGAAGTTGATGTAGCCAAGGATGTTGGCCACGGCTGCGATCAGGAGCATCAGCGCGACGACGCGCCCGAGGAACAGCGCTGCCCGCACCCAGAACCCGCTCCCGAGCTGATTCAGGGCTCCCTTAGGCTTCGCCAGCCACGCCACCGCTACAAAAGCGGTGACGCTCCAGGCGAACGCCATGATCCTCGCTAGCAGCGAATCGGGGAACGCGAGCTTGCTGAGCGAGTCCAGCACGAAGAGCGCTGCGACCACATAGACCGTGGACCGCATCCGGGAGACCGCCGCCTCGGGGAGGAGGCGGAGCACGGGCACCAGGAGCACCAGCCGGTTGAGGTCGAACAGGGCGAGCGGTGCCGTGGGGTAGAAGTCCCGGGAGAAGATCAGCGCGATGAGAAAGGCCGCCGAGAACGGACGACTCAGTATTCTGGCCGATGCCTTCAGGTCCGGATCCTCATGGCTCCAGCCCCGGCTCAAGTATCGGAACCACGTAAGGAGGAGCGCCAGGCCCAGGAAGAGCCCGAGGTGGGTCCAGATCCGTGATCGCCCGTACGTCACGGCCGCGTTGGCAAAATAGTCCCGGATCTGGGAGAAGTGCTGTCCAACGGTGGTCCGTGCCTGGTCGACGGCCGACGCACTGTCTCGCTGTGTCCGTAGGGCTACCCAGAGCGTTGGGGCGTCCGCGGTCAGGAGGCCACCGATCTTCCTCTCCCGCGCCTGGTCGATCTCCTGGATCACCCCGGCAACGGCCAGGATTTCCTCCGAGATTTGGTCTTGAAGCGTCAGCACGACGTCTCGCTCGAACCGCACCCGTCCCAGTACGGCTTCCTGGGCCTGGAGCACCGACTCGGCCCGCTGGACCAGGGCCGGCGGCATCTCCATCGAGGACGCCGACCTCAGGGTCTCCGACCAGATCTCCTTGATCTCGCGGAGGCGCAGGCGCTCAGCCACGATCCCCTCGCCCTGGGCGACCAGCGGTCCCTGCCAGCGGTTCAGCTGAAACTGAAAGGCCAACCATTCCTGGCGCAGATCCTCCAGCGCGCGGGCCGAGAGCTCGTCCACATCGAGGCGCTCGAACTCAGTTCTCTTTCTTCCCAGCCGGAAGAGCAGATCCTGGACGGCGCTTGCCTGGGCATTGAGATCCTGCTCGGGCTGGAGCCGGCCGAGCATCTCGCGGAGCTCGACCGAGGTCTCCTCGGCACGGCGGGGGATGTCGGCGGCCGGGATCGCCAGGTTGACCGCGACCGTAGTGTCCAACGGCTGGACGGCGGCCGAGTCCTGCGCCCCTGCGGAATCCTGCGGGGCCGCCTCGGCACGGGTGGCCGGACCCGGTGCTCGCCGCGCCTGGACGGAAACCGGGGCTGCCATGACGAAAGCCGTCAGTGCAAGTGCGAGCGGGAGAAGGAGTGAGTTCCGTCGGCTCATGGGACGGCTAACCTCCAAACAAAGCGAAGACGGAGCGAAACGCGGCGAGGAGCTCCGGCGTGTCTCGCTCAGGCTCGGCCGATCGCCGCCTATTCTAACGGCTCCGGCCGCCAGACCCTACTGTGTGGTCTACTCCCCCGAACCGTGCGCCACCCCGCGCACCGGCTTATCGATAGCGAGCGCGGCTTCCAGAGCCTCCCCGTCGAGATCCGACGGGATAGGCACGCCCAACAAGCGGAAGAAGGTAGGCGGAAGATCCAGAAGGTGAGCCCCATTCAGATCGTGGCCCACCACCACTCCCGGACCGGACAGGATCACGAACGCCTCCGGATGATGTCCGCCGGGCCGACGTTCGGGATTCACGCCCCTGACCGTCCCGATACGGGTCGACCGGAGTCCGTTGATTGGAGCCTCCGCCGACCAGACCACGGCGAGGTCGGGAAGCGCATCGATGCGATCTCCCTCGTACTCCTCCCGCACCTTGATCACGCGCTCGACGGCCGGCTTCCCGGTCTCCACGTTGACGAGCTCCAGGAACTCGCGGGCGAGCTCGTCGCAGACCGCGTCGTACTCATCGATCGCGATCATGCCTTTCGGCTCGCGTCCCTTCAGGTTCAGGCGCACGTTGCCCGAGAAGTCGTTCATCAAGGCGAACGCCCGGCTCTCGGACCATCCGGAGCCGGCGAAGGCGATGCGTCGCGTCATCCTCTCCCATAGGCGTCTCGGGACGAGTCGCTTAGCCGCGGCTACCACCGGGCCGGGTATGGTGTCCTGGAGCCACCGAATCCGGTAGAAGGCCCAGTCCCTGGAGTCCTCCGAGTCTTCCAATGAGGCTTTCGGCTTATCATTGCCGCTTGCCTGATCGCCGTCGCGGGCCGTGGGCTCGGGCCCGTATCCCAGCCGTTGGAGAACCGCCGGCAGAAGGTGGTTTCCCGAGTAGGTCGGCCTCATGCCCGAGCCCGCGAAGACGACGACGGTAGCTCCAGGTGCCTCGGCGAGCAGCTCGCCAAGCGCCCTGTCATGTGCCTGGTAGAGCCGGAGGAAGAGCCTATCCGCTTCCTCCGTATACTCGGGATTGTGGTCCGGGTGGCTCGGGTCGAGCACCTGGTACATGATATGGTCCGCCCAGTGCGACTCACCGAAGACCCCGAGGAGCATGTCCCAGGGACCCTGCTTCCAGAGCCACCTGAGCAGCCGGCCCTTCAGCTCCACTCCCTCGAGCAGGGCCTCGGCCACATCGACGTGTTCCTCTCGGGTGACGGGCCGAATGAAGCGGCGCCGGTCGGATTCGTCCGCCAGGGGGTGCCGTCCGATCTCGCTCAAGATGGCATCCATCACCTCGGGAGGATCGCTGGAGCGGTGCCGTTCGGCGGCTTCCACGCCCCAGCCGAACACCTGGGTCCCCTTGAATCCCGGC
>JARRMU010000171.1:0-958 GCA_037385645.1 Gemmatimonadales bacterium
ACGAGCAGGGATTTCGCGGGTCACTGCCGGCTGCTCGGGATCTGAGATGGCAAGCTCTGTGCTCCGGAGGCAGCACTCGATCGCAAAGCGACCCCGCTCTTCGCGTATCAAGAACTTCCGGGCCTCCTTGGTGCGCTTCGCCTCGGCGCTCTCTAAGCTCTGAGAGCACTGGTCTCCGTCACTCCGCGAATCCGTTCCGGCTGAGCCCCAGGGTCACCGGCCCGACCTGCGACTCAGGAGGTGAAAAAGTGTCCGACGTCATGAGAGGAATCCGAATCCTGGAGGTCGCAGAGCACACCTTCGTGCCCGCGGCCTCGGCGATCCTCTCCGACTGGGGAGCGGACGTAATCAAGGTCGAGCATCCGGAGCGCGGTGACGCTATGCGCGGCCTCGGCAGCACCGGCACCGTGAGCCTTGGCGGCGACGTCCACGTGCTCAACGAGCACTCCAACCGGGGCAAGCGCTCCATCGGGATCGACCTCGCCAAGCCGGAAGGGCGCGAGGTCCTGTACCGAATCGTCGCGAGTTCCGACGTCTTCCTGACCAACAAGCTTCCCGTGGTCCTGACCCGACTGAAGATCGACGTCGACGACCTCCGCGCCCACAACCCGAAGCTCATCTACGTCCGCGGCACAGCCTTCGGACCCCGTGGCCCCGATTCGGATCGGGGCGGCTACGACATGACCGCGTTCTGGTGCCGTGCCGGGAATGCCGCCAGCGTCACCCCCCGCGAGATCGAGGGGGTCCTCGCGCAGCCGGGTCCGGCGTGGGGCGACTCCGTGGGGGGAATGACCATCGCTGGCGGCATCGCCGCGGCGCTGCTCAAGCGCGAGCGGACGGGGGAGCCGTCAGTCGTGGACGTTTCGTTGCTAGCGGCCGGCGGCTGGGCACTCTCGGCCGCGATCGCGCTCTCGCTCCAGACCGGACGGCCCTGGGCCGGGGCGCTTCCCTCGAAGAT
>JARRMU010000171.1:978-5364 GCA_037385645.1 Gemmatimonadales bacterium
CGCACCGCCGACGATCGCTATATCTCGCTCGTGATGCTCCAGGCCGCCCCCTACTGGGCGGACTTCTGCGAGCACATCGACCGGCCCGAGCTGATCGACGACCCGCGCTTCGACTCTCCCGAGAAGCTGGCGAAGCACGCGGGCGAAGCGAGCGCGATTATCGCGGAGGCGATTGCCGAGCACCCACTCGCGCACTGGTCCGAGAAGCTCCGCACCCTCAAGGGGCAATGGGCCCCCGTCCAGAACTCCCTCGAGTTTCCCGAAGATCCCCAGGTCGTGGCCAACGGCTACATGGCTCGCACCGCGACGCGGGAAGGCGTCGAGTTCGACCTGGTGTCAACGCCGGTGCAGTTCGATGAACAGCCGAACCCGACCCGCCGCGCACCGGAGTTCAACGAGCACAGCGACGAGATCCTCGCCGAGTTCGGCTATGACCAGGGAAGGATTCTGAAACTCCGCATCCAGGGAGCCGTCACCTAGGCCGAAGCGCGACCGGCCGCGCGTCCGTCATGTCATGCAGGCAGGCCGACCCGCTTCGTCTCTAGATACTCAGCGAAGATGACGCCCGAGCGGGCGTCGCGGAACTCGCCGTCGATGAACAGGCGTCCTTCCGGCTGCCTGAAGTCGGTCACGGATGCTCCTTCCCCGCTACGGTGTGGGTTCTCAGTCGCAGCCGGGCCGCCGACGGGATCAAAGCCGCATCGGCACCTTCGCGTACCCGCGCACGTTGTTGTTGTGTGCCCATACCAGGTTGTCCTCGTCGACCTCGTAGTCTGGGAAGCGAGCGAGGAACTCCTTAAACGCCACGCGGCATTCCTGGCGAGCCAGCGACTTTCCCAGGCAGAGGTGCTGACCGAAGCCGAAAGAGAGGTGGCGCTCGATCTTCCGGTGGATGTCGAAGCGATCAGGCTCTTTGTATTCGCGCGGATCGCGTTGCGCAGCGCCGGTCAGAAGCAGCACGCGCACGTCCTCCGGGATGGTGACCCCGTGGAGCTCGACCGCGCGCGTGCTCCAGCGGCCCTGAACCTGGGACGGCGGGTCGTAGCGCAAGAACTCCTCGACCGCGGCCGGCAGCAGGTCGGGTGACCGAGCGAGCTCGCGCCGCTGGTCGGGGTGTCGAGCGAGCGTGACGGCGCTGTTGCAGATCAGGCGCGCCGTCGTCTCGTGGCCAGCGCTGCCCAGCAACAGGCAGAAGCCGAGCAGCTCCTCCTGGCTCAGGGACGTCATCGTACCGTCCTCGCCTTCGAGCTTGGCAGCGATGAGGGCGCTGACGAGATCGTCCCTGGGCTCGCGTCGCCGCGAGTCGATCAGCCCGTTGAAGTAGGCGAAGAGCTCGGCGCCGATCTCGCGCTGCCGCTGCTCCACGTCCAGCTCGCCCGGCTCGCGATGCATCAGCTGGTTGGTCAGGTGGCGAACACGATCCCGATCCCCCTCGTCGACGCCCAGCATGGTGCTGATCACGTCCATGGGCATGGACGAAGCGAGCTGCTCGAAGAGATCGATCTGCATTCCGGGCTCGAGGCCCGCCAACCGCTCGCGCGTGATCTGGCGGACGATCGGCTCCATCGCCGCGACGCGCCGCGGGGTGAAGGCCTTCGCCACGAGTGTGCGCACCCGTGTGTGCTGAGGCGGATCCATGGAGATCAGCATCGGAAGCGTCGATCCGGTCTTCTCCAGGGTCTGGCCGTAGATCGACGTGAAGCTCCGCCAGTCGAGCGTGGCGTCCCACACGTCCTGGAAGCGCGAGATGGCCCAGAAGCCCATCTTCTCGTTGTGGTAGACGGGCGCCTCGTCGCGCAGCCACTGGTAGACGGGATACGGCTCCTCCTGGATCTCCCAGGACGTCGGGTCGTACTCCACGTCGGCTTGCCTCCAAAGATCGAGAATCCTAAGCCCAGGAGGTGCGAGACCAATGGTCTCGCCGCGGCGGATACGGTACCACTCCCTCTCGGAATCGCCCGCCCGGCGGTCAGGCGCCGGCGAAGCTGCTGGATGGACACAGCAGTCATGGATCCCAACCGATGAAGGAATTCACATGGAGACGCAGGACCTAGGACGCGTGATCTACGAGAAGGAGGAGAGCGGAGTCGCCCGGCTGGTGATGAACTGGCCCGAGAAGGCGAACCTCCAGGACCACGACATGGTGTGGGCCTTCGACAAGGCCCTTGGCCTCGCCGAATACGACTACGACGTCAAGGTCCTGATCATCAAGTCGAACGCGAAGGGCTTCTGCGCGGGGCACGTCGCGACCGGCGAGTATCCCGAGTTCGACGAGAACCGGAAGCGCACGGGCACGACCTGGCAGGGCCATACCAAGCTCTTCCTGCACCCGATGCTGCGCCTGTGGGAGTTCCCCAAGCCGACTATTGCCCAGGTTCACGGGTACGCGGCCGGTGGTGGATCGTACTGGGCGCTGCTGCCGGACCTCACCGTGTGCTCCGAGGACGCCTGGTTCCAGATGCCCCACGCCTACTTGATGGGGCTCCCGGGAGCGGAGACCATGATCGAGCCCTGGGTCTTCATGAACTACAAGCGCGCCGCGGAGTACCTCTACCTGCGCAGGAAGCTAACGGCCCAGCAGGCCCTCGAGCTCGGGATCGTGAACGAGGTGGTACCGCGAGAGCGGCTGGAGGAGACCGTGGAGGAATGGGCGGCCGAGATCGCGCTCTGCCCGGTCACCACTCTCACCGCCTGCAAGCTGCTGATCAAGCGCGCCTGGGAGCTCATGGGCTTCCGCGTCCACCAGCAGTGGTCGGCCGATATGACCACCACCGTCGCGGCCCATACGGACTTCCGGGCACACCTCGCGGAGATGATGAAGAAGACGGGCGGGCGATCCGAGTAGCGCCCTCGGGGAGAGCAAGACGAAGATGGCCGGCGTCGAGTCCGCTTGGGATCGCTTTCCGGGCTATCGGATCGACCTGTTGCCGTGGCGTGGTATCGGGCGCGTGCGCCTGGGTGAGCTCGTCCTCGGCGAGAGCGACGCCTGCCTGATCGTGATGGAGTCGGATCATGAGGCGCAGCTCTACTTCCCCCAGAACTGCATCGCCTGGGGGCACTTCGAGTCGACGGACCACCACACGATCTGCCCTTTCAAGGGGGAGGCCGACTACTGGACGCTGACGGCCTTGGATCCGCCGCTCGAGAACGTCGTCTGGACCTATCGGACACCCTTCGACGAGGTGGCCGGTCTCGCGGGCTACGTCGCGTTCTACGCCGACCGGCTCGAGGTAGAGCTGGTCGAGGCCTTTCCGGCGGAGCCCGACCACGAGGTGATCCACCGGATGCCGCGTTGGGGAGACTCCGACGACCTGATCCGGCTGCTGGACGTGGCGAAGGCGGCGGAGGGCCGCTTCCGCTCCCCGCCCCATCCCGATCCACCGGTGGGCACATTCATCCCCCAGCTGCGTCCGAAAGACGTGCGTCTCGTTGTCGAGGGGGGGCAGCTCCTCGGAGAGGCCATCGTCGCGGCATCCAGGACGGTCCCGAGCCAGCGGGTGATCTCGGCGTCGATGATCTTCAGTCGGGCCGTGCGGTTCGACGACGCCCACGAGGTTGCGGTCGAGGTGCTCCGGCAGGGGCGCAGCTTCTCGACGCTCCAGGCCCACACGACGCAGGCCGGGAAGCTCTGCAGCGCGGGCCTCGTGCTCCTCGACGCGGGCGCCCCCGACACGATCCGCGGGACCGCGGCGCCGCCCGACGTGCCCGGCCCCGAAGCGTGCCCACAGCTCGACCTGGGCGTGACGGGTCGCGAGCTGCGAACCGTGGACGACGCCTATCGCAGGCGACCCGAAGAGACGGGGCCGGCGGAGATCCACACCTGGGCGCGGTTTCGCGACGCACCTCCCCACGACTTCCTGCACCAGGCCCTGCTCGCGCAATCCACGACGCACTGGACGATCGCGGCCGCGATGCGTCCGCACGAGGGCATCACCGAGGCGCTCGCCCATCGCACCCTCTCGACCGGAATCCTCGCAGCGACCGTGGCCTTTCACGATGCGTTCGACGTCAGCGAGTGGCTGCTCTACGCGAACCCGGCGATCTACGCCGGCCGAGGCCTCGCGCAAGGAGAGGGGCACGTCTTCTCCCGAGATGGCCGGCTGGTCGCCTCGTACACGGTCCAGGCCATGATCCGCGCGTTCGAGTCGTCGCCGCAGAGCATGGGGAAGGACTATACGAACGCGATGTGAAGGAGGAGGCGCGAGCGGAAGATCGCATGGAGAGCGAATGACGCGTCTCTAGGTCGCGCCGGTCCGCGCTTCGATCGGAAGCGTTAGCCAGCCCCGCAGAATGCCCGTCGGGATCCGTGCTCCCCGATCGGGTCGCATCTCGACGTTCGGAAGGAGGTCACCGAGGGCTGCGAGTCCGATCCGGGCCTCCAGCCGG
>JARRMU010000172.1:0-4379 GCA_037385645.1 Gemmatimonadales bacterium
CAGTGAAGTTCAGGGTTTCGCTGTGTTCCATGATGGATCTCCTTGGGGGGAGGTCAGTGTTCTTTCTTGGAGCCGATGGCTCGTGGCGAGGCGAGAAGGCCCGTCAGGCGGCGACAGAGTTGCTCGGGGGTGAAGGGTTCCTCGATCCCCGCGTAGCCGTGCTCGTAGGCGCGCTGGGCCTCCTCGGGTCCCTCGAAGTGGCGCCACATGAGCAGCACCCGGACTTCGGGACGCATGCGAGCCACGCGACGCGCCAGCTCGAAGCCACACATGCGTTTCATGTCGGCACAGGCGACCAGCGCGTCGATGTCGAGCTGCGACGCCCGGCAGAGGGCATCGCCGGAGACGCCATCGGCGGCATACAGCACGCTGTACCCTTGTTCGCGGAGGGCTCGGCGAAGCGGAATGCGGTGGTGGTGGTTGTCGTCGACCAGGAGCACGGTGAAGCCCCGCTCGACGGCCGCATGCCGGGATGCTTCCGGCGGGTTCGGTCGGAGCAGCGGCTCGCTGGCGGTCGAGGCGCCGGGGTGTATCGCTCGCATTACCGCCACCGGGGCGTAGAGCCGTTCACGGGCGGCGATTCGGAGCTGGGCTCCATGGAGATCCAAGGGATCGGAACCGGGAATTTCGCCGGAGCGGGGCCAGGGTTCAGAGGGCCTGGGCCGTTCATCTCGAGCTTCCGGTCGTCCTTTCGATCTGCCATGTCGCCGCCATCCCTCGTGGACCGCCGGGAGACGATCCTGCGGGTGCCCCTGCGCCCGAGTGCTTAGTATACAAGGCGAGCATTAATTTATCAAGCACTTACGCAGAATGCTTGATATCTCAAGCAGACTGGTCGATACTGGGAGGCGTGCGACAGGGTGGCAAGCGAAACACCTGCGAGCCGACCTCGCTCGTGACCTCGAGCGGGCACAAGAAAGGCCATTCCAATGCCCTCCGATGTTGAGGATCTGGTCCGGCAGGGGCAGGATCGCCTCAAGCAGATTCTGCCGAGGGGTGGTCCGCGCGGAGTCATCGTCCTTGCCGCCGTTGCTCTGGCCGGCCTGGCCGCATGGACGGCCTTCTACACGGTGCCGAGTGACTCGGTCGCTGTGGTGCAACGTTTCGGTCGATATCTCGAGGACGTTCCGCCGGGACTTCAGTTCAAGCTGCCGCTCGGCATCGATGTGGCCACCATCGTACCCGTCAAGCGACAGTTGAAGCAGGAGTTCGGGTTCACGACCCCAGGCGCCCGCGATCCGTACCAGGGCTCTCGTGCTCGCGACGGAAAGCAGGAAACGCAGATGGTGACCGGTGACCTGAACGCCGCGCTGGTGGAATGGGTGGTTCAATACCGCATCTCGGATCCGGTCAAGTTCCTCTTCGAGGTTCGGGAGCCGAGTGAAACCCTCCGCTATGTCTCCGAATCCGTCATGCGAGAAGTCGTGGGCGATCGCACCGTGGACGAGGTGATCACCATCGGCCGACAGGAGATCGAAACGGAGGCGCTCACCAAGATGCAGGCGCTCTCGACCAAGTACGCGATGGGGATCAGCATCGACCAGGTGCAATTGAAGAACATCAATCCGCCCGAACCGGTGCAGGAGTCGTTCAACGAGGTCAACCAGGCCCAGCAGGAGAAGGAGAAGCTGATCAACGAAGCCCGCCGCGACTACAACAAGGTGATCCCGCTGGCCGAGGGCGAGAAGGATCAGCGAATTCGGGAGGCCGATGGCTACCGACTCAAGAGGATCAATGAAGCGGAAGGCGACGTCGCTCGGTTCAGCGCCTTGTTGGCGGAATACAGCAAGGCTCCAGAGGTCACGCGCCGCCGCATCTATATCGAGACCCTGCAGGAGGTCATGCCCGGCATACGCTCCAAGATCATCGTCGATGAGCAGACGCGCAGCATCCTGCCATTGCTGAATCTCGACTCCCACGGTTTCGACGCCCAGAAGGGAGATCGGCCGTGAACAGGATCATCCAAGTCGCCACCTTGACGGTTCTGGCAATCGGGATCGTCGCCTTGATGAGCTCGATCTATACCGTGAGCGAAGTCGAGCAGGTGATCGTCACCCAGTTCGGCAAGCCTGTCGGCGAACCCGTGACCTCCGCCGGTCTGAAGCTCAAGCTGCCCTTCATCCAGGACGTCAATCCGATCGACAAGCGGGTTCTCGAGTGGGACGGCCGTCCGTCGGACATGCCGACCAAGGACAAGCTCTACATCTCGGTCGATCTCTTCGCCCGCTGGCGGATCACCGAGCCCCTCCAGTACTTCCTGCGGCTGCGCGATGAACGCAGCGCTCAGTCCCGCCTGGACGACATCCTGGGGAGCGAGACCCGAAATGCCGTCGCCAAGCATGAGCTGATCGAGATCATCCGCACCACCAAGGATCGCGTACCGCTTCGCGACGCCCTCCTGACCGACGCGGAACGGGAGCTCGACATGGGGTCCCTGGTGCCGATCCAGAAGGGGCGCAAGCTTGTCGAGCAGGAGATCTTCTCCGCAGCGGCCGAGAAGGTTCGCGTGTTCGGTATCGAATTGCTCGACATCCGGTTCAAGCGGATCAACTACAACGAGAGCGTGCGCCCGAAGATCTACGATCGAATGATCAGCGAACGGCGGCAGATCGCGGAGCGCTTCCTGTCCGAGGGGAACGGCGAGGCTGCGAGGATTCGCGGCAACCGCGTGCGCGACCTGAACAAGATCCAGTCCGAAGCGTACCGGGAGGTCGAGGAGATCCGCGGCGTGGCGGACGCGAAGGCCAGCGAGGTCTACGCGGCGGCCTACAATCAGAGCGCCGAAGCGGTGGGCTTCTATGAGTTCACCCGGACCATGCAGTCCTACAAGTCCATCATCAGCGAGGGGACGACGCTCGTCCTTTCCACGGACAGCGACCTCTTCAAGTTTCTGAAGGGGATGACTCCGGATGCCTCCGTCGGATCGGCCCGACGTTCCGGGACTCGCCGATGAGCGCGCCGTCAGCGCTCTTCTTCCTGATCACGAGGGCTTCGCCGCTTGCCCGGTGATGAGGAAGCTGCGATCTTCGAGCAGATGGCCTTTGCCATCGAATGGAGCAACGATGAGTGACAAGTCACCCAAGTCGAAGCAACGGAGCCAGAAGCAGAAGAAGGTCGCCAAAGCAGCGGTTGCGGCCGCGGCGAAGTCCAAGCAGGACAGTCAAGGCCAGGTCAAGAAGGCGATGCCGGAGCAGGGCAAGAAGTAGCTCGCAGGATGGGCCGCGGCCCTTCCGGGTCACGCACGCGTGCCGGCGGGGGAGGGCATGGCAGCCGAGACCCAGAAGACGCGAATCGAGCGCGACTCCATGGGCGAGATGGAGGTGCCCGCGGAGGCGCTCTGGGGCGCGTCCACGCAGCGCGCCGTGCTGAACTTTCCCGTGAGTGGGGAGCGCTTTCCGTCGCGTTTCATCCGGGCGCTGGGAATCATCAAGGCGGCCGCCGCCGCGGCCAACGCCGAGCTCGGAACGCTCGATCCCGAGATTGCCGAGTCCATCCAGTCCGCCGCCCGTGAGGTGGCGGATGGGGCCCTCGACGCGCACTTCGTGCTCGACATCTTCCAGACTGGGTCGGGGACCTCGACCAACATGAACGCGAACGAAGTGATCGCAAACCGGGCGGCCCAGCTCTGCCGCGCCGGCGGAGACCGGATCCACCCCAACGATCACGTCAACTACGGCCAGTCGTCGAACGATGTGATTCCGACTGCGCTTCACGTCGCCGCCCGCCAGGCGATCCACAAGGACCTGCTCCCGGCGCTGCGGCGACTGCGCGACTGTCTCGCGCGCAAGGCGCAGGAATTCGACGACGTGGTGAAGGTGGGGCGGACGCACCTGATGGATGCGGCGCCGGTGCGCCTGGGACAGGAGTTCGCGGGCTACGCGTGCCAGATCGAGCTGGGCATCTCCCGGGTCGAGGCGGCGATGAAGGCTCTCGCGGAGCTCGCGCTCGGGGGCACGGCCGTGGGCACCGGCCTCAACTGTGCCCCCGGATTCCCCACTCTGGTCATCGCCCGCATCTCCCAGGTCACGGGCCTCGAGTATCGGGAAGCGGCCGACCACTTCGAGGCCCAGGGTGCGCGAGACGCCGCCGTCGAGACCAGCGGGGCCCTCAAGACCGTCGCGGTCTCGCTCTACAAGATCGCCAACGACATCCGCCTGCTCGGCTCGGGACCGCGCTGCGGCCTGGGCGAGCTCGCGCTTCCCCAACTGCAGCCCGGCTCCTCCATGATGCCCGGGAAGGTCAATCCCGTGATCTGCGAGTCGGTCACCCAGGTCTCGGCACAGGTGATCGGCAACGATGCGGCCGTTACCGTGGGCGGGCTCTCCGGTCACCTCGAGCTGAATGCGTTCATCCCCGTCATCGCTCGCAACCTCCTCGAG
>JARRMU010000173.1:0-4325 GCA_037385645.1 Gemmatimonadales bacterium
GTTCTCTTCCTCCACGTTGGAGCCGGAGGCCCTGACTACAAAGCCTTCCAGGTGAAGCGGCGCAAACGCCTCGACCACGTGACCGGTGCCTCTCCCATCCAACACCGGCCAGCCTTCCCCGAAGAGGGTAAGCGGACGATCGATCACGAGTCGCTCCGGGTAGTTGCCGGGGGCGACAACCACCGTATCGCCGGCACGAGCGGAAGCTACCGCGTCACCGATCGTGGAAAACTCCTCGTCGGATCCGACCCGGATCGGCTGCCCGGCCAACGGAGCGGGCGCGAGGAGCCCCCCGGCGAGAGACGCGGCGACGGACGCGAGGAAGCCGAGCCGAGCTACTCGCGCTCTGGGGAGGGAGACCCTCACTCAGCTGGCAGCGTCTTGCGGCGCTGGAGCCACTCCCACAACAGGATCACCGGTCCCAACGCCCCAGCGACGAACATCAGGATCGCCCCGGCGCTCGGGTAGCTGGTCACCGTGAAGTTCGCGATCTGGGTCGTGCCCATCATGCTGGGGGTGAACGGCTCCATCGTCAGCGGCGCGTCGGGCGAAAGGTTGTGGCCGTACTCGTAGAGCCAGGTCTTGAAGTCGAACAACATCACCGCGCCGAACACGACGAAATCGAGATACCCGATCGCGGCAATCGGGAGCCTGCCGACCAGCGCCGCCAGCACCGCGAAGCCCAGGAAACGGAGGATGAAGAAGGGGATGAACATGAACTCCGGAAACTCGAGGGCATTGATCTCCTGCATCCCGATGTAGTGGTTCAGGAGATTCACCTCGCCCAGGTCCCCACCGACGGTGTTCGGATAGATGACCACGCTCAGCCCGTCCGGATACTGTGGCGCGAGCAAGCCGATCTCCCAAACCGGCAGGAAGATGCTCGGCAGCAGCGCCAGAGCCACGGCCACCAGCAGCACCCGGCTGGTGAGCGAAAGCTCGCTCTGGAAAAAGCTTGTCACTCGATCCATGGATTCCATCGGTCTCTCCCGTCGATTCGCCCTGGAAGGCTCCCCGGAAAGCTGCACGCATCCGGGGTGGGGCGGTAGGTGGTGGTCGGAGGCCCTTCGGGGTCGACCCCGAGTGGGGCCGACCCCTGAAGGGGGAGGCTACGGTTTGACGAGCAGATACCCCACCATCTCGAGGTGGAGCGCGGAGCAGAACTCCGTGCAGTAGTACGGGAAGACACCCGCCTCGTTGGCCGTGAAGCGAACCACCTGCGACTCGCCGGGCTCGATGCTCACATTGATGTTGTGCTTGTCGACCGCGAATCCGTGCGTGGCATCCAGCGCCTGCTCGATGTTGGTGAGATGGATCACCACCTCGTCGCCCTGGTTCACCTCGATGTGCTCCGGTGTGAAGTGGCTTCGCACCGCCGTCATATAGACGTGCACCTCGTTGCCGCGGCGCTCGATCCTCTCCTCGCCCGGCATTGCCGGATCTTCAGCCGGCGCCATCCGGCGCGGATCGAATCCGACCTGTGGGTAGATCTGCCAAACATCCAGCTTGTCCGCCTTGATCATCTGCGCGTAGTGCGGCTCACCGATCCCGATCGGGGAGTCGTAGAGTAGCTGCATCTGTGGACCGCTGATGTCGATGAGCTGGAAGTTCTGCGGAAGCAGCGGACCGACGGGCGTGAAGCGGTCGATCGACCACTTGTTCAGCGACACCAGGTAGTTGCCGTCGGGCGACTTCGTGTCGCCCTCGGCGGCTGAGAGGTGTCCGACGTTGTAGTGGACCGGAAGCTTCTCGATCACCTGCATCTGCTCGTAATTCCACTTCACGACCGAAGGCTCGAGGAAGAGGCTCGTGAAGGCGATGCCGTCTCCCGCGAACTGTGTATGCAGCGGCCCTAGCCCGAGCTCCACCTGACCGTCGATGACCGAGTCGAAATTCAGGATGGGGACGCCGTATGGGTCCGTACCGGAGAAGTCCTCGTTCGCGATCGCCTGCTGGATCTTCTCAAACGAGTAGATCGTCGCATGCGGGTCCAGCTTCCCTGAGACGATGATCTTGGTCCCATCGGGCGTCACGTCGGCGCCGTGCGGGCTCTTCGGCTCCGGCGCGAAGTAGAGCAGCCCTTCGTCCACGGCCGTTTGGATCGGAATGACCCGGCGGCCCTGGACATCGACCGTCTTGCCGGGCTGCGCCGCGACCTCCGCGGCAGCCTGCCAGTTGACGATGGCCAGGTAGTCCATATCGTTCGCCGAGCAGCCGGCCTCGAACGGCGGGTTCCCCTGCATGATCCCGCCGGTCGCCATCTCGCTGCAGAAGCTGTTCAGGAACGCCCAGCCGAACGACGGACCCTTGCCGGCATCCGACAGATCCTGCCAGTAGGGCGGCAGCTCGATGACGAAGGTCTCATCGACGTCGAGGCGGCCCACGTCACGGTCGAACTTCCA
Source organism: Gemmatimonadales bacterium (assembly GCA_037385645.1). Classification (GTDB taxonomy): domain Bacteria; phylum Gemmatimonadota; class Gemmatimonadetes; order Palauibacterales; family Palauibacteraceae. The sequence continues at coordinate 2,403 of JARRMU010000173.1, forward strand.
GAAGGTGATCGCGCCGCGATACTTCTCCTCGTACTCGCTCAGCGGCGCGTAGCTGCCGTCCAGCGGCGCCGCGTACTGCGCGGCCTCGATCACGTACTCGGTGTTCGGCGTGACGAAAGCGCCCCCGTGGTTGGCGGCCATCAGCGGATCGATGACGATCTGCTTGGTCTCGAAGTCGCGCAGGTCGATGACGGCGATGCGCGGGTTGGCCTTGTCGTTGATGAACAGCCACTGACCGTCGTAGTCGCCGTCTGTCTCGGAGAGCGCCGGGTGGTGCGTGTCGGCCCAGGTGATGGGCTGGTTGTTCATTTCGCCCTCGGCCAGCACCTCGTGCGTGTCCTCCGCGCCGTAGCCCCATCCCTGCCAGGGCTCCGGCGTGTAGACGCCGATCACCTTCAGGAGCCGCATGGAGGGAACGCCGATCACCAGCACCTGCCCGCCGTGACCCGCAGACGAGAAAAGCAGATACTCGTCCATCTTACCGGTGGGCACGTAGGTCTTGAGCGCGGCCGTGACGTCAGCCTGGCTCAAGCCTCGAGCCTGGGCGATGTCACCGACATCGCCACCCACCTCCGTTCCACCGCCGCCGCACGACACGGCGAAGAACAGAACTCCCGCGGCGGCCGCCAACGGGATTCCAACCTTGAGCAGCTTTCCGTCTCTCATCGGGCGTGCCTCCTCTAGAATGAAGTGCCCCGCTGGTGGTGGTGCTGTCCCCCATGTCCGGCCGGTGGGCCCCGCCCCGCTCGCGGACCCGGCCCACCCGGTTGATCATCGCCGACGGCGAGCATTCGCCGCATCCGCATCCGACCCTGCATGCCGGCTCCGTGACGATGTCGATGCCCAACCATGGCCATATCCGCGCCCGATCCCGAGACCGCCGAGCTCGGCATGACTCCCTCGGTTCTTGCTCGCAGGTACTCGTAGAGGGCGCGGGCTTCGTCGGGCTGGACCTTCTGGTCAGGCATCGGCGTGAAGTACTCGGCGAACAGAGCCTTGGCGGTCGAATCGTTCTGGAGCATGGAATCCGGAGCCGTGATCATGGCGTGGATCCACTCGTACGAGCGGCGCTCCGTCACCCCCATGAGATCAGGCCCGACCAGGCGGCCCTCCCCGATCTTGTGGCAGGCCACGCACCCCCTCTGGGTGAACAGCCCCTCTCCGCGAGTCGCCAGCTGCACGTCGACCTCCTGCGCTGGCTGCTCGACGGACTGTCCGGACTCGCCCCCCCGGCTTCAGCCGCGGGCTGCTCCCCCACCCTGGATGCCGCATCGGAGGGAGTGGAGGCGCTATCTCCACCGTTTGCGCAAGCGCCCACCACCACCGCGGCCGCCAGAGTCATCCACACGGCAGCTCCGGTGACGCGAATGCGCTCTGAGAATCTGTTCATGAAGCGTAAACTAGAAATGTAACAACCGCGCTGTCTGTCCGATATTTCTCCTGCGGGAGTGTCGGGGTTTGGGGAGTGAGATGTGGGGAGGTTCCTTACAAGTCGGGATTCGTCGTGACCCGAATGTTCTCGCGACCGGTCGGATCAGACCTACTTCTCCTTCAGAAGCCCGACCTTGAGGGCGAAGCGGACGAGCTCGGATCGATGGGTGAGGCCGAGCTTCTGCATGATGCGCGATCGGTAGGTATCTACAGTCTTCCCCGAGATGAACAGCTTCTTGCCGATCTCGCGGGAACTGTAGCCTTCGGCCGTAAGGGCAAGAACCTCCTGCTCGCGGGAGCTGAGCTGCCTCAGGCTGGGCGCGTCAGGATCGGACTCGGCGGCCTTGTACTCCTGTAGCAGCAGCTTGGTGGCCTGGGGCGGAAGGTAGACCTCCCCGCGCGCGACGATGCGGATCGCCTCGATCAGGTCCCGATCGGCGCTCGTTTTTGTCATATAGCCGCTGGCCCCGGCTTGAACGACCGGTACCAGAT
>JARRMU010000174.1:0-6911 GCA_037385645.1 Gemmatimonadales bacterium
CGAGCAGGAGATGCCGAAGCCCGCGGCGGCCGTGCGTACCCATGACGATGAGATCGACAGCCTGCTTGCCAGCATAGTCCAAGATGACCGGGGCCGGAGCGATCCCTCTCACCTGGGCACGTACGATCTCCACCTCGTGCATCCCGCCGCGCTCACTGGCAGTAGCCAGGCGCTCGTCCGCGAGGCTTCGTAGCAGCTCGTAGAGCTCCTGCGGGTTGGGAAAGTGATGTGCCGGATCGTGCGGGTCCTCCTCGTGGAGGACGATCGCATGCAGCATGTGAAGCTCGGCTTTGTAGCGCTCGGCGACGCGCAAAGCGACGGAAAGCGCGCTCTCCGAGCACTCGGAGAAATCGGTAGCGTACAGGACCCTATCTATCCTTAGCATCTTCACACAAACCCCCGAAGAGCCGAGCAGACCCCTCTTTCATGTTTCGGCTGTGCCTTAATCGGTAATGTCGAATGCGATCCCCTGTTGCACCCACACGGGAGTCGTCTTGTCCCGGTTCTTCGCCGCGCTGAACCGCATCTCGTAGCCGACGTCGACGGCTACGCGGTCCATGTCCTCATAACCGCTCGATTGCTGCACCTGCACACTTTGAACCTCGCCCTCGCGGTCGATATAGATCCAAAGAACCAAACGGCCTTCGACGCGTGCCTCACGAAGCGCCGAGGGGTAGCGCTGGTTCAGAAGCTTCCGGATCTCGGCCGGGTTGAGCAGTCTTGGTGGCGTGTCGTAAGGGATGAACCTGGGTCGATCCTCCTCGGTGTGCGCGGGCGCCGATACAGGTGCAGGAGGTGGCGCCAGGTTTTCTACCGGGTTCGCCTCGAACGTCGTCGGAGCGATCGTGATCTCCTCCGACATATCGGCAGTTCCTACCCTGGGAGTTGCGGGCCGCGCGATCAGCTCCGGCGGAGGCGGGACATGAACCTCGGGCGGCAGCTGTATCGCCGTGATGCCCTCACGCCCCGTCGCAAGCGCCGCCGTGTGAAACCTGGGGAAGAGCATGAAAACGCCGAAATGCACCAAGAGGCGCGACTGCTTCACACGACCCAGCAACTCGTTAGTGTGGAGTTGGCCCGTATCTGTTCCGAGGCACGCAAAGCCCGGACGATCAGCCTCGACCGTTGTGCCCGGTGGCCGCGGATGTACTGGGTCTTTCAGGGGGCTGCGTGATTACGTAGCCTGCAGGAGTAGTTGCGGTCTTGGATGATCGATGATCGGATGTGCTCCGCGATCTCAAGGCACCTCTATCGACCGATGCACTCTGATACCGAGAGCCGGGAGCCGGCCAGCACGGCGATCCCACGTCTGTTTGACCGATACGGCGACCGCATTTACCGCATGGGTCTGCATCTCTGTGATACGCCGCAAGATGCCGAAGATATGGTCCAGGAGACGTTTGTGCGGGCGCTGAAAAGCTGGGAAAGGTTCGAGGGGAGATCCTCCCCTTACACCTGGCTGCACACGATAGCGGCGCGGGTTTGTGCGCGGCAGCATCGGCGGCGCGCTGGCGAGCCGAGCCACGTCGAGTCTCTCGATCGCCTACTCCCATCAGGAGACGAACGTCTCGTGGCGGTCCCGATCGCCGACGAGTCCGAGCTGACTGAGCAGGTACGGACAGAAGTCGAAGACCGAGTACGGCGCTGCACCGCTGCTCTGCCACTGCACTTCCAGCTTCCGCTCGTCTTGAAGGACCTCTTCGACTTCTCCACGACCGAGGTGGCAGAGATCCTAGGGATCAAGGAGGGAACGGTTAGAACGCGAGTCTATAGGGCTCGTATGAGGTTGAGGCGCGATTTGGCGCAGGCACTACCAACGCGCGAGTGTTCGGGCGTCGATCACCCGAAGCGCATCTGTCTCGACCTCCTGTTCGCGAAACAGGAGGCACTTGATCACGGCGTACCCTTCCCCCTTCCGCAACAAGAGCTCTGCGAACGGTGCCACTCTGTGTTCGCGACGCTCGATCTCACACAGAAGGTCTTCCAGAAGCTCCACGAGGACGGAGCTCTGAGTCGTGAAGTCCGGCGGGCGCTCCGGGAGGAGCTCGATAGAGAGTACGCAGCCTAGCCGACACGACCCGCGATCCAGAGCCAGCGCGTCAGGCGGCGAAACCCACCGCAAGCAGGTAGAGAAGGGCAAGTCCACCGGCGAAAGCCACAAAGTGAACGATGTTCACGGGCAGGCCGTGATCCTTGTTCACCTCGGGCACGAGATCGGACGCCGCGATGTAGATGAAGTTTCCAGCTGCGAAGGGCAGAAGAAACGTCACGTCGATCTCGAAGGAAGCCACGTAAGCCAGGATGCCGGCGATCAGAAACGTAACGGCCGAGAGGACGTTGAAGAGCAGCGCCCGTCCCCTCCTCCAACCCCCATGCACAAGCACACCGAAATCGCCTAGCTCCTGCGGTACCTCGTGAGCGGCGGCAGCGAGCCAGGTTGTGATGCCAACGCGGATGTCCAGGATGAAAGCTCCGGCTACGGCGAGTCCGCCCGTTCGCCGGTTTGAGCAATAGCGCCACGCTGCCAACGAGCGCGATCGCGCTCATCCCTATGCCGCCCAGCACGATCCAAGCGAGAGTGCTCATCGCTGGTAGTCAGACCGCCCCAGATGACGGCCGCAATGCTTCAAGCTCTTCTTCCTGCTGCAGCCACGCCGCCACGTCGCTGGCCGATATGAGACCTATCAGACGGCCGTCCCGGACCACGAGAACGCGCCGCTCTCCCGATTTCTGCATGATCTCGAGCACGCGCGACACGCTCTCCCAAGGGTCCACGACGATTCCCTCGCTACCGGTCATCACGTCGCGAACGCATCTAGTGGACCATTCCTGCCGGGGGAGTCGCTTTACATGCTGCAGCGTCACGAGACCTACGGGCCGGCCGGCTTCGACAACCGGAAATGCCTGATGCCTCTGCTGAAAAAAGTGAACGTCGACCAACTCCTGCACCGGGAGGTCGGCCGGCACGGCATCGGGGTTGGCCGTCATGATCTCGCGGGCGCCGACACCGTCGAGCAGGTGCCGCACCACATACTGACGAAGGCTCATTCCGGCGGCGTTCTGAAGGAACCAGCCGATAAAGATCATCCACATCCCGCCCAGGACGGCTCCCGCGAAGAGTTGTAAGGCTCCGAAGGCCATCAACGCGTAGCCGAACCATCTCCCAGCCGCGGCTGCCCAGCGAGTGGCCTTGGTCACGTCGCCCGTGACCCGCCAGACGAGCGCCCGGAACACCCGGCCACCATCGAGTGGGAAGCCAGGCATGAGGTTGAAGACGGCGAGCAGCGCGTTGAGGAAGCCCAGGTAGCCGGCCGCGACGGTGATCGCCGGACTCCAGCCAGCCAGTCGGCCGAGCCACCACACCAATGCGAAGGAACCCGCGATCGCTAGGCTGGAAAGAGGACCGACCACGGCGATCTGGAACTCGTCCCGCGGATCCTCCGCCTCGAGCCGCATCCGGGCCACGCCGCCGAAGATGAACAGGGTGATTCCTTCGACCGGGATGCCCTTGGACCTGGCCACGAGGGAGTGGGCCAACTCGTGCGCCAATAGTGAGGCGAAGAAGAGGAAGGCCGCGAGCGTGCCCATGGCGAAGTAGACCTCGGCCGGCTGGCCAGGAACCTGAGAAGGAAAGACGCCCGCCGAGAACGACCACAGAATCAAAAAGAAGATAATGAACCAGGAGAAGTCGATCCGGATCTCAAAGCCGAAGATGGAGCCCAACCTGAAGTCACCCATGGAACGCCTCCTTAGGTGTGGCTTCACTGAGTGTAGGCGGCAGCCGTCCGGCAAACGAGAGCGAGCGGTTAGACTCCTCGGTTGCACGCGCCGGCGCCGGAACGAACGAGCAGGCCTTAGGCACTTAGAAGCAGAGAGGTGACTTCATCGGCGTTCACCGCCACTGGTTCTGGGAGGTGAAGATGAACTATGGACGGGAACCGCTGGTTGGGCTTCGCATCGGTTTTGTAGGAAAGGGCGGTTCGGGCAAGAGCACCGCACTGGTCCTCATTGCCGAAGCGCTACGACGCCGCAAGCACGAGGTCTGTGTGCTCGACGCGGATTCGACCAACGTCGGCGTACACCGTGCTCTTGGACTCGCGACGGCCCCCCGCCCGCTGCTCGACTACTTTGGCGGTATGGTCTTCAGCGGTGGTCTGGTGACGTGCCCCGTCGACGATCCCACGCCTCTGGCCGGTGCCAATCTGGACCTGGCGAGGCTGACGCCGGATTACTGCCAGCGCACCAATGAAGGGATCCACGTCCTCTCGGCAGGTAAGCTCTCGGATATGGGTCCCGGAGCCGGCTGTGACGGCCCGATCTCGAAGATCACCCGAGATGTCCGCTTTCATATCGGCGAAGAGACGCCCGTCACGCTGATCGATTTCAAGGCTGGTTTCGAGGACTCCGCCCGCGGGGCCGTCAACTCCGTTGATTGGATTCTCGTAGTCGTAGACCCCTCCAATGCAGCCATCAGGCTCGCGTTCGACATGAAGCGGATCGTCGAATTGACGCGGGCTGGGGTCCCGCCGGCTACCGATCATCTCGACTCGCCGAATCTGGTGTCACTGGCTCGCCGACTCTATCGCCAGGCACGGATCAGTGATGTCTTCGTCGTTCTCAACAGAGTGCGCGATGATGAGATAGAGGCTTATCTAATTGACCGGCTTTCGGAAGGCGGAATCGAACCGATCGGAGCCATTCCGGAAGATCCAGCTCTCACGACCGCGTGGCTCAAGGGGGATTCTCTCGCGGACTATAGGCATGAAGTCGGTGACGAGATCGTTTTGGCCATGGAAGACCTCGCCTGGGAGCCGCTGGCCGTCTACTAGCCGGGCAATGGGCGAGCGCGAACTCGGTCGGTTACTACTTTGGAGGAGACTGTGTTCTCGGCGACACTGAGAGCGATAGGCCACGTTGAGAACGAATTCGACGACGCGGTTCCAGCCGGCCGACCTATAAGCAGTGAATCCACGGTTGTCCTCGACCCCGACTTCACACCCGGGCTCACGGGTCTCGAGGCAGGTCAGAGGATATGGATCCTATTCTACTTCGACCGGTCCGATGGCTACGATCTGCTCCAGCATCCCCGCGGCGATACGAGTGCAGAGAAGCGAGGCGTGTTCGCCCTGCGAAGTCCACGGCGACCCAACCCAATAGGCTTGACGGAGGTGGAGCTCTTGGCCGTAGACGAGCACAAGTTGAGAGTGCGAGGGCTGGACGCCTTGAACCGGACTCCTGTGCTCGCGCTGACGTTCGGGCCGGTTCCTTCGCGTCGACTCGGGAGCAGTCTCGGGATCAACAATATCCCGCCGAAGCGGTGCTCCTATTCGTGTGCGTACTGCCAGGTAGGGCGCACGCCAAACACCGAGATGGAGCCGACAGCCTTCTACTCACCCTTCGCGATCCTCGACGCGGTGGCGCAGCATCTGGAAAGTGCCCGGGCCGCCGGCCAGCAGGTGGACTATCTGACGTTCGTACCTGACGGCGAGCCGACTTTGGACGCGCAACTGGGCGAGTCCATCGCCGTGCTGAAGCCGTTAGGCATCCCGGTGGCCGTCATTTCCAACGGTTCACTCTGCTGGAACGATGACGTACGTCATGCGCTCAACCAAGCTGACTGGGTATCGGTGAAGGTGGATGCCGTCACGCAGCCGATCTGGCGCCGCCTCAATCGTCCGCATGAAGAGCTTCGGCTGCAGACGGTCCTGGATGGAATCAGACGTTTCGCTGGGCAATTCGGCGGCGAGCTCGCGACAGAGACGATGCTGGTCGGTGGCGTGAACGACGGAGCGAAGGCTGTTGAAGACCTTGCCGACTATCTGGTCGGACTCGAGCCGGCCGTAGCCTTCTTGGCTGTTCCCACGAGGCCCCCGGCCGAAGAGTGGGTACTGCCGGCGAGCGAGAAGGCGATTAATCGCGCTTTTCAGATTCTGGCGCAGCGCCTCGACAGCGTCGAATACCTGATCGGCTATGAAGGGGACCAGTTCGCCTCCACCGGGGACCCGGAGCGAGACCTGCTGGCCATTACTTCGGTGCACCCCATCCGCGAGGACGCGCTCGCTCACTTCCTCGAGAGGGCCAACGTCGGTTGGGATCTTGTTCAGCGGCTGACGGCGGCGGGCGAACTAAAGCCCGTCGACTTCGCTGGGAAGCGATTCTACGTGAGACGGCTCAGCATGTCCTGACTCATCCGCTCACGCTCTGTTAGGCTCGTCAAGGGGATCAATTGGGTGGGATGACGTTCCTCGCCAAGTGAGCGACGGAGGATAGCAATGCTAGATAAGGTCCTGTATGCGGTAGACTTTGGGGAGTTTCAACCGCTGGCCCTGCCATGCTTGGCCAGATTGAAGGAGGCTGGCTGCCACGAACTGGTGCTGGCGCATGTCATCAGCGAGAAGCGCTCTTTGGGTGAGCTTCCGGACCTCCTAAGAGATGACGTCGCGAGGTATCTGCGAGAATCTGTCGAGCAGAGAATGCACCAGTGGGCGGACCGGTGTAGGGACGAAGGCCTGATCGTTCAGCAGCTTGTGGCAACAGCAAATATGCCCTGGATCGAACTCTGCGATATTGCGAGCCGCGAGGAGGCGTCGCTGATCGTCTTGGGACCGACCGCCAGACGAGATCCAGGACCCACGAGCTACTTCGTGATGCACGCTGCTGCAACCAAGTTGTTGATTCTCAAGGTGACGGATCCGCCGGCGAACGAGGTATATGGGCACGATTGCCGCAACCTCTTCGCTCGCGTGTTGCTCCCAACGGACTGGTCCGAATGTGCTTTGCGCGCTGAACAGCTGGTCATTGAGTTCAAGAGCGCCGGCACCAAAGAGGTGATTCTCGCACACGCCATGGATGTCGGATTATCCGCCGACCGCCGCGAGGACCATAGGGCGCATGTTGAGAGACGATTGGCC
>JARRMU010000175.1:0-5304 GCA_037385645.1 Gemmatimonadales bacterium
CGCTCCCACGTGCTTGGCAGAGGCAACCGGACCGTGATCGTGCATGCCCCGACCGCCACCGGCAGACGAGCAGCTGCCCAGAGGGCTGGCCGCTCCAGTCTGAACGAACAGCAGAAGGAGCATCAAGCCTGATGCCGACCGGCGACGAGCGGTTCTCATCGCAGATACCGATGGAAGAGATCGACGAGCTCGGACCGAACCTGCTCGGCAGGTTCGCCGCCACCGGCGATGGCGTGTGTGGCACAGTGCTCGAGGTGGTTCGCCAACAACAACTTCTCGGCTGAGCGCAACGCCGAATGGACCGCAGCGAACTGCTGCATGATCTCGGGGCAGTATCGCTCATCTTCCACCATGCGCCGGATGCCGTCGATCTGGCCCCGGGCACGAGCGAGTCGACGCAGGAGGTCCTGCTTCGTGGAGTCGCCGATGCCCATCGCGTGGGCCGGTCTGCTGGAGGTTTTGGGCGTCATCATACTCGCTGGCTGATACTATACCCTAGTATAGTATATTGCCCAGGGCAGCTCGTCAAGTGTGTGAGGAGGTCGGGCGGACATGCCGATCGTGATGTCCCTGAATCAGGGAGAGCAGACGCTCGCAGCCGACTGGCATCGACCTGGCCCCGATGCTAAGAGGTAGCCTCGCCGGCGCGCCGCCGCGGTGCCGTGCCACGCCTCGAAGAGCCAAAAGGAGCCGTCTCGATGCCCAACGCCCATGGCGTCGCCACCCTCACCTCCTACCTCGGCCTCGCGCTTTGCCTCGCGGCAGGATCAGCCTGCTCCGGGGCCTCCGACGCGGAGGACGCCGGTGGGACCCCCGTTTCAGCCAACGCCGCAGACTACGCATTCGTCGGCGTGGAGGTCGTCCCGATGGACGAAGAGAGGGTCGTCCCGAACCAGACCGTCCTCGTGCTCGGCGATCGCATCGTCGCGATCGGTGATGCCGATGCGGTGAGGGTGCCGGAGGGTGCCGCGCGGATCGACGCTGAGGGGAAGTTCCTGATGCCGGGGCTCGCCGAGATGCACGCACACATCCCCAGCGGCCAGGCGGGCGGGCCCGACTTCACGGAGCGGGTCCTGCTGCTCTACCTGGTCAACGGGATCACGACGATCCGCGGCATGCTGGGCGCACCCATGCACCTCGAGCTGCGCGCCCAGGCTAATCGCGGCGAGATCCTCTCTCCGCGAATCTACACGTCCGGGCCGTCGATCAACGGGAACAGCATCCCCAACCCGGACTCGGCCGGACGCGCCGTCCGGTATCAGAAGCTCGCCGGCTACGACTTCCTCAAGATCCATCCAGGCCTCTCCAGGGAGGCGTTCGAGACACTGGACGAGGTCGCCGATAGCCCGAGATGGCGTACATGCCACCCGAGATCGTCGCGAACTGGGTGGAAGCCAAGCAGGGCATCCTCGACAGCGAGGACTACTCGCCCGACCGCGCCCGCCGTTTCGTCGAGATCCGCCGCAAGCTGATCAAGGCGCTCAACGACGCGGGAGCGGGACTGCTGCTCGGCTCTGACGCGCCGCAGGTCTTCCAGGTGCCCGGCTGGTCGATGCGAGCGGAACTCGCCTCGTTGGTGGCTGCCGGGCTCACTCCCTACGAGGCTTTGACCACCGGCACTCGCAACGTCGCCGCCTACTTCGACGAGCTGGACGAGTGGGGCACGCTCGAGACGGGCAAGGTGGCCGACATCCTCTTGCTCGATGCCAACCCGCTGGACGACGTCGGCAACGTAGGGCTCCTGAGCGGCGTCATGACCCGGGGTCGCTGGGTAGCGCGGGCCGAGCTCGACGAGATCCTGGAGGGGTTGAAGACGGAGTAGCCCGGACTCCCGCTGCTCGATCGCCGATCAGCTCCGGCCTCAGGGGTCGACGACGCCGATGTATGGAAGGGTCCGGTACTCCTCGCGAAGGTCGAGGCCGTAACCCACCACCCAGCGGTCCGGGATGTCGAAGCCCAGGTAGTCGACGTCGACGTCGCTCTGGATGCGTTCCTTCTTCCGTACGAGCGCACAGCAGCGGAGCGACGCCGGCTCCCTCGCCTTCAGCATGTCGATCAGGTAGTGAAGGGTGTTGGCGGTGTCCACGATGTCCTCGACGATCAACACGTGGCGCCCGCGGACGTCCGTCCGGACGTCCATCAGCAACCGCACGGCGCCGGACTCGGCCCCGTACTGGTAGCTCGAGAGCGCGATGAACTCTATTCGGCGATCGATCGTAAGCCGCCGTGCGAGGTCCGCCAGGAAGATGAACGCGCCCTTCAGGACACCGATGAGTATGATCTCGCCCGCATCGGAGTAGTCGAGAGAGATCTGGGCCGCCAGCTCATCGACACGTCGGTCGATCGCCTCCTCGGAGATGAGCACGGGCGGCACGATCCGCGAATCCTCGGGGGGCATGGGTGTCATTCCTCACCCGGCTCGAAACCCAGGGCTTCCGAGTTGATACAGTAGCGCATCCCGGTCGGTTCGGGACCATCCTCGAACACGTGGCCCAGGTGTGCATCGCAGCGGGCGCACTGCACCTCGGTTCTCGGGACGGCGAGGCTGTCGTCCGGCGCCATCGCCACTCGATCTGGATCGATCGGCTGATAGTAGCTCGGCCATCCCGTACCCGATTCGTACTTGGCGTCGGAGCTGAACAGCTCGCTCCCGCAGCAGACGCAGGTGTACGTGCCCGCGCTCTTCTCAGCTACGTACTTGCCGCTGAAGGGCGGTTCGGTGCCCTTCTGGCGGGTCACGTAGTATTGCGCCGGCGTCAGCCGCTCCTGCCACTCGCTCTCGGGGCGTTCGACTCGCCCGTCGTCGTTCTCCACGTCTGCTCCAAGCTCTGAACTGCACCAAATGCTGGGATTCCGGGTGCGATCGCCGCGCGGCCAACGCCGGGACAAGGCGGGCGTTCGGTAACTGAGACTTCGGCAGCAAAGCGGGAAGCCTCGGGCTGACGCCCCGGATCGGATGTAAGATGTAAAGAGGGCGGAGACATCGCACGACTCCGCCCATCGCGAGTCTCACGGTAGCCCAATCCTTGGGTATACGCCGCAACGGCGATTCGACTCCTGCTGAGCACGTGAGCCTCTTGACCTAGTATACCCGCCCGTGGTCCGGTTGGCACGAGTCCGGCTCCCCTCCGTATCTTCGGGCCCTGGTGCCGCTCTACGCCGAGGTGGAGCGGGCGACGCTTCACCCCCGACGGGCTCGCGTATGACCTGGGAAATCGCCTTCGTCTTCGTCGTCATCGCGGTGGCGCTCGTGCTGTTCGTCAGCGAGCGCTATCCGATCGACCAGGTCGCTCTCGCCATCCCCGTCGTTCTCCTCGCGGGAGGCATCATCTCGCCTGCCGAGGCGGTGTCCGGGTTCAGCAACACGGCGACGATCACGGTGGCGGCGATGCTGATCCTCGGTCTCGGCCTCGTGAAGACGGGGGTCATCGCGGCGATCGCGCGCTGGGCGCTCACGGCGCCCCTCGGCACTCCCCAGATGCGGCTCGCCATCCTCTGCCTGGTCGTCGCCGGGACCTCGCCATTCCTGAACAACACGGCCGTGGTCGTGGTCTTCCTGCCGGTGTTTCTCTCCCTGGCCTACCAGGAGGGCGAGGCCCCGTCGCGCTATCTCATGCCGCTCTCGTTTGCCGCCATCCTGGGCGGGACCGTGACCCTGATCGGCACGTCGCCCAACCTCGTCGTGTACGGCAGCGCCAAGGACCATGGCCTGAGCGAGTTGACCATGTTCTCGATCGCCCCGCTCGGACTCGTCTACCTCGCCACCGGGATGCTCTACCTGTTCACGGTGGGTCGCTGGCTCATCCCGCGACGCATGGGAGAGGCCGATCTTTCCGGCAAGTACCAGGTCCGGCAGTTCCTGGCCGAGCTCGCCGTCCAGTCGGGCTCGGCCGCGATTGCCAAGTCGCTCGGCGAGCTCAAGTGGCGAGAGCGCTACGGCGTTTCGATCCTCGGGCTGGGAAGGGGCGACCTCTCGGTGTGGGCGCCGGGGCCGGAGCGACGCATCGTCGAAGGGGACATCCTCTATGCGCAGGGCACGCCTCAGCAGCTACTTGCCCTGTCCCGGAGCGAGCGCCTGGACCCGCCGGCTCGGCGAGCGAAGAGCGCCATCGACTTCATCTCGGAGAACGCCCGGCTGATGGAGGTCATGATCGGACCTCATTGCACGCTCGCGGGGCACACGCTGGGTGAAGACCGATTCCAGCAGCGCCACGGCGCCGTGGTCCTCGCCATCCAGCGCCACGGCGTCACGATTCGGGACAAGCTCGAGAGCTTGCGTCTGGCCTTCGGCGACCTGCTGCTGGTCCACGGGCCCGTTTCGGCCCTGGACGCGCTCGCCGAGGAGCCGGGCTTCGTTCCTCTCCGCATGGTCGGACTGCCGGTGCGGGATCGACCTCGGGCCCTGTTCTCCGTGGGGATCCTCCTGGGCGTGGTGGTCTCGGCGGCCACCGGTCTCCTGGAGATCATGCCTGCCGCGCTGATCGGAGTCGTGCTCATGGTCTTCACTCGGTGCGTGCGGCTGGACGAGATCTACGCGGAGCTGGATTGGATGGTGGTCTTCCTGCTGGCGGGCCTGCTTCCACTGGGCATCGCGATGGAGACGACCGGAGCGGCAGCGTGGCTCGTCTCCACCCTCAGCCACAGCCTAGGTCGGGTGGCGCCGACTGCCGTTATCGCCGGAGTCTACCTGATCACCGCATTGCTCACGGGCGTGATGTCGAACGTCGCCACCGCCGTGGTCGTGGCCCCCATCACCCTGTTCGTGGCCACACAGCTCGGGATGAACCCCTACGCGTTGCTTATAACCGTCATGTTCGGCGCATCGGCGTCGTTCATGACGCCGATGGGCTACCAGACCAATGTCCTCATCTACGGACCGGGCGGTTACCGCTTCACGGATTTTCTCAAGGTCGGCACGCCGCTCACCATCCTCCTCGGACTCCTCACGACTCTGCTCGTTCCGGTTTTCTGGCCCAGCTGACGTGAACCGCTGGGGCCGTTCCCGCGTTATGGAGTTGGAGGTCGAAACCACCGGCTGAGAGAGATACGGTAGGATATGCCTAGATCCGTGTGTCACTGTAAGTTGACGTTGTCCGTCAGACAGGGATCGCCATGTATCGCGACACCGTGAATTGCGAGGCGGTACGGCAAACACTTTGGCCCCTCGAACAGCCTCGAGCGTACTCGGATCAGGACAAGGCGGCTCGCATGCACATCGGTCACTGCGCCGACTGCCGCGAGTTCTTCGCCCGGGACGCGGCGCTCGTCCGCGCGGTATCCACGTACGGAGCGGGAGCGCGTGCT
>JARRMU010000176.1:0-4221 GCA_037385645.1 Gemmatimonadales bacterium
CCCAGCGGCTCGGCTACTTCCTCGATCTGCACCGGGCCGAGCTGCCCCCCAGCGCGCGGTCGGCGCTGCTCGAGCTCGTGCGCCCGCAGAGCAAGATCCAGCTCGGCTCCCGCTGTCGGTGGGGCACCACGGGGAAGCGCGTCCGGCCCTGGAACGTCGTGGAGAACGTCCCTGCGGAGATCCTCCTTCCGACGAGAGGCGAGCGGAAGGGGTATCGTCTGGTCCAGACGCCCTGCCAGCGGCCGGCGCCCCAGACCCGCAATCGAGAAGGAAATCTCGCATGACGACCCGCTGTGGCTTCATCGGACTCGGAATCATGGGCAAGGCGCTCGCGGGCAATCTGGCTCCGAAGGGTCTCCCCACGATCGTCTACGACCTCGACGAGGCGGCGATGCGCGAGGTCGTCGAAGGCGGCGCCAAGCCGGCCGGCGGTGCGCGCGAGGTGGCCCAGAACGCAGACGTGATCGGGATCTGCGTGCCGGCCGACAGCCACGTGCGCGCCGTCCTCTGCGGAGCGGAGGGCGTCTTCGCGAACGCCGGCGCGGGCACCGTGGTGGCGATCCACAGCACCGTGCACCCCTCCACGATCGAGGAGATGGCGGCCGAGGGAGCTTCGCACGGCGTCGCCGTCCTCGAGGTGCCGGTGGCCGGCGGCCCCGTGCGCGCCGCCGCGGGCGACGCGTTCTACATGGTCTCCGGCGACGAGGCCGCTTACGAGAAGGCGCGGCCCTACCTCGAGGCTGCCGCGGGCAAGATCCTCTTCACCGGCGCGTTCGGCAATGCGGCCAAGCTGAAGCTGGCGCTGAACGTGCTCACGAACCTGTCATTCGCCGCTTCGCTCGAGGGCATGCTGCTCGCCAAGGCGATGGGTCTACCGCAGGAGCTCTACGAGGAAGGAGGTCAGGCGACCACGATGCTGAACGCGCTGCATCTCCAGTACCTGAGCCCTTACAAGATGCCCCAGGAGGTCTTCCGCTCGGAGAACCTCCAGACCTACCTTCGGGGCCGCATGGAGATCGCTCAGAAGGATCTCGGTCTGGCGCTCGAGATGGCCCACGACCACGGGATCGCGATGCCGGTGACCGGACTGGTCGCCCAGCTCCTGGCGAAGGTCTACGGGGTATACGACGACGATCTGCGCTGAGGCCGTCAGCGGTCCGGCTTCGACGATCTGCCGGGTCGTGCGATCGCCGAGCCCTCTCGCTCCGAGGCGCGCCGCCACTCGGCGAACATTCGGAGATACGCCTGCTGGTGCTCCGGGCTCACGCCCTCATCCGCGAGCAGCCGCTTCAAGCGACCCTCGAAGGCGGGGTCCCGGAGAGCCTTCGCAAGTGTCGCGGAAACGTCCTGCTCGTTCGCGTCGCCCATCTCGGCGACCATCTGGATCGCCACGGGCAACAGGTCGTCCAGGGCGCCGGGGTCGATGGGCCCATGGCGCTCGTCCTTCGCACTTCCAGCCATGCGGCGACCATCTGTCAGCGCCCCCGACTCGTCAAGGACCTTCTCCTTGCGCGGCGGGCTGCTGGGGGATAGGCTTTGAGACCAGTGGTCTCAGGCGGAGCATCCCCGCGACTTGGCCTTCCCACGACCTAGGAGGACGCCCGTGAAGCTGGACGACATGATCCTCGTGAGCGTCGACGACCACGTGATCGAGCCGCCGACCGTCTACGAGAACCACCTGCCCAGGCGCTGGGCGGACCGGGCCCCGAAGCTGGTCTACGACTCGAAGAAGCGCCTCCAGCTCTGGAAGTGGGAAGGAGGGGTCACCGTCACCCCCTTCATCTCGGCCGTCGTCACCCTGCCGCCGCACGAGTGGGGCTACGACCCCAGCACCCTGGCGGAGATGCGCCCCGGCTGCTGGGACGTGGACGAGCGCGTCCGGGACATGGATGCCAATGGCATCCTGGCGTCCATGTGCTTCCCCTCCTTCGCGGGCATGGCCGGGAGCTTCTTCGACCGGTGCGAGGACAAGGAGTTCGCGTACGCCGCGCTCCAGGCCTACAACGACTGGCACGTCGACGAGTGGGCGGCGTCCCACCCGGGTCGCTTCATCCCGCTGCCGCTCTCCCCGCTCTGGGATCCGGCGCTTGCGGCCCAGGAGGTGCGCCGCGTCGCGAAGAAGGGCGTCAAGGCCATCACCTTCTCGGAGGCGCCGGAGTCCTTTGGCCACCCCAGCATCCACACCGGCCACTGGGATCCCCTGTTCGAGGCGTGCTGCGACGAGGGCGTGGTCCTGGCGATCCACATCGCGTCCTCGAACATGCAGGCGTGGGCGTCGAACAACCCGGAAGGAGTACCGATCGAAGTGATCAGCACGCTCCCGTGCTGGAACGCGCTCTCCTGTGCGGCGAACTTCCTGTGGTGCAAGTCCCTGGTGAAGTACCCCGACCTGAGGATCGCGCTATCCGAGGGCGGTACCTCGTGGATTCCGGGTTTTCTCGACCGCATGGAACGGCAGTTCCACGTGCAGCAATGGGTCGGCTCGGATCTGGGCGGACGGTCGCCCACGGAGATGTTCCGCCGGCACTTCCTGGCCTGCTTCGTAGCCGACCCGTCCGGGCTCCTGCTGCGCGATCGCATCGGCATCGAGAACATCGCCTACGAGGTGGATTATCCGCACTCCGATTGCACGTTCCCCGGCTCGCCGGAAGAGCTGTGGGAGCACCTCGTAGCGGCCCGCTGCAGCGACGCAGAGATCGCCAAGATCACCCACGAGAACGCGGCGAGCTGGGTCGGCTTGGACCTGTTCTCGCACGTCGACAGGAAGGACGCGACCGTCGGTGCCCTGCGCGCACGAGCAGAGGATGTGGATTTGAGCACGAGGTCGAAGGCCGAGTACCGCAAGCAGTACGAGGCGACCTACGGCGCGATCGCCTGAGGGGCATCCCGCCGCGGCGCTGAACTCACTCGAGCGAGCGGACGACACCCGCCTCGCGCAGCGGGGCTGGATCGATGCCGACCTCGGCGAGCACCTCGTCGGTGTGCTCCCCGAGCCTCGGAGCGGGCCGGGAGATTCTCCACGGGCTCTTCTCGAACACGTAGGGCGCCCCGGGGTAGCGGACGCGGCGCCCGAGCTGGGGCTGCTCCACCTCGACCTGGAAGCCTCGGGCCTTGAAGTGCTCGTCCTCGAAGGCCTCCTCCGGCGAGTAGATCACGCCCACGGGCAGCCCCGCACGCTGGGCGCCGAGGAAGAACTCCGTGGCGCCGACCCGGCAGGCGATCAGGGTCAGTGCGGCCCGGCCGGCGCCGAAGATCGCGGTGGTCTCGTCGTCCGAACCGATCTTCGACAGGTCGATCTCGTCCTTCTGGGCACCCATTTCGAGGAAGACGGCCTCGGGAAGCTCGGATTCGAGCCCCAGCTCCTGCAGCCAGCGGAGGAGGTTCCCGTACTCCTTGGGCGTGCGAGGTGGGACTCCGGTGTTGACGTAGCGACCGTCGGCGCAGACCTGCTGGCTGGGCATCGTCTGGAACTCCGTGGCGTGGCGCCCGGTCTGTCGTCGCACGGTTCCCTTGGCGATGAGCCAGTTGTAGGTGGCCATCTCCGTGGTCACGTTGGCTGCGGCATGCATCGAGACGTCGATGCGCTGGCCACGGCCGCCGAGCTCGCGGTGCACCAGCGCCGTCAGCGCCGACAGAACCGCATAGTGGCAACCGATGGCGTAGCCGTGCTGCCCGCCGCCGCGGATGGGAGGCAGCTCGTGGTCGTCGTAGCCGCAGTTCCAGGCGGGCCCCGCGCCGGCCAGGATCGTCAGGTCGGTGGCGAGCTCACCGCTGCGTGCTCCGCCGGGGCCGAAGGGTGTCAGGGACACGTGGACGAGGCGCGGCAGCGCGCCCGTCAGCGCGGCGTTATCGAGGCCGTGGGCCGCGAGCGCCCCGGGGTCCTCGGCCTCGAGCAGGACGTCGGCACGGCGGACGAGCGCCAGCAGGGCCTCCCGTCCCTCGGGACGGGTCCAGTCCAGGGCGATCCCGCGCTTGCTGGTGTTGTAGTGCCACCAGGTCAGGCTCCGCTCGGGATCGGGGACATCGTCCGCGAAGGGCTCGTGAGCGCGGGTCGGAGATCCTCCGATCGGCTCCACCACCACCACGTCGGCGCCCATGTCGCCCAGCAGCTTGCCGGCGAGGGCGCAGCGCTCGTGGGCCAGCTCGACCACTCGCAATCCGGTCAGCGCGCTCATACCACGCCCTCCTCGCGGAGTGTGGCGACCTCGTCGGCGGAGAGGC
>JARRMU010000177.1:0-4020 GCA_037385645.1 Gemmatimonadales bacterium
CCCGCGGCGGTCTTCACCTACAACGGAATCCACGTCCTGGCCTTCGTCGTGTTCGGCGTTCTCGTGGCCTGGCTCGTGGTGGAGACAGAACTCCATCCCGCCATCTGGTACGTGGCGTTCATGGTTCTTCTCGGCGCCTTCTTCCTGGCCACCGTCCTCGCCGCTGGGGCGGGAGCAGCTATGGGACAGGCGCTGCCGTGGTGGAGCGTGGTGGTCGCCAACGTCTGCGCCGCTTTGGCGATGGGCACGTACCTGCACAATGCCCATCCCCGACTTCTCCAAGACATCAGCCAGCACGGCGACCCCGAGCTTGAGGAGCCCTAGCCGGGATTTCCCCACACGCCCTCATGATGCAAGAGAGGCCCGGCAAGCGCCGGGCCTCTACTTTCCGTCTACTCGAGTCTGCTCGGGTCACCCCGATCAGCTCTGCGTGCCCCAGCCGCCCAGGAGACCACCTTCACGCCCGAACGTCCCGAGATATCGCGGCGCCAAGGGCGGGCCTAAGCTCTGGAGCCTCTACGAAGGCAGACGCACGCTCAGCGTGAGCCGCGACCCGGAGCGCGGGTCGAGCAGCGCCAGGTTGGCGACGCTGCCAGGCTGAAGTCCATTGACGATCTCTTGATACTCGTCGACGCTGTTCACGGCCTGGCCGTTGATGTCCTGGATGATCAAGCCGGGCTGGATGTTGGATCGCCCCAGAGCTCCCGTCCGGGACACGTCGGAGATGATCACTCCCGAGATGTCCTCGTCCAGCTCCAGGCCCGCGCGCCTGGCTTCGTCCAGGTCCCGGACCGCGATGCCGAGGTGGTCGGCGGCGTCCGGAGCTGCCTCGGCCGATGCCACACGGGTATCGGCTGGCCGTTGCTGCAGCTGGACTCTAATCTCGGCAGGCTTCTTGGTCGAGCGTCGTATGATGCCGATCGTCACGGTCTCGCCAGGCTCGAATGCTCGGAGCCTTGTCTGCAGCTCGCTCACCGTGCTGATCTGATCGCCCTCGAGCGAGACGATCACGTCGCCGCGCTCGAGGCCCGCGTCTCGGGCCGCGCTGTCTCCCGATCCAAGTGCACCGAAGTCCTGGACCACGACGCCGGCGACCTCGTCGAGGCCGTAGAACTCGGCGTCTTCGGCCGTGACGCTCGTCACGGAGACACCGAGGATCGCCCGGCGCACCTCACCATACTGGATGAGGTCGTCCACTACTTCGCTCACCAGCTCGATCGGCACGGCGAAGCCGTACCCCTGGTTGAACCCGGTGGTGCTCGAGATCGCGGTGTTCATCCCGATCACCTCGCCGCGCACGTTGATAAGGGGGCCTCCGGAGTTCCCGGGGTTGATCGCCGCATCGGTCTGGATGAAATCCTCGATGGCGGCATTGTTACGGCGCACGAGGATGTTGATGTTCCGACCCTTGGCGCTCACGATCCCGGCCGTCACCGTCATCTCCAGCACTCGGCCTGCGCCGGCCGAGAAGCCCGGGCTTCCGATCGCCAGGACCCACTCGCCTACGCGTGTGCCGCTGGCCGAGCCGAACGGGATCGATGGCAGGTCGTCCGCATCGATCTTCAGCAAGGCCACATCCGTGTCGGGGTCGCGGCCGATGAGGTGCACGTCGACGAACTCACGCCGATCGGCCAGCTCGACGCTGATCTCTTCCGCCCCCTCGACGACGTGGTTGTTGGTCACGATATAGCCGTCCGGGCTGACGATGAAGCCCGAGCCGCTACCCTGCACCAGTCCGGGGTCCTGGTTCGGCTGCTGGCGGAAAAAGTCCCTGAACGGCTCCGGAAGCTGCGGAGCGTTCTGGGCCGTCCGGGCGTTCCGCGCCACTCGAATCGTCACGACGGCCGGCCCGATCTTCTCGACCACCGGGGCGAATCCCTGGGACAGGCTGAGATCGCCCAGCTGCTGGAGCTGCTCCTCGGAGGCGCCGAACTGGATCGCGGCCGAGCCGCTGGCGAAGGAATGCGGCGTCAGGTCCAGCCGCGCCGCGAACCCGAGCCCCAGTGCGAAGGCGAGCAAGGCCACAAGAATCACGTTGAGCTTGGTACGAAGTGCGTCGTTCATCTGTCTTTTCTTCTGTCTTCTCGGTTGTCGATATCAGCTACTCCGGATTCCGGTTGGCAGCCGGCCGTCGTCGGGCGGCGGCGTGCCGCAACGTCTTTGATACACGGAATCCGCTTCGAGTTGCATCATCGCAGCGAAGAGGGACGGCCTTGGCACCGTCCCTCCTCGCCTGGACAGGGCGAGCAGCGTAGGAGCTGCTACTCGTTTTCCTCCACGATCTCGTAATCGGCTTCTACGACCTCTTCGTCGCCTGCCGTCCCCTCCTCCTCCGGCTGCGAGGCATCTTGGAAGCCCCCATCGCCGGCGGCGTCGGCAGCTGCGCCGGCCTTGGCGTACATTTGCTGTGCCGCCGCCTGCACCGCCTGATTGACGGTCTCGGTCGCCGCCTGGATGTCGGAGTGCTGGCCCTCCTTCAGGGCTTTTCGCGCCTCTTCCAGGGCCTCGTCGATCGCTTTCTTCGCGGTCTCGTCGATCGCCTCTTTCCAGTCTTCCAGGTTCTTCTCGGTCTGGTAGACCAGAGAGTCCAGCTGGTTGCGAGCGTCGACTTCCTCGCGACGCTGCCGGTCCTCGTCGGAGTGCTCCTCGGCTTCCTTGACCATCCGCTCGATGTCGCCCTCAGAGAGACCCGACGACGCCTCGATGCGGATTTTCTGCTCCTTGCCGGTGGCCTTGTCGAGCGCACTCACATGCAGGATTCCGTTCGCGTCGATGTCGAACGTGACCTCGATCTGGGGCACGCCGCGCGGTGCCGGCGGGATGCCGGTCAGCTGGAAGCGCCCGATGGTCTTGTTGTCCTGCGCCATCTTCCGCTCGCCCTGAAGCACATGGATGTCTACCGTGCTCTGGTTGTCCTCGGCGGTCGAGAAGATCTCGCTCTTCTTGGTGGGGATGGTCGTGTTGCGAGTGATCAGAGTGGTCATGACGCCACCCAGCGTCTCGATCCCGAGCGATAGGGGGGTGACGTCGAGCAGCAAAACGTCCTTCACGTCGCCCGCCAGCACGCCGCCCTGGATCGCCGCCCCGATGCCCACGACCTCGTCCGGGTTGACGCCCTTGTGCGGCTCCTGCCCGAAGAACTCGCGCACGACCTCCTGGACCTTCGGGATTCGGGTCGAACCCCCGACGAGGATGACCTCGTCGATGCTCGAGGGCTCCAGGCTCGCGTCGGCGAGCGCGCGCTTCATCGGATCAATGGTCCGCTGGATCAGGTCATCCACCAGCTGCTCGAACTTGGCGCGCGTCAGCGTGAGGTTGAGGTGCTTCGGGCCCGACTGGTCCGCCGTGATGAACGGAAGGTTGATGTCGGTCTGCGTGGTGCTCGAGAGCTCGATCTTGGCCTTCTCGGAGGCCTCCTTCAGGCGCTGGAGCGCCATCGGGTCCTTCGAGAGATCGATCCCCTGATCCTTCTTGAACTCCTGCACCAACCAGTCGATGATCCGCTGGTCGAGGTCGTCGCCGCCCAGATGCGTGTCACCGTTGGTCGACTTGACCTCGAAGACACCGTCGCCCAGCTCGAGCACCGAGATGTCGTAGGTGCCGCCTCCGAGGTCGAACACGGCGATCATCTCCTCGGAGCTCTTGTCCAGCCCGTAGGCGAGCGCGGCGGCGGTCGGCTCGTTGATGATCCGGAGCACCTCGAGGCCCGCGATCTTGCCGGCGTCCTTCGTGGCCTGGCGCTGGGCATCGTTGAAGTAGGCGGGCACGGTGACGACCGCCTGCGTGACCTCCTGCCCCAGGTAGTCCTCCGCCGTCTGCTTCATCTTCTGGAGGATCATCGCAGAGATCTCGGGCGGCGTGAAGGTGTTGTCCGCGTGCGGGACTTTGACCTGTACGCGGTCCTGCGAGTCGCACTCGATCTCGTACGGCACGAGCTTCCGCTCGGATGTCACCTCGGAGCACTTCCGCCCCATGAATCGCTTGATGGAGAAAATCGTATTGCGCGGGTTCGTGACGGCC
>JARRMU010000178.1:0-3952 GCA_037385645.1 Gemmatimonadales bacterium
GGCGTAGTAGCTCGACTCGCCGATCCCGCTGATGGCGCACGCGCCGTGCATGGTGGCTGCTCCCGGCTCCGTCTCGTAGCACACCGAGGCGGGATGCCTCGGGCCCGGCCGTCGAGACCAGCGGTCTCGCAGTTTCGCAGCCGTACGGGCTCTCTGCAAGGCAGGCGATCGATGGGCTTGGGCGTTATGGTCTCCGCGATGGCGCGATCCGGCAGCGTCGACGAGTCCGAGCCGCGACCGGCCTGGGAGCAGCGGTCCCTGGACCGCGTCGGACAGCAGGCGCTGCAGCGCAGCCACAAGATCATCGAAGCGGCGCGCGAGCTCGTCGCGGAGGGCGGCTTGGAGGCCGTCACCCTGCGGCCGCTGCTGGACAAGTCCGGGCTCTCCCGGCGGGCGTTCTACGACCGCTTCGAGGGGATGGACGACGTCTTCCTGGCCCTGTTCGAGGAGACGATGGCCAGGGGGGCCGAAGGGCTCGCCAAGCGAATCGCGAAGGTCGAGGGGGCTCCGGCGAAGATCGAGGCCCTCGTGCGGAACATGGTCTCGGCGGCGCAGCATCCGTCGAGGCACAGGATCTGGCTGCTGGCCATGTCGAGCGAGCACGTCCGTCTGGCGGAGCAGCGACCCGAGGATCTGCAGGAGGCGATCCGACCGATGAACAGCCTGATGGCGCGGATCCTCGCAGAGGGCATGGAGGAGGGGACGATCCGCAAGGCGGACCCGGAGAGCCTGGCGGAGATGTTGCATGGACTGGTCGCGTCGGAGGTCCATCGCAATCTCCACCTCGATCGCCGCGGCAAGCGCTGGGTCGATGACCTCTGCGAGTTCTGCCTCCACGGAATCGGAGCCCGCTGAGACCTTCGCTCAGTCCTCGTCGTGGGACGGCTCATCCCAGAAGCGCGACCAGCTGGGCCAGGCATCGGGGAGTCTGCCGGTGGTGAGTCCGTCTCGGTCGAGGCCGGCGCCCCGGCTGGGCCGGGTCAGGGCGTCGACCATGAACCAGCGATGGAAGTCCCGACGAAGGAAGTACCAGATTCCGCGACGGCGCTCGTAGCGGTCCCAGTACTGGATGTAGCCGACATCCCAGGCTGTCCCCCGATCCACCTCGTCGCGGCAGTAGACCACGCCGCGGGCATGGTCGGCGTCGTCGAAGTCGATGACGTGGTTGGCGACCAGGTGGATGGTCGTCTCGACCCTTCGAAGCGCTTCGACGAACCACTCCCGGAGGGCCGGACGGCCGACGCGGTCGCGGCCCACGCGGACGTCCTCGACGAACAGCTCGACCAGGTCGTCGATGTTGCGCGTGTCCACCGCCAGGGCGTAGCGGTGGGCGAGCTGTCGGATCTCGTCGAGGCTTTCGAGTCGGTCGATCCTGGCCTCCAGGCCGGTCGGCCGATAGCGGTCGGGGCGTGCCAGGGGAACCTCCTCGCCGCGCGGGCTCGTTCGCCCCGGAGGCCATCCGAATCGAGCGGGGAGCCGTCGCGGCGCAATCCGGGTTTGTCCCGGGACTGTTCTATTGTACAATATTTGCTCATATGTCCGATCCGCCCAGCCCCTCTCGCGGGGTCCCACGGAGGAACGCTGATGGACATCGCGATGGACGATCTGGTCCTCGTCTCGGTCGACGACCACATGGTCGAGCCGCCCGACATGTTCGAGCGCCACGTTCCCGCGAAGTGGCGCGCCCGAGCGCCACGCGTGGAGGAGCGCAACGGCACCCAGGTCTGGGTCTTCGAAGACAAGGTGACGCCGAACATCGGGATCGCTGCGACCGTCGGTCGCCCGCGGGAGGAGCTGGGCCTGGAGCCGAACCGCTTCGAGCAGATGCGGCCGGGCTGTTTCGACGTCGATGCCCGCGTCCGGGACATGAACGCGAACGGCACCTTCGCATCGCTCTGCTTTCCGTCGGTCCCGGGGATCCACGGCTCGATGTTCACGAGCGTGGCGGACCGCGAGGTCGGCCTGGTCATGCTCCGAGCCTACAACGACTGGCACTTCGAGGACTGGTGCGGAGCGCATCCCACCCGCTTCATTCCCCTCGCGCTCGTTCCCTACTGGGACCCCAAGCTCGCGGCGGAGGAGGTGAGGCGGATGGCTCGCCGGGGCTGTCGTGTCTTCGACTTCTGCCAGAACGTCGCCGCGATGGGATTCCCGAGCTTCCACGACTCCCACTGGGACCCCTTCTACAGCGCGGTCTGCGACGAGGGTGGTGTCCTGGCCGTCCATCTCGGCACCAGCGGAAAGCCGATGTTCAACTCCCTGGACGCTCCCTTCAGCGGTTACCTGGCCCAGGTGAACATCGACATGGCGAGCTTCGCGTCCGACGTGATCTTCTCGCCGGTGCTCCAGCGCTTCCCCCTCAAGATCGCCATGTCCGAGGGCGGGATCGGCTGGGTCCCGTACTTCCTGGAACGCTGCAAGTGGATCAACGAACGCCACAGCATCTGGGCCCACGACGATCTGGGAGGCAAGACGGTCGTGGAGGTCTTCCGGGAGCACTTCCTCACCTGCTTCATCGACGATCCCTGCGGCATCGAGATGCGCGACAAGATCGGGATCGACTGCATCAGCTGGGAGTGCGACTACCCGCACTCGGACTGCACCTGGCCCGAGTCGCCCGAGTTCGTGGCGGGCCAGCTCGAAGGCCTGACCCGAGAGGAAGTCGACAAGATCACGCACCAGAATGCCCTGCGCTTCTTCGACTCGGACCTCCTGGAGAAGGTGGGCCGCGAGAACGCGACGGTTGGAGCGCTCCGGGCGCTGGCGGAGGGCATGGACCTCTCCGCACCGAGCCCCGAGGGCATGACCGGCCCTCCCAAGGAGAAGAGGCAGCTCAGGGTGAGCGACCTCATGTACCAGATCCAGAGCACCCTGTAGCCACGCCGACGGGGTGCCATGGACGCTCTCTCACGGCTCGTCGCGCGAGACGAGATCCGCCAGCTG
Organism: Gemmatimonadales bacterium; assembly: GCA_037385645.1. Taxonomy (GTDB): domain Bacteria; phylum Gemmatimonadota; class Gemmatimonadetes; order Palauibacterales; family Palauibacteraceae. The sequence continues at coordinate 2,944 of JARRMU010000178.1, forward strand.
GCGGAGCGCTACGCCCTGGCGATCGACAGCCGGGATCTGGAGGCACTGGTCGCGCTCTTCGTCCCGGAGGTCGACTGCGGGCGCTGGGGTCGGGGGCACAAGGCCCTGCGCGAGAGCTTCGAGAGCCAGCTGCGCGGGGTGGGACCCACCGTGATGCTGGTTGCCAACCACGTGATCGATTTCGACGACGCCGACCATGCCCACGGCGTGGTCTACGGCGTCGCCGAGGCGTCGAGGCCGGAGGGTTTCGTGCGGCAGGCGATCCAGTACCACGACACCTACGAGCGGCGCGGCGAGACGTGGCTCTTCGTGCGCCGCGACCACCGCCTCTGGTACGGCGTCGTGCTTCCATACGATCCCATGGCGCAGCCGCCGGCGAACTGGCCGAAGAGCCAGATCGGGCGCGGCACCGTTCCCGAGTGCTGGGAGAGCTGGCGGCGCTTCCAGCAGGGCAGGGGCGAGGCATGAGCGGCGAGGGCGGATCATGACCGGGGGGCGCTTCGAGCTTCCCGGCTTCCGGCCAGAGGATCCGAAGTGGTACCTGGGCGATCCCCACGCGGCATACGCGCGGCTGCGTCGGGAAGCCCCGGTCTACTGGTACGAGCCCAATCGCTTCTGGTTCCTGACCCGGCACGCCGACGTCTTCGCGGTCTCGAAGGACCCCCGGACCTTCTGCAGCGGCAAGGGCTTCCTCCTCAACAGCAACCAGCCCGACGCCGCCGGAATCCCGGAGATCCCGCCGTCCATCCTGGGGATGGATCCGCCGGACCACACCCGCTACCGGAAGCTGGTCACCCGATTCTTCACGCCCCGCGCGATCGAGGCCATGGAGGCGCGCGTTCGCCAGATCGCCCGCGAGTCGATCGACGCCATCGTGCCGGGCGAGGTCGTGGACTTCGTGGAGCTCGTCTCCGCCCCGCTGCCGGTCCTGGTGATCGCCGAGATGCTGGGCGTCCCCACCTCCGAGCAGCAGCAGTTCAAGGACTGGTCCGACGACCTGATCGCTGCC
>JARRMU010000178.1:3983-4480 GCA_037385645.1 Gemmatimonadales bacterium
ACCTGCTGTCGGCGGTGGCCACCGGGGAGCCCAACGGCCGGCTCCTGGAGGATGGGGAGCTCGGGCTCTTCGGGATGGCGCTCCTGGGCGCCGGCAACGAGACGACCCGCAACCTCATCTCGGGGGGCGGCGAGCTCCTCATGGCGCATCCCGACCAGCGGGCGGAGCTCGCTCGGACCCCGTCGCTCATCCCGGCCGCCGTGGAGGAGATGGTGCGCTGGGTCTCCCCGATCAAGTCCTTCGCCCGCACCGTGACCCGCGACAGCGAGATCCGCGAGCAGCGGGTCGCCGAAGGTGACCTGGTGGTCCTCAGCTACTCCGCCGCCAACCGGGACGAGGAGGTCTTCGGCAACGACGCCGACGCCTTCGACATCCACCGGAGGCCGTCGCGGCCGCATCTCGGCTTCGGTGTCGGCCAGCACGTCTGCCTGGGCGCTCACCTCGCCCGACTGGAGGGGCGCATCCTCTTCGAGGAGCTGCTCGCACGCTACCCGGAC
>JARRMU010000179.1:0-3857 GCA_037385645.1 Gemmatimonadales bacterium
GACGTAGACCGCATCCCGGGGGGGCTGGACGAGTCGAGAGCCTACGGCGAGCCTGCCGAGCTACGGGGTGTTCGCCGTGGTGTCCGCGTCACTGACTGCCGCCAGCACCTTCATCAGGGCCAGCTTGCGGCCCTTGAGCAGCTGGCGGAAGTCGTAACTGTCGGTATCGGCGATCTCCATGCGGAGATCGGACACCGCCGCATCCAGAACCTCCTGCAGGATTCGACGCTCCTCCTCTCTCAGATCTAGTTGGAGTTTGACCATCTTTCGCTCCGGGAACTCTCCACCGGGTTCGCTCCGCGGCCTCTCCATTAGGGAGGATACCCTCTATTTCTCCAGCAGCGCCTGATCTGAGCGCTGGAGTTTCTCTCCAAGGCCGGCCGCCAGGTTCCTGTAGAGCACGACGCCCACGTCCGGACGTCTCCGAATCAGGCTCTCCAAAGACTCGTGGGACAGGACCGCCGTCTCCACATGGTCCCTGGCGACGGCGGCGGCTGAATGAGCCAATCCGGAGAGCGCTGAGACCTCGCCGAGGCACTCGCCCTCCCCCACACCTCCAACGCGCGCCGGGGGGGCCCCGAGGTACACATCCACGTCTCCCGAGAGCACCAAGTAGATCTCATCTGCCGCCGTATCGACTTCGAAGATCGTCTCTCCCGGCCCGTAGCTCCTGGGCTCGCAGAAGCGAGCCACCCGTTGCTGCTGCTCTGCGTTCAGGCCCTTGAAAAGGGCTATGCTGTCGATCGCCTCGCGAATTCGCGGCTCGACCTGCCTGCGCTGAAAGTCGCTGATCACCAGATCCGCCAACGGCTGCACGTCGGGGATCAGCACCTCGCGGCTCGTATCCAGCCTCGCGTACAGCCTGCCCATCTTCACGACGTCCAGTCGTTCGACCTTGTGGAACACGAGCGCCGGCACGTAGGCGACGGGGAGGAAGCCGAACTCCAGGAACGTCCGCTGCATGCGGGGGGCGTACGCACTCACATCGACCTCCACATACTGAGCTCCCATCTCCGTCTCGCAACGCCTCAGGAGTTCCGTGATCAGGAAACGGATCACATCGTCCTGGAGAGAGATCATCTCGAAGACGATGACGATTCCCTCGCGCTCGTCGTGCGTGTAGCCGACGGCGCCCACGATGTCGCCCTTATCCTTGGCCAGGAGGTAGTGGGAGTCCTTCGCTTTCAGCTTGAAGTAGCCGTAGTGAAGCCGCATCGGACCAAAGACATACCGACTCTTCACCCGGCCACGCTGAATCCGCAGAAGCGCGGCGTATCCCTCCGTCGTCAGCTCTTCCAGGACGAAGTCGTCGCGATGAGGGTAGGAGGCAGACTCCTCGTCGACGATCGCATCGCACGGGAGGGAGCAACCTTTCAGCGCGGCGCTGGTGATCCGGTAGGCCTCGGGGATGACTCGCGGGTGATTGCGCCGGAGCTCGAGCGCATCCCCGAAGTGGCGTACGAGCAAAGCCAGGTTCTCTCGCCACTCGATCAACAGCTTACCCGGCAGGTAACCGACGGTCGTGAAGCCGTGCGACGTCGCGATCTTGGTGGAGTACGGATTGACGATCCGCGCCTCCATGATCCCGACGTGCAGGCGGTCTTTCACCAACTCGAGGCGCTTCTCTATCAGCAGCTGCCCTACGCCCCGCTGCCGGTAATCGGGGTGCACGGCCAGCCGACCGAACTCGCCGCCGAGGTCCGTATAGGCTCCCTTCTCCTCCAGGACGGACGCCGTGCCAACGATGTTGCCGTCCTCCACATCCTCCGCCACCACGACCACCGAGTCGTCAGCGAAGATGAGCCGCTTGAGCTCGTACGGATCGTAGAACTCCGGGTAAGCGTAGGCTGCGCCGTAGGTCGCCCGAAAGATCTCCGCGATCGCCGGCGCGTCGGTGTCTCGGGCAAGCCTGACCTTGATCATGCTGCCTCCTGCGCCAGGACGGCGCGGCCTGCCCTGCGCGCCACCGCCGCCAGGAACGCCGCACCGGTCGGCAGAGCTTCCTCATCGAAGTCGAAGCGACTGCTGTGCGCCGGAAAGCCCTGGCGACCAGGCACCTGGGAGCCGAAACGCACGTAGCAGCCCGGCACCCGCTCGAGGAAGTAGGCGAAATCTTCGCCGCCCATGTTGGCGATCCTGAGTCGGCTGACGTTGTCGCGGCCGACGACCTCGGCCGCGGCCTTCCGCGCCAGCTTGGTCATCGCGAGCGTGTTCGTGAGCGGCGGCGTGCCCTCTCTCACCTCGATCGAGACCTCCGCTCCGTGCAGCTCGCCCATCGAGGTTGCGATGCGAGAGACGCCGTGCTTGAGCTGCTCCCTGACCTCTGGATGCTGAGCCCGTATCGTACCGGTAAGAACGGCCTCGCCGGCGATCGCATTTGGCGCCGTGCCGGCGCTGAACTGACCGACAGAAACGACGGAAGGGAAGGCTGGATCGACCTCACGCGATACGAGCGTTTGGATAGCCATGACCATGAGGCTTCCCACTACGACGGGATCCGTGCTCTCGTGGGGACGCGCTCCGTGACCGCCCTGCCCGCGAATCTCGATATAGAAGGCATCCGTGGCGGCGTTCACTGTGCCGGGGCTCACGACGATGGTTCCCGTCTTGTAGTGCCGGTCCAGGTGGCCGGCGAAGATCATCGCCACGTCCTCGAGCACGCCAGCTTCCAGCATTTCCACCGCCCCTGAACCAAGCTCCTCGGCGGGCTGGAACAGGAGCCGGACCGGGAGCGGCGGAGGATCCCCGTTGCGCAGCAACTCGGCCGCGCCGAGCAGCATCGTCATGTGTCCGTCGTGACCGCAGGCGTGCATGACGCCCGGTACCTCGGAGGAGAAGTCGAGACCGGTCTCCTCTTGGATCGGGAGCGCATCCATCTCGGCCCGAAGCGCGACCATCTGGCCATCGACCCGCCCGGGAATCTCGGCGACGACGCCGTGACCGGCGACCCCGTTTCGATACTCGAGATCCAGTTCATCGAGATGGCGGCAGACCGACCGAGCCGTCCCCGACTCCTCATTCCCGAGTTCCGGCCGGCGGTGGAACTCCCGCCGGATGCGGATCAGTTTCTCCCGGAGCTCGGCCGAGACCGACGTGGTGCTCATAAGTAAAAGCCTAAAGAGGTGTTACGGGCTGCGAAATCGGGAATTGCTCGCTACGTTTTGTGGGGGATTTCCTCCTCTCGACGCGTTGCCCGGTCGCGCGCCGCAGCAAGCCTCTTCATCCTGTGTGGCCACCGACCGCCGCAGCCGATCGCCATGGCTGCTCGAGACGGCTCCTCGACAACGCCAAAGCAGACGGTGACCCATGACGGAATCGAACCACCTGCCGGACAGGGACCCCGCGCTTCGGGTGACCCCCCTGCCCGCGGACGTCAACATCCATGGGGACGTCTTCGGCGGCTGGATCATGTCCCAGGCAGACATCGCGGGCGCGATCGTCGCCGAGCGTCGCGCCGGAGGACGGGTGGTGACGGTGGCGGTCAACGAGTTCGTGTTCAAGCATCCCGTGGCGATCGGGGACCTGGTTTCCTTCTACGGCGATGTCGTGCGCGCCGGGAAGACGTCCATCACCGTGGCGGTCGAGGTCTATGCGCAGCGCCGGCCCGAGGACGTCGAGATCTACAAGGTGACGGAGGCGTTGATTACCTACGTCGCCGTGGACCACCACGGGCAGAAAAGGGCGATCGCCTCAGGGTAAAGACGCCGCAGACCGAGGACGCTCCCGTCCTATCGCTGGGCGATCGGGACGAACGGTCGCTCCTTGGCGCCCGTGTAGATCTGCCGCGGGCGGCTGATCCGCATGTGCGGATCCTCCGTCAGCTCCTTCCACTGGGAGATCCAGCCCGGCAGCCGGCC
>JARRMU010000180.1:0-6661 GCA_037385645.1 Gemmatimonadales bacterium
CAGCCTCATGCCGCTGCTCTTCTATCGCCCGGAGCGGACCCAGGTCGCGTCGCAGAGCAACGCCAACCGGCAGGGACGCGAGGCGGAGGGAGTCAGCGACGAGGTCTACCGGCTGGCGGTCGAGCGCTGGGAGGAGGCTCGTGCGGCGGCCGCGGACGCCTACGAGTGGCTGCTCGCCGAGGACGTCGCTCGCGAGTTGGCTCGAATCGATCTACCGCTCTCCACCTATACGCAGTGGTACTGGAAGATCGATCTCCACAACCTCATCCACTTCCTTACCCTCAGAGTCGACCCCCACGCCCAATGGGAGATTCAGCAGTTCGGTCGGGCGATGGCAGGCATGCTGAAGCGGGTGGCGCCCCTCAGCTACGAGGCCTGGATCGACTACCAGGTTTGCGGGAGCCGGGTGAGCCACGGCGAGCTCGAGGCTCTCCGGCGCCTGCTGGAGGTTCGGGACGGAGCCCTCGCCGCTCGCGCAGAGGCTGACCCGCTCGGGCCGGAAGAGCTGGCGGAGCTCGGACTCTCCAAGCGCGAGGTCCGCGAGTTACTGGAGAAGCTGGAGCCGCAGGAGCGTCCGGACTTCGAGCTGGACCTTGACGCCCTCAGGACCCCGGAAGAGTTCGAGGAGCGGCTGGCTCGGGCGGTTCCGGGCGATTTCGAGTAGGGGCCGAACCGGGCTGCAGGGAGCGGCCGCGGGTGATCAGCGACGGCAGGCGGGCGCCAGCTCGTGCGGGGTCAGGGAGCAGGTGTACAGATTCAGCAGCAGAGCGACCGGTGCCATGGTCGGCTGAGCCGCCATGCGCGGCAGCACGTATCTGACGAAGCGATCAATTCCATTCCGCTGTGATTCACCGCGCCTCGCCGCCCCGTTGATGCCGTAGTTGAAGCTGATCTCCGCGTAGAAGCGCGTCGACTCCAGGACCGTTCGCGTGTCCGGCGATACGACGACGCGAGAATCGACCTGCTGGGGCATGCTTCCCGGCGGCACGAGGTCCGGCAGGAAGTAGGTGACCCAGCGGCCGTCGCGCTCTCTGAACACGTGCGGGTAGAAGGTAATCTGCGGTGGCTCGAACGCGTTCAAGGCTGTGATCAGAGCCATGGCCGAGCTCGACACGAACTCGTCCGCCGGAACGTCCTCCTGGTGGCTGGTGACCGCGAACTCTTCGCTTCCCGGCGAAACCTGCACCGCCTCGTAGGCGACCATGAACCGCCGGTTCTGAAAATCAAGCGACCCGAAGTAGACGCGCCAGAGATCGTCCTCGCGCCGGTTGGTGATATACAGGGTGACTCGACTCGGCTCCGGATTCACGCTCTCGAGGGCCTGGAGCGCCTGCCTGAGAGCGAAGTTCTGCTCCGCGATGCGCCGGCCTTCAACGACGGAACGCTGCACCGTTTGCGGGACTGTGACACCACTGACCTCCTGGCCGAGGCCGTGCGAGGCCGCAAGTAGGAGACCGGCCGCGGCGAGGGAGGCCTGCCCGCGACGGCGCCAGATGGGTGGGTGTTCTGTGCGGGACGGCTGGCTCATGAAGCGACGACTCTCTTGCAAGTCGATCTTGGTACTCCGGGCATGCCGTTCTGGCACGCTTTCGCGCGCCGGAGAAGAATAGGCCGGACCGGGGCCCTGGACAATGTTTTGCCGTCGTTATCTAGCCCCTCGAACCCCTCCCGGTTCCATGGGAGGTCGCGCCCGACGAAACGATCATCGGTCGCCCGCGAGCTCGAGCTGGACGTGCGAGTGGACGCCCGCGCCGCCCGAAGGGCGCTCGACCGACACCTCCTCGCCGCCCGGAGCCGCGGGCTCTTCACCTTCAACGTCGGACGCGCCCGTGGCCGCGAGGTGGATCGCCTTGACCGCACCGTCCATGCCCATGTCCCGCAACACGCGAAGTGTGGCTGCGCGTCTCGCGCGCGCCTTCAGCCGATCTCCGTCGCTGAACACGAGCTCACCGGAGGCCAACTCCCAAACCAGGCGATCGCTCCCGTGCAGCTCGACCAGGCCGACCAGCTCGCCCACCTTCGCTCGGTCAGGCAGGATGTCCACCCCCTTGCCCGCCCGAGACTGGAGTCTGAGCTCAGTGAGCGGCAAACGTTTTCCGTGGCCCCGGCGAGTCGCGAGACAGAAGCTGGTGTCCCGTCTCGGCGCCAAGGCCGCGACCACCTCATCACCGGGGGCGAGGTCGATGGCGCGGACGCCGCGAGCGCTTCGACCCATCGGCCGGACATCCTCCTCTGCGAAGCGGATCCGTTGGCGTACTCCGACAGCTCCGTACGTTTCACCTGCCCTCGGCGAGTGACGGTCACGAGATAGCGCTCCGTCCAGGTATCGATCGGGGTCACGGCGATCACCCGGTCCCCCTCCTCCAGGTCGATAAAGTCGGCGAGCGCTCTGCCGCGGGAGCTGCGCGTCTCCAGGGGGAGAGCCGACACGGGAAGCGTGTGCACCGAGCCCGCGGCGGTCACGCTCAGCAGGTGATCTCCGCCGCGACAGAGAAACGCGCGACGCGCGAAATCACCGGCTCGTCCTTCGAGAGCTTCCGCGCCGGAGAGGCCGGCACCGGCTCGGGCAGCAAGGGCTTTCACATATCCCAAGCGACTGACGATGACGAGCGCGGCACCGGAGGCACCGCCCGACGGAAGGGGGAACTCGCCCCCCTCGAGGATTTCGGTGCGACGACCATCCGTATACAGTGCCATGAGCTCGGCCAGCTCGCGCCGCAGGTGGCGCTTACGCTCCGCTTCCACCTCAACGAGCTTCCGTAGCTCATCGATCTTCGTTCCGAGCGCATCGAGCTCCGCTTGCAGCTTGTTGTGCTCCAGAGTCGTGAGCCGTGAGAGGCGCATCGCCAGGATCGCCTCGGCTTGAGGCTCCGAAAGCTCAAGTTCCTTCCGCAGCTTGTTGGAGGCGGACGCCGGATCTCGAGAGCCGCGAATGATCTCGATCACCCGCTCGATCCGGTCCAGGGCGACCAGGAGACCTTGCAGCAGGTGCGCGCGATCTTCCGATCGCTTGAGCTCGAAAGCGGCGCGTCGCCGGATCACGTCGAGGCGGAAATCGACGAAGGATCCGAGAGCCTCCTTGAGGTTCATCTCTCGGGGCCGCCCCTCCTGCAGCGCGAGCATGATCACCCCGAACGTCGTGCGGAGCTGGGTCTTCTTGAACAGCGCTTCGGTCACCTTTCGTGGATCCGCCTCCCGCTTGAGCTCGATGACCAGCCGCACGCCGTCCCGGTCTGACTCGTCTCGAAGATCGCTGATGGCGTCGGACCTGCCCTGGCGCACCATCTTCGTGATCTGCTCGATGACACGGGTCTTGTTCACCTGGTAGGGCAGCTCGGTGACCACGAGCTGGCTTTTGCCGTATCCGCCCTCTTCCACGTGTAGGCGCGCTCGCATGTCCACCAGCCCGCGACCGGTCTCGTACGCCTGCCGGATCCCGTCGCTGCCCCAGATGTATCCGCCGGTCGGGAAATCCGGCCCCTTCACGTGCTCCGACAGGTCCGCCACTTCACAATTGGGGTCCTCTACCAACCGGTCGGCCGCTGCCAGAAGCTCCCGGAGGTTGTGAGGCGGGATCTTGGTGGCCATTCCGACCGCGATGCCGTCCGAGCCGTTCAGCAGCAGGTGGGGGAGCCGGGCCGGAAGCGTGGTCGGCTCCTCGAGCCGGCCGTCGAAGTTCGGCCGCCAGTCCGCGGTATCCAGATCGATCTCGGAGAGGAGCTCGAGCGCGATCGGTGCCAGACGGACTTCCGTGTAGCGATAGGCCGCTGCGCTATCCCCATCGATCGAGCCGAAATTGCCCTGGCCGTCCAAGAGTGGATAGCGTAGCGAGAACTCCTGAACCATGCGCACGATGGTGTCGTATACGGCGCTGTCGCCGTGAGGGTGGTACTTGGCGAGCACGTCGCCGACCACCGCAGCGCTCTTCTTATAGGGCCTGTCTGGCCGGAGGCCCAGCTCGTGCATGGCGTACAGGATCCGGCGATGTACCGGCTTCAACCCGTCACGGGCATCGGGAAGCGCGCGTTGGACGATCACGCTCATCGAGTAGTCGATGAACGAGTCCCGCATCTCCTGCTCGATGAAGCGGGGAAGAATCCGCTCCTGCTGGAGGGAAGGCTTGACCACGGTATTCAGACTCGGCGTGAAGGGTGATGGGTTGGTTTCGGTTCACTTTCGGTATAGCGGAAGATCCGATCCAGCGCAAACATCGTGGCCCGGGAGTCGCTTTCTGAGCCTGACTCTTGCCTCGGCAGAGGCCGTCGCGTAATGACCCGTTGCCGAGTTTTCCAGGGCGTGCCGTTCGCTAGCCAAGCAAGGAGTTCTGGTCGTGCCCGATAACAGCGATCTTCCTCTCGTCAGATCGGTCTTGCACCCCACGGATTTCTCCAAGGAGAGCAGAAAGGCCTTCGCCCATGCGCTGGCTATCGCGCTGATCCGGAAGACCAAGCTGACCCTTCTCCACGCCGGGGGTAACAAGTCGAAGAGCTGGGAGAGCTTTCCCTCCGTACGCGGAACCTTGGAGCACTGGGGTGTGCTCGAGCCCGGCAGCTCACGCTCCGCCGTGTTCGACCAGTTGTCGGTGCGGGTGAAGAAGGTCGTCGTCCGGGAGAAGAACCCGGTGGCCGCATGCCACGGCTATATGATGGACCATCCAGCCGATCTGATCGTCCTCGCGACACGGGGACGAGGAGGACCCGCGCGGTGGCTCAAGAAGTCCGTCGCCGAAGAAGTAGCACGCCGCTCCGATGCGATCTCGCTCTTCGTGCCGAGCGGAGGCCGCGGCTTCGTGTCTCCCGCCAGCGGCCGCCTGACGTTGGGCCGGATACTCGTGCCGATCACTCACACGCCGAACCCTCAGCCCGCGATTGAGTTCGCGACGCGGGTCGCCCGCGTGGTCGGAGGTGGGGTACAAGTCACGCTTCTTCACGTGGGAGCTCCGGAGGACGTGCCGGCCGTGACGCTGCCCGATGATGCCGGCATCGAGTGGACGACGGTCGTCCTGAGCGGTGATGCGGCGGCCCAGATCGTGGCTGAAGCGGATCGCATCTCCGCCAACCTGATCGTGATGACGACGGACGGGCGCGACGTGCTCATCGATGCTCTTCGCGGCAGCCATACCGAGCGCGTGATCCGTCGAGGGGTTTGCCCGGTGTTCGCCCTTCCGGTCACGTGGACGGACGAGGTGCTATCCGGTAAGTCGATCGACGATGTGGTGTTCGAGCAGGAGCAGCGAGATGCCGAGGCCTTGAAGACTGCGTTCAGGGGTGCGGCGCGTGACCTTCACCCGGATCTCGCCAGCGAGGAACACCGGGAGCGCCATACCGACCTCATGTCCAAGGCGAACGAGGCTTACCGGAAGAAGGACCTGGCGGTACTGGAGGAGCTTCGGAAGCGGTCGCGGAAGACCCCGGAGTAATCTCGAAGCCTCGTGGGCAACAAGTGGTTGTGGTTCGCGATGCCCGTCGCGATGCTCGTTCCGACAACTCCCGGTTCTCCGAACGCCCTCCGCTCCTCCGCGGCACCGGTGCAGGAGTTCGGCTCCGTGCGCAGTCGCGACCGTGACGTCCAGCAGGGCGTGCGATACACGATCGAGGCGGTCCTGGACGAGACGGTCGAGCTCCTGCGGGCGGCAGCCATCTTGGCGTACACGAATCGCTCGGCGGACACCCTCGAGGTCCTCTATCTGCACCTGCATCTGAACGCCTTCAGACCCAACAGCCTGTGGGCACGTACCGAGCAGCGACCGGAGTACGACTTCCAGGGCCTCGAGGAGTCCGACTACGCTTTCGAACGCCTGCTGAGCGCCTCGATCGAGGGGCGGCAGCTTGCCGCGCGATATCCCGGCGCGCCGGACTCGACCGTCGTCGAACTGACGCTGCCGTCCCCTCTCGTGCCAGGAGGTAACGCCTGCTGAGCGCCTCGATCGAGGGGCGGCAGCTTGCCGCGCGATATCCCGGCGCGCCGGACTCGACCGTCGTCGAACTGACGCTGCCGTCCCCTCTCGTGCCAGGAGGTGAGGCAAGGGTCGACCTCCGCTGGGAGGCGCGTTTGTCGACACGTTGCCGGCGCCAGTGCCGAAGCGGGCGCCATTACGATTTCGCTCAGTGGTATCCCCGAATAGCCGTCTACGATGAGCAGGGCTGGCAGCCTCATCCGCTCTACCCCCAGGGTGAGTTTTTCGGCGAGTTCGCCACGTACGACGTGCTTCTGGACCTACCGGATGATCAGGTCATCGGGGCAACGGCAGTCCCGGTCGAGGGAGATCCCGGTTGGCGGCCCTCGGGGCGGACCGCCGGCCAACCGCGCCTTCAGGAGACCTTCTACGGCTCTCTCGAAGCGAGACCCTCGCCCGGCTACCTGCCGCGCGAGGTCACCGCTGGGCGGAAACGCGTCCGCTTCCACGCGGAGGACGTGCACCACTTCGCTTGGAGCATCGATCCGAACTACCGATACGAGGGTGCGACGGTTCGACGAGGAGGTTCGGACTCGACCGAGCTATCGATACACGTGCTGTATCGACCCGAAGATGAGGAGGCTTGGGGCGGAGGCCTGGCGCTCGATAGGACGATCCGGGCGCTTCGCTGGCTTGAAGACGTCTTCGGTCCCTATCCGTACCCTCAGCTGACGAACGTTCATCGGCTCGAGGGTGGGGGAACGG
>JARRMU010000181.1:0-5284 GCA_037385645.1 Gemmatimonadales bacterium
GGATTCGAACCGGCGACCCCCTGCTCCCAAAGCAGGTGCGCTACCGGACTGCGCCACGCCCCGTCCTCTGCTCGCGCAACAACTTACAACCGTTTCCCCACTCTGAGCGAGAAAACGTCAGGGCCCAGGACGATCGAGCCGCCCGACGATTACGTGCCGGCCGCCTCGGGTCGCGCCGCTTCCGCCGGGTGGCCCGCCGACATCCGGACGGCCTCCTGGGAGCCGGTCTCCACGGGCGGTTCCGGCTCGCCGCCGTCGCCGCGCATCGCGCGGGCCGGCGCCTCGAACCACTGCTCCTTGGGCACGATCTTAGGCTCCACGGGATCCGCCTCGTAGGCCGGAGTCATGATCTGGACGCCGTACTCGTTGAAGACGTCCTGGATGTTCCGGTGCAGCTCCGTGTACAGCGGGTACATGCGGCCGGGATCCTGGCAGTACGCGTTCAGCTCGTAGGTGACGCAGAAGTCGGCGAGCGCTTTCTGGAGCACGAACGGCGCTGGCTCCTCGAGCAAGCCCTCGGTGCGGCCAGCCGCCTCGACCAGCATCGCCTCCACCTTCCGCCACGGCACCTCGTAGCCGATCCCCACGGTCGTGTGGAGGATGAGGCCCTCCTTGCGCGCGATCGAGCTGTAGTTGACGACGTTGCTCCCGATGATCAGCGAGTTCGGGACGACGATCTCCTCGTTCTTGGGGGAGCGGAGGTGTGTGACGAGCAGGCGGATCTCGGTCACGTCACCAACCACCTCGGCGATCCGCACCCTGTCTCCCACCTTGAAGGTGCGCCGGTAGGTCATGCTGTAGCCGGCGATGAGGTTCCCGATGACGGATGAGGATCCCAACGAGAACACCACGCCGAGGAAGATCGAGACCCCCTTGAACGCGGCCGAGCCCGATCCGGGGATGTACGGGTAGGCGACGACCACGAAGAACGCTAGGACGAGGACCCTGACGAGCCGATAGGTCGGCCACGCCCAGTCCGGGTCGAACCCGCTGAGGTGCACCCTGCCGGCGGCGACGCTGGCCAGGAAGATTTTGAGGCCCTTGAGAAGGAGACGCGTGACGATCGCGAGGATCAGGATGAACAGCAGGTTCGGCAGGTAGCCGATGAAGCCGAGGAGGATCGTCTGCAATGGATCGAGCACGTAGCGGAGCAGGTCCCGGGCGATTCCGCGCGTCCACGGGAAAAGACCCAGCACGCCATTCAGGTAGACGTAGATCAGGATCAGCGTGGCGAATCCGAACCCGGCGCGCAGGGAGCTCTGGATGAGCCTCCGGATCTGATCGGCACGGACGAGCTGCGCGGATTTGACGCTCAGGTCCCCTACCTTGACGCCATAGAGCCGCTCGATCGCCAGGCTCTTGCGAAACAGCCAGCGCAGCGCCAGCAGGGCGAGGGCGAGCGCCAAAGTCGCGCCGATGGCGTAGAGCGCGCGGAACAAGAGGGCGCCGGTCTCACGATCGGCGCGGTACTCGTCGACGACCTCGCGACTGTGGGTCAGGTAGAGGTCCGCTAGGGCAGACCGGTCCGGAACGCCGACCAGCTGTGCATCGAGATCCGTGACGAGGACGACCGGAGTTTCGCCCGCTAGGATCTGCGTCCCCAGCTCGGCTTCCTCCGTCCGGAGACTCGACAGGTCGACGGTGCGGTTCCGGGCGATCGTCTTGAGGCGGTCCGCGATATCCCTGGCCCGTTCGTGGGCCGGAAAGCCGGGGATGCCTCGTACCGCGAACAGCACGTTGCCGTCGAACTGGACGCTTGCCGAGTCGACGGGCCCGAAAGGCTGGTCCCGGTCGGGGCGCTCCGCGTCCAGTCGGCCGGCTGTCGGCTCCCGTGCGGCTGGCTCCTGCGCGGCTGGCTCCTGCCCTGGTTCCTGCCCGGCCGAGTCGGACTGCTGAGCCGCCGCCTCGCTCGGTGCGAGAGCCGTCAAGAGAAGAAGGACCCGCAGGACGCTTCGGCCGGAATCGATCATGTCGTTACCGCTCATGGAGTGGGATAAGCCTCGATAATACGGCGGTGGCGCACATCACGAATAGGGGGGCGGGCCGGCGGGATCGCGCGTCGGAGGTGCCGCGCCCTACTGCCGTCAGCCGCTCAGTCCACTACCAGCAGCGGGCAGTGCAGATCCGAGATCCACTTCGCGGCCTCTTCGCCGAGCGCATGAAGCGCGCCGCGCGAGAGCACGAGCAAGCCGCAGCCACGCGCCCGCAGGCGCGCGGGCGCCGCACGCAGTCCGCGCATATCCAGCTCCTCATATGCTGCGAGGCTGGCAAGCTCGCCGAGCACCGCCCTGGCGTGGTCCTCCCGCTTGTCCTTCTCGCCGTCGGGCGCGATCAGCACCCGGAGCGGTCGGTCCCGCGAGAGCGCGAGGTCGGAGGCCAGCGCCAACGCGCGCTCGCCCTTTTCCGTCCCATCGAAGAGGACGTCCACGGATCCGCGGCGGGGACCAGCGGGCGGCGCGACGAGCAGCAGGGTCGGCACCTCGCGGAGGAGCTCCCGGGCGGTAGACCCGATCATCGATCCTGGCGATCGGCCGCGAGAGCCGAGCACCAACAGATCGGCCTCGGAGGCGGCGGCTAGAACCTCCGGCGTGACGTGCCCGCGAACGGTGCGAAACGACCAGGTCACCCTCCACGTCTCGGCCTGCTGACTCAGGGCGCGCCGAGCCTGCTGGGCCTGCCGCGCCATGTGTCGCCTGAGCTGCGCGGTGTCCATCGATCGCGGCCGTTCGGAGATCCGGTCGAACTCTCGGGCGAGGGGCAGCCCGGCGAGTCGCACGAGGTTCTCGTCCTCCACGAACAGACCCGCGAGCTCAGCGTTCACCGCTGCGGCCAGTTCGGCCGCGGCCTCCAGCGCGGCCAGACTGCTCCGCGAGGCATCGAGCGCCACGACGATCCGGCGGATCGAGGTCGGACGTGCGGGCGCCTCGTCAGCCATCGGAACCCACGCCGTCAGCCACCGGAGCCCTCCTGCTCCCCCTCCCCCGCCTCGCCGTCGCCGGCGGCGCGCCCGAACTCCTTGCGAAGCCTCGCCAGCTCGGCCAGCCGGTCGACAACCGCCCGGTTCACGCTGCCTTCCGGGTATTCGCCGTTCTCGTCAGGCTCGCCCATCGGCCGCCCGGCGAGGATCTCCATCCCCTCGTCGATCGTCTCGACCGGCCAGATGTGGAACTGCCCGGCCCGGACGGCCTCGCGCACCCGGGAGGCAAGCATCAGGTGCTTCACGTTCGAAGCCGGGATGAGGACGCCCTGATCTCCCGTGAGCCCCCGGCCGAGGCAGATATCGAAGAAGCCCTCGACCTTCTCGTTGACGCCGCCGATCGGCTGCACCTGGCCATGCTGATTGACGGAGCCGGTCACCGCGATCCCCTGGGCGAGCGGCACCTTGCCTATCGCGGATAGGAGCGCGTACAGTTCGGTCGAGGAGGCGCTGTCTCCTTCGACCCCGCTGTAGGACTGCTCGAATACGAGGCTGGCGGAGAGGGAGAGAGGACTCTCCTGGGCGTATCGCCCGCCGAGGAAGCCCGCCAGGATGAGCACTCCCTTCGAATGGATCGGACCGCTGAGCTCCACCTCCCGCTCGATGTTCAGCACCTTGCCGCTGCCGAGCTGGACCTGTGCGGTGATCCGGGTAGGCCCGCCGAAGGAGAAGCCCCCACCCCCTATGGTGAGCACGGATAGGCCATTGACCTGTCCCACGGTCTCGCCCTCGGTGTCGATGTAGATCGTCTCGCGGAGGATCTGCTCCTGCATGCGCTCCCGAATCCGGTCGGAGCGGTGGACGCAGCTCGTCCTGGCCGGCCAACGTGGCGATCAGACGCGCGTAGAGCTGCTCGCCCTCCGGCGTGCGGTCCACGTCGTCCGCAAAGTCGGCCGCCACCTTGAAGAGCTGCGGGAAGTCGGGCTCGAGATCGGAGAGCAGGTAGTAGAGCATGCGCTCGCCGAGAAGCACGACCTTCACGTTGAGGGGGACCGGCTCGGGCTCCAGCGAGACGGTGCTAACCAGACCCAGCACATCTCTCGGCGATTCGAGCTTGAGCTCGCCCGAGGTCAGGACCCGCTTCAGCCCTTCCCAGGCGAAGGGCTGGAGGAGGACGCGCCGGGCATCGAGCAGCAGGTACCCCCCGTTGGCCCGGTGAAGCGCACCGGCCTTCATCATCGTGAAGTCGGTGGTCAGCGCTCCCAGCAGCGACTGGTACTCCACCCGGCCGATCAGATTCTGATAAGTGGGATTCTCCTCGTAGACCACCGGCGCCGTCTCGGACTCCGAATGGTCGACGAGCACGTTCACCTTATAGCGTCGGAAGGGGTGAGCCTCGCCCGCACCTTCCATCAGCGCCGCCATCTCGGGCGGCACCTGCTGCTCCGGTCGGGCGATGAACTGCCGCACGTTCTCGACCATGTGCGCCTGGACGTGGTCCAGGTGCTGCAGCACTTCGGGGAACGCCTCGTACCTCGTTCGGAGCTCATCGAGCAGATCCCGCACCGCGTACTCCGCGACCTCCCGGTTCAGGGCGCGGACCTGGTCCCGCACCTCTCTCTGCCGCCGGGGCATCTTGCGCAGCACCTCCTGCAGCTCCCCCTCGAGCTCCCCGATGCGCGCCTTGATCGATTCGGCCTCCTCATCGGGAAGCTTGTCCAGATCCTCGGGGGTGAGCACCTCCCCGTCCCGCACGGGCGCGAACGCGAAGCCGACAGGCGTTCGCATTAGCGCGATTCCCTCCTCCTTGGCCCTGTCGCTGAGCCCGCTCAGCGCCTCCTCTTGCTCCTCCCCGGCTTCCTCCTCGATCGCCCGCCGCCGGGTTTGATACTCTTCGCTCTCGAACGCCGCCTCGAGCGCCGCCCTCAGCTCCTCCAGGACGTGGTCCATGTCCGCGGCGAGCTCGGGCCCCTTACCCGGCGGCATGAGCAGCGCGATCGGACGGTGGGATTCGTCGAAGTTGTTGACGTAGCAGATGTCCGGAGGAACCGGCTCGCCGGCCGCCCTCTCCTCCAGGAACTTGCGGATGACCCGCTCCTTGTCGGTCTGTTCGGGACCCAACGCATAGATGTGGAATCCGGGCTTGCGGATCCCCATCCCGAACCGGACCGCGTCGGTGGCGCGCTCCTGCCCTACGACCTCGTGCACGACCTCCAGATCGGCGGTCGTCTTGAAATCGAACTGCTCGGGATCGCAGCTCCGCCAGAGGGCGTCCGGCGGGAGGGGCTGAGCAGGCATCCGGCTACCCGTGTACGCAGCAGGCATTCGTCAGAGCGGCCAGTCCCGGAGGATGCGCTCGGTCTCCTC
>JARRMU010000182.1:0-3744 GCA_037385645.1 Gemmatimonadales bacterium
GCAGCAGGGATACTCGCTTATCGCCTTCTACTGAGCCGCGGGCGGAAGCGAGGCGCGCGGCGGGAGGTTTCGCCCGCGCGCGTCAGCGACGCCGGAGGCGACGGAATCCCCACGACAGCATCCATACGCAGACCAGCCCCGTGATCACGGCAGACACCCCGAAGACGGCGCGCCCCATGGACTCACCGACCATTCCGCCCACGCCCAGGCCGCCCGCTCCCACGCTGCCGGTGAAACTGCGGGGTCCAGGCCCCCATGCGATCCACGCCGAGATGGTGAAGAACACGGCGACCGCGAACAGCCCCACGAGCCAGCTGGCCACGTCGAACGCCTCGCCGCGCACGATCCGCGTCGCCAACTCCGGGTCTTGCCACACGAGCACGGCGAGCGCGGTGGAGTAGAGTCCCATGACCAGGAAGACGGCTCCGGCGAGCCCGACCACCCAGGGCGGGGCGTTCGCGCCGCCCTCCGGCATCGAGATGACGCCAACAGCCACCAGCACGATGGCGCCCCCGATGATCGACGACAGCAGTCCGAGCAGCAACCAGGAGATCGCTGGTCCGCTCTCGGCATCCTTATGCTCAGACCGACTCACTCGTGCCTCCCGGATCCCTCGTGAGCCGCAGGACGACCCAAGTCATCGCCAGCGTTGGCGGGAGCACCGCGGCGATGATCTCGGCGTTGGTCTGCGGCAGCCAGGGCAGGGGCTGCAGGATCAGGCCGAGGATCGCCGCCGCTGCGAGGAAGGTCGCCAATCCTCGCGCCCACCGCACGGCCCAGGGCTTCGCCAGCGCAGCGTAGGGGATCAGGACCACGAGCGCGAGCGCGAGCGGATTGAGGAAAAAGAGGTTCTCGTTCCGGTAGCCGGCCCAATGCGCCGTCAGAAACCAGATCCCGAGCATGAACACTCCACCGATGCCCAGCACGAGCGCCCACGCCGTCGACGTCAGCGCGGCCAGAAAGCGGGCGCCGCGCCACCTCGATCCCAGCCAGCCGAGCAGGACGAAGAGCCCCGCGAGCGAGACCCCCACCGCCAGGAACTGGAGCCGCCAGTCGGGCGGCGCCATCGGCTCGGGCCCGAGCGTGCTCTCGTAGAACGTCAGCTCCCTTTTCACCAGCGGCTTCTCGCCCCCGTCCCCGTCCGGCACGGTCATTTCGCGCAGGTACTCCATCATCCGAACCGGAAGGAACATCTCCTCCCAAGCCGAGATCGGTCGATCCGTCGCGGGGCCGATGGCGAAACTCCCGCCCGTGTATATGAGAGGGTCGGGCGACATCAGCCGGCGGAAGTGGGAGCGGTACGTCGTCCCGGTCTCGACTCCCTCGAATGTTTCCCGAAGCCGTCCGTCCAGAACCCGGTCGAGCGCGTCGCGAACCCGCGTGGAGCAGTTGTCCCGGTAGTAGTCGTATCGGTAGACGCGGTTCTCGGGTCGCTCGTTCCACTGCTCGAATTCGTACAGGGCCCGCTTCTGCTCCGCCGTCAGGTCGAGCTCCTGGATCCAGATCGAGCGATCGGCCGCCTCGTAGGCTCGCAGCATGCGCTCGGTCTCGAACCCCTCCATCCAGTAGTCCATCTCTCCACGAACGAACCGGCTCAGGAAGCCTGGATCGTCGAACGAGAACATGCCGTAGTTGTAAGCCCGGTCGATGCCGCGCACCGTGTCGCGCACCCAGATCGCGTTGTGTCCGAAGCGCTCCCAGACCTGCCGCCCGGCGCCGACCGTGATGAGGAAGATCTCCAGGGTGGATTCGGGTGAGGTGGCGGGCGGTGTCTGAAGGGCGGGCGGTGCCTGGAGGGCGGGCGTCGACGAGTTAGCAGGCGTCTCGTCCGTGCCCGTGGAGTCGGGCTTCGGTTCCTGTGCCCTACCGGAGCTCCCGAGCGCCGCGATTGCCACTTGCAGCAGCACGGCTACGACAAGCACGCATGAGGATCGGTTCTTCACGTTGCCTATGATAGCGACCCTTCGGTCAGCGGGCAGGCAGCGCGACAGCGGCAGCGGGCAGGCAGCGTAACAGCGGGCAGGCAGCGTAACAGCGGGCAGGCAGCGCGACAGCTGGCATGAGGCCCTCCGTGGATCCGCGCGAAACGCCGTAGAGAGCGATTTGACGAAGCCGTTTGGAGGCGCTAGCTGTCGACATGACCAGCAAGTTCGCATGACGCGGGACTTTGGCAACCGGGCAGGCCGCTTTGGTGCACCAACGAGAGTGAGTAGCCCATCATGAGGATCTGCGTCGTCGGAGCGGGCGCGATCGGCGGTTTGGTGGGTGTCGATCTTGCGCTGGCCGGCAAGGAAGTGACCCTCGTGGAGGTTGGCGCTCAGCTCGAGGCCATCCGGCGCGACGGCCTGACGGTCCTGTCGGCCGACGGCGAGCGTCACGTGGACGACATCCGAGCCGTCGACAGCTGCCGCGACGCCGGCGAGCAAGATCTGGTGATTCTCGCTCTGAAGGCCCACGTGATCCGGGCCGTTGCAGAGGACTTGCCTGCGCTCTACGGGCCGGACACGGCCGTCGTGACCATGCAGAACGGCCTGCCCTGGTGGTACTTCCAGCGGCACGGCGGCGAACTGGACGGCTGGCGCCTCGACAGCCTGGATCCCGACGGCTGCCTGGCAGCCTACATCGAGCCCGAACGGATCCTCGGCTGCGTCTCCTATCCGGCATCGGCGATCGATCAGCCGGGCGTGATCCGGCACCTGTACGGCGACCGGTTTCCAGTCGGCGAGCTGGACGGGACCGAAACCGAACGGGCCCGCGAGATCTCCGACGTCTTCGAGGCTGCCGGCTACAAGTCGTATATCCTCGAGGACATCCGCGCGGAAATCTGGCTCATGGCCGTGGGCGTGCTCGCCTTCAACGCGATCAGCGCGCTCACGCGCGCCACGATGGCCGAGATCTGCCGCTATCCGCCATCACGAGAGCTCGCGCTGCGGCTGATGCGCGAGGCGGAAGCCGTGGCGGCGGGTCTGGGAGTTGCCATGCGCGTTCCCCTCGAGCGGCGTTTGGCAGGCGCCGAGCGGGTCGGGGAGCACAAGACCTCCACCCTGCAGGACGTGGAGGCCGGCCGCTCCCTCGAGGTCGAGGCGCTCATCGGCTCGGTGGTCGAGGTCGGGGCGCGGCTCGGAATCCCGACGCCCACCATCGTGACCGTCTACGCCTCCGTGAAGCTGCTCGATGAGACGCTGCGCATCAGGGGCGGTGGGGTCCAGGCGCTGGCGCATCCGCGATGATCATGACAGCAGAGATCTCTCCGGACTTCGCGTTCTAGTCGCGCTTCGTCAAAGTGCTCGGCTCCCGGATGCACTACGTCTCCGCGGGGGACGGGAACCCGATCCTCTTTCTGTACGGCAAACCCACTTCCTCGTATCTGTGGCAGAAAGTGATCCCGCACGTCCACCCGTCTGCCCGGGCGATCGCCCCGGACCTGATCAGGATGGGGTGGTCGGAGGGGCCCCAAGGGCGAGCCGAAGCCGGCTGTTCCGTTTTTCGACCACAGAAGGACAACCCGCACGGAATCGACGAAGCGATTGCGCAGTCGTGGTGGAGAGGACCGAGTGGTGAGCGCTGGTTCCAAAGCCTACGAGGGCCGTACACCGGCGTACAGTTGCGCGCGGCTCGCCGCGGGTGAGGTTATGTGGTCGAGGGCCGTCATCCCCGTTCAAGTCTCTTCCAGAGAGGAGGTGTGAGGTGGGTAAGGGACCTAATCGACGTACGTTCGTACGAGGAGCTGCAGGAGCTGTCGGC
>JARRMU010000183.1:0-3657 GCA_037385645.1 Gemmatimonadales bacterium
TGAACAAAGCCCTCTTGCATGTCCAGGTTGCGGAGCGTGAGGCTGGTAAGCTCGGACACCCTGAGTCCGGCCCCATACAACAGCTCGAGCATGGCCAGATCCCGCATTCCGTACGTGTCGGTTGTAAGGACGGAAGCGAGCAGGCGCTCGACCTCGGCGTAGCTGAGGGCCTCCGGTACCGGACGGCCGGCACGCGGGGCTTCCAGTCTCTCCGTCGGGTCTACGGTCACGATTCGCTCGGCAAGGAGATAGGCGAAGTAGCCGCGCAGGGCGGAGAGCTTTCGGGCTATCGTCGACGGGGCCAACCCCCGCTGGGCAAGTCTCGCCACGTGCTCGCGCAGCAGTCCGTAGTCCACGTCAATGGGAGCCCTCACGCCGCGCGCTGCCACGAAACTGACCAGCTCTCCGCAGTCGGCCAGGTAGGCCTCGTGGGTCGTCGTCGAGAGCCCCCGCTCGAAGAGAAGGAAGTCGGAGAAACCCTCGAGGTGGAATTCCCTCCGCAGATCCGTGCGCGTCGAGCTCACGGGGGGTCCTGTCGCTCCCGGCGACTCATCCACCACAAGACGCCGAGTCCGGCCAGGAGCACGGCCGCCGCGATCACCAGTCCCGCGTTTACGGCCGAGACCGCCGAGACCACCTTGGAGAGGTTGCGCGATGCGAACATGCCGGCGAAGAGGAGGACTCCGTACCACAGGGCGGAGGCGAGCGCCAGCGGGATCGCCGTTCTCCAGAAGCCGAGCCTGCTGATGCCGGCGAATGCAGGAACCAGCACGCGAAAGACCGGGAAGAAGCGGCTCACGAGGATGGTGACCGCTCCGTAATTTCCATAGTACTCGGCAAGCCGATCCAGCTGGTGAGGGCGAAGGAGCCAGCGGCCCCATCGGGTGCCGAAGATTGCACGTCCGTACCGTCGACCCATGAAGTAGACGAACATCGCGAGCAGGATGTTGGCCCCCCAGGCCGAGGCGAGCACGAGGTCGGCTCGCACGACGCCGTGATCCGCCAGAACGCCCCCCAGCAACACGATCGTATCCGATGGGATGGGCGGGAAGACATTCTCCACCGCCGTGCCGAGAGCGACGAGGAGGTAGATCGTCTCGACCGGGAAGACATCCAGAAGGCGAATGAAGCTCTCGAGTTGGGCCGGCATGCCGGATCTCTACCCCACTCCGCGACCCGTTAGCCGCCGGAGCGGATGCTGGCGTGCAGGGCGTCCAGATCGGAGATCTGATCCAAGAGCGTGATGGCGATCGCGGCGACCCCGTTGCCCGTCTCCAGCCAGGGAGTCGCGCTCATTTCGGACCTCTTCGTCATCACGTTCGCAGGAGCGATGTGAACGAGCTCCGCCACCCTCTCCCGGATCTCGTACAGAGCTGCTTCGGGGTACGGCACGTCTGCCAAAACGGTCACGTCCAGGTTCACGACCTGGTGGTTGTGTCGCTCGATGAGGCGCACGACCTCCTGCAGCTCCCTCTCCCCGCTCCCCAGCCCACCCGTAGCGCTCGTTTCCAAGACATCTCCGGCATCAGCCTCAGACGCTTCCGTGGACAGGGCGTCCAGACCCGAGGCGCCGCGGAGCGCTTCCGCGACGGCTCGGTGGATGACGCCAGCGAGCGCATCCGTCGACGCGTTCCGCTGATCGAAGCCCAGTCCGACTCTCATCCGAGAGACCCCGAGGTCAAGGCCGCCGCTAGAGCCGGTCGGCCATCCGGAGCATGCGAAGGGCGAGGTGTGCCGCGTTTTTGGCGTTGTCGATCCCGACGGCGGCCACGGGTACCCCTGGCGGCATTTGAACCGTCGACAGCAGCGCGTCCAGCCCTCCGAGGCTCCCGGCCGAAATCGGCACCCCGATTACCGGCAGGTCGGTGTGCGCGGCCACGAAACCGGGCAAGGCAGCCGACAGTCCGGCTCCGCAGATCACGACCGAGCATCCCTGCTCGCGGGCCCCCGACGCGAGCCGCCTGGTGCGATCCGGTTCCCTGTGGGCGCTCGCCACCACGAGCTCCGCCTCCACGCCAGCATCCTGCAAGACCTCCAGGGCACCCAGGATCTTGGGGCGATCCGACTCCGATCCGATGAGAATCAAGACCTTGGAAATGGTGGCACTCCCTACTCCGTCCACCTTCGGACCACGAGCGTGACGTTGTGCCCGCCGAAGCCGAAGGAGTTCGTGATCGCCACCCTCACGTCCCTCTCCACGGGTCCGTGATGAGCGTAGTCCAGATCGCACTCCGGGTCGAGCTCCTCGAAGTTGATGGTCGGCGGGATGATCCCGCGCTGACACACCAGAGCGCTGATGGCGCCTTCGACGGCGCCTGCCGCCCCAAGCGTGTGCCCGGTCATCGACTTCGTCGAGCCGACGACGAGATCGTAGGCGTGATCGCCGAACACGTTCTTGAGGGCGGCCGTCTCCGTCGCGTCGTTCTGGGGAGTCGAGGTGCCGTGTGCGTTCACATAGTCCACGTCCGTGGTGTCGACCTGGGCGTCGGCGAGAGCGCTTCGGATCGCCACCTGAGCGCCTGCTCCTTCTGGGGCGGGCGCCGTCATGTGGTACGCGTCCGCGCTCTGCCCGAATCCGACGAGCTCGGCGAGGATGGGGGCGCCGCGACCGCGGGCGTGTTCGAGCGACTCCAGGACGAGGCTGGCAGCGCCCTCCCCCAGGACGAAGCCGTCCCGGTACTTGTCGAACGGCCGCGATGCCGTGGCCGGATCATCGTTGCGCGTCGACAGCGCCTTCATCGCGGCAAACCCGGCCGTACACAGCGGCGTAATCGTGGCCTCCGTGCCTCCGGCGATCATTACGTCCGCCTCGCCGGTCCGTATCGATCTGTAGGCCAATCCGAGCGCGTGCGCGCTGGACGCGCAGGCAGAGACGGTTGCGTAGTTCGGCCCACGGGCGCCGTAACGCATCGAGATCAGACCCGCCGCCATGTCGGCGATGAACATGGGGATGAAGAAGGGCGACACCCGATCGGGACCCCGCTCCAACATCCGGAGGTGCTGGTTCTCGAGAGTCATCAAGCCGCCGATGCCGCTCCCGACGATCACGCCGAACCGCTCCTTCGGGAGGCCAGGCAACACTTCGAGCAGAGCGGCCGCATCCAAAGCCTGCTGGGCGGTGGCCAGCGAGAACTGAACGAACCGGTCACTCCGCTTGACTTCCTTCCGGTCCATGAAGGGCTCCGGGTCGAAGTCCTTCACTTCGCAGGCAAACCGGACATCCTGGTCCGTGGCATCGAAGAGGGTGATCGGCCCTGCGCCACTTCGGCCTTCGACCAGGCCGGACCACGTCGCCTCGACGTCGTTCCCGAGCGGTGTGACGAGCCCGAGCCCCGTCACGACAACGCGTCGGCGCACGGCTGCCTAGCCGTCCACGGCGGGGTTCGAACTCAGCGCGGCAGGCATCGGATCAGTCCTGCTTTCCTTCCAGGTACTTGATTGCGTCACCCACCGTCTGCATTCGCTCGGCATCCTCATCGGGGATCTCGATCTCGAACTCCTCTTCGAATGCCATTACGAGCTCGACCGTGTCGAGCGAGTCGGCCCCGAGGTCATCGACGAAAGATGCCTCGTCGGTCACCTTCTCGATCTCGACCCCCAGTTCGTTGGCGATGATCTCTTTCACCCTCGCGTTGATCGCAGACATTAAGCTCGTCC
>JARRMU010000184.1:0-3655 GCA_037385645.1 Gemmatimonadales bacterium
AACCGTCGCCGAAGGCACTGTGCGAGGGAACCGCTCCGCCGAGGGCCGGGAGGTCGTCCTCTGTCAGCTCTTCTCCATCCGCCATGACGAGGGCACGCTCGATCACGTTTTCGAGCTCCCGGACATTGCCGGGCCAGCCGTACGCTGCCAGTCGCTTCAAGGTCCCGGGCGTAGCCGTGAGCGCGGGAGATGCCGTCCTCGCGTGCAGCTTGTCGATGAAGTGGTTGACCAGCAGGGGGATGTCTTCCTTCCTGTCGCGAAGCGGAGGCAGCGTGATCGGCACAACGTGGAGGCGATAGAAGAGGTCCTCCCTGAACGTGCCGTCTGACAGAAGCCGGTCGGCCGTAGCATTCGTGGCGGCAATGATGCGCACGTCCACCGGAAGGGTCTCCTCACCGCCGACCCTCTCGAGCTCCCGCTCCTGAAGGACACGCAGCAGGCGTACCTGTGTCGTATGGGGAACCGTGGCGATCTCGTCGAGGAACAGCGTACCTCCGTCTGCGAGCTCGAAGCGCCCCCGACGCCGTCGCTCCGCGCCGGTGAACGCACCCTTCTCGTGGCCGAAGAGCTCCGAGTCCAGAAGGCTCTCGGTAAGCGCACCGCAGTTCACACGCACAAAGGGTCCGTCACAGCGCGGTGATCCGGCATGAATGGCCCTCGCCACCAGCTCCTTCCCCGTCCCGGATTCACCGTAGATCATGACCGTCGAGTCACTTCGTGCGATCCGGTCGACCCAACGGAACACCTGGGTCATGGGCGGAGACTCCCCCACGATCTCACCGTACCGGGCCTGGGTCTCCTCCCTCAGGTAGGTGTTTTCCACCTTGAGGGCCACGTTCTCCCGACGGAGACGGGCTCGCTCATAGTGCTCCGCCACCAGGCGATCGACCTTGACCGCGAACTCTTCCGAGGAGAACGGCTTCGTGATGAAGTCTGCCGCACCCAGCTTCATGGCTTCCACGACCTTCTCGATGGTGCCGTGGGCCGTGATGACCATGTCTTCGGTGTCGGGTGTGTGCCGTTTCACGCGCCGGAGGACCTCGATTCCGTCCATGCGGGCCATCTTGAGATCCGTGATCACCAGATCAGCCACCTCCTCGGCCAGCAACTCCAGGCCCCGCTTGCCGCTGTCAGCGACCCGCGTACGGTGACCTCTGCGCCTCAGAAGCAGCTCCAGCCCCTCCCGCATGGCGGCGTGGTCTTCGATGATCAGGATCTCGGCCATGGGCGCGCGCTATCTGGCTGCCTCGGCAACCGCCGGAAGCATGGACGCGGGTGGAGGATCTTCCAGACTCCGGAAATATATGCGGAACTCCGATCCCCTCCCACCATTTGTTTCCTTCCGTCGGACGAGCTCCACACGTCCGTGGTGAGCTTCGGCGATCTTGCGGACGATGGCCAGGCCCAGGCCGGCACCCTGCTCCTTGTCGGTCACGAACGGATCGAAGATTCGATCCCGGAGACCGGCGGGGACTCCCGGACCGTCGTCCGCCACCGCCACCACGATCTCGCCACCCCGGACGAAGGAGGTCAGCTCCACGTTCTTCGCGACCTGCGCCGCGTTGCGCAGGAGGTTGAGCACGGCGCGCTTCGCGTGCTGGGGATCCACCGACGCGAGCAGCGGCTCCTCCGGCAGCACGAGCCGAAGCTCCCCTCCGCCCTGCTTCATCTGGGCACGCACCAGCTCCGCTGCCTCGCTGAGAGGCACCCTCAGATCGCCGAGCTCCCGGGCAGGTGCGAGGGGACGGGCGAAGGTGAGGAAGTCGTCGATGATACGGTTGAGGGCGATGATCTCCTCCCGAATCCTGGCCATCAACCGAACCCGCTCGTTCCCGTCGTGGGCGTCCGCGGCAGCTGACGCGAACAGCTCCAATCCTCCGAGGGGATTGCGGATCTCGTGGGCCACCTGCGCCAACATCAGCCGCAGCTGCTCGTCCCGTTCCTGTACGCCCTGCCGCATTCGTTCCATGGCGCGGGAGAGACGCCCGAGCTCCACTCCTCGCTCGATGGCCACCGGTTCGTCCATGTGCCCCCGTTGGATTCGCAAGGCCACCCGGCTGAGTCGTTCGAGAGGACGGATGATGCCCGCGGCGAGCAGCGCGGCGAGGAGCGTCGCCAGGACTGCCGCAACCAGGGAGCCGATGAGCAGGTTCTCACGGAGCGTGTCCAGCGGGGACAGATAGTCGGCTGGCATGAGCACGGCGAGAATCAACGGGGACTGCTCGAGCTTGGCGAAGCCCCACTTGTACTGTCGGTTGTCCGTGCCGGTGAAGGACCGCGTCGTCGCGCTCCCCCAGGCGCGTGCGGAATCCAACTCCTGGTCGAAGGGCTCAAGGAACCGCAGTGGTGTGCCGATGGTGAAGGAGTCAGCCGGAAAGGAGCTTACGAGCACCGTGTTGTCCTGGGCCACCACGTAGGCCTCGGACACGTAGTTGAGCAGGCGCTCGAGGCGCGCGTGGTTGCTCGTCCAGGCTCGCAGGTCCTCGAAACCCGGCTGAAGACTCTCCAGGATCGTCGCCTGGAGTCCCGTCTCTGCAGCGGCTCCGGCCACCCAGGACGCTCGCTGATCCAACTCGGCCTCCACCGCCCTCCTGGCTTCGCGCCACGCCAGATAGCCCCCGGAAGCAGACACCATGATGGCAAAGGCCACGATGGCGGTAGTGAACAGCGCGCGGATGGACATCCGTCATACCCCGCAGGGTACA
The DNA here is from genome assembly GCA_037385645.1 of Gemmatimonadales bacterium. Classification (GTDB taxonomy): domain Bacteria; phylum Gemmatimonadota; class Gemmatimonadetes; order Palauibacterales; family Palauibacteraceae. The sequence continues at coordinate 2,706 of JARRMU010000184.1, forward strand.
CGCTCGACCCGTATATCCGCAAAGCGGATGGGAGCGGGCGTCCGGGGTGCGACGATGATGTGGAATGGCACGTGGCTCTGCGCAGCCGGGGAACAGAAGTCGCCAGGGACCCGCTCGAAGATCTCCGTGAGGGTCCCTTCATACACCTGGAGGACCCGCCGAACCTCCACGGCGTTCCCCGCCTCGCTCCGGATCCCCACCGCGCCGACGATGACCATCTCCTCGCCGAAGTCGACGGTCGGTGGCGACGTCCTCGGTCCGGCGTGATCGTCCCAGAACGACTCCCAGGAGCTCTCGTCCAGGAAGGCCACCGGCGCGCTGAGACGCGTAGGCGTATCTTCGCCCCGGTCGAGGGTACCGAACGGCACGCTGCCGGCATAGGCCGAGACGAAGTCTTCGCCCAGGGTACGGTCCCGGGCCAGCATCGTGGCCAGGGCAACCCGGGAAGCGGACGGGTCGGGACCGGCGCCCACCGGTGTAAGGTTCCCCAACGACCCGGAGACGCATCGGATCCAGGTGTACTCCTCTTCGCGAATGTCGTCCCGGATGGAGAAGGAGAGACGCGTGCCGGTCTGTCCACACTGCGGGTCTGTATCCCGGGGCAGCTCGTCGATGAAGAGCTCCAGTCCCTGGACCTCGTTCAACTGGGTGATCAGGGAAGCGTAGTCGGCGGCAAACAGCGCCGCATTCCCCGGATTGTGCCGGAGCTCGTCGTCGCCCAGGAGCCCCCGATACGAGATGGACTCCTCCAGGGTCCAGGAGCCCCCCGACTCCCAGGTGAGGACCTGACGGAGCTGGCCGGCTGCAAGGGTGGAAGCACCCCGAAGGGGCACCATGAGCTCGGCACGGATCTGGCCGAGCTGGCCGAAGCGCAGTGTGCCTGGCGGCGCGGTGCCATCATCGCCACAAGCCGACAGCGAGCCTGCGGCCAGCTCGAGCACAAGCACGAG
>JARRMU010000185.1:0-3555 GCA_037385645.1 Gemmatimonadales bacterium
TACCCAGCCGCTTCGATCCGCATGGTCATCGCCGGCACCTCGCCCAGCAGGCGGGCGTATACGGCGAGCTGCCCTCGGTGATACATCTCCTGCGCGATTCCGTGCTGGAGCCACGCGATACGAGTGCCCCGCTCGCCGTCGAAGCGCTCGATCGTTTGAAGCATGTGGAGCTCGCCGACCTCACGGAAGCGCTCGATCCCCTCCTCGAGCGTCGTGCGCAGCGCGGCCAGGAGCTCGTCTCGCTCCGTGAGCTGGAGCAGATCGCCGGCGTGAAGCTGGAGTAGGTCAGGCCATGGAAGCCGGCGAAAGTCGGTGTCCTCCCGTGACAGCTCTCCCACCATCATTTGGGCGACCTCGAGAATGTGGACCGCCATCTCGGCGACGCTGCGCATCCCGGGAACCGGACGCGCCGTGAAGCTCTCGGCGGGAAGGTTCTCGAGTTCGGCGATCACGCCTTGTCGAGCGTCGGTCCACGCTTCCAGCGCCTCATCCAGGAGACTCTCGAACATTGATCGATCCTTCCTGTCGCTACTCTAGGTGCATGTGTTTGACGGGCGGTGCGCGGCGCCATGTCCGCCTTGCCAAGCCTTCCGCGCATTCCACAGCGAAGGCGAGAACAGATGGAACATGGGGATCACCGAACGATAAACGAAGGGGTCGCTCTCGCCCCCGGGCGACCCACTTCCGGTCGAGCGGACCACCCGCAGCGGGATCAGAGCAGCGGCACGCCCAAGTGCGTTGCCTGAGAGGCCAGTTGCCGCGACAATGTGATCGCTAAAAACTGGCGGAAACCACCTTCTTACAGGAGAACACGATGCCCGATGTAACCCTAGCGACGCTCGATGGAGGCCAAACGACCGTCGACGTCGGAGCCCTGGCTTCGGGCCTGAGCGGTGAGCTTCTTACGGCTGACTCGCCCGGCTACGACGAGGCCCGCGAGCTATGGAACGCCATGATCGACCGACACCCCGGCTTGATCGTCGAGTGCGCCGAGGCCGGAGACGCGAAGCGTGCGGTGGATTTCGCGCGAGAGCATGGCCTGTTGATCTCGGTGTGCGGAGCCGGGCACAACATCGCCGGCAACGCCGTCGCCGACGACGCGCTCATGGTGTCGTTCAAGAAGATGAACGGGGTCGAGGTCGATCCAAGTACCCGCCGGGTCCGCGTCCAACCGGGCGCCACGCTGGGTGATCTCGATCGAGCGACCCAGGCGCATGGCCTGGCCGTACCCGTCGGCATCAACTCGACGACCGGCGTCGCGGGCCTCACGCTGGGCGGTGGTTTCGGGTGGCTGAGCCGCAAGCACGGAATGACCGTCGACAGCCTCCTGTCGGCGGAGGTGGTGACCGCCAATGGCGACATCCTCACGGCGAGCGATCAGGAGAACCCCGACCTGTTCTGGGGCATACGCGGGGGCGGCGGGAACTTCGGCATCGTCACGTCGTTCGAGTTCGAGGCCTACCCCGTTGGGCCCGAAGTCCTGTCGGGCCTCATCGTCCATTCCCTCGCCGACGCGCCGGCGGTGCTCCGTTACTACCGGGAATTCACGGCCCAGGCACCCGATGAGCTCAGCGTCTGGATCGTGCTGCGTCAGGCGCCACCGCTGCCGTTCATTCCCGAGGACGTGCACTTCCAGCCGGTCATCGTTCTGGCGGCGCTCTACGCCGGGGACATGGCCGAGGCGGAGGCCGCCCTTGCACCGCTCCGGGAGTTCGGCAACCCGATCGCGGACGCAATCATGCCGCACTCGTTTGTCGATTTCCAGTCCGCGTTCGACCCGCTTCTCACTCCGGGCGCCAGGAACTACTGGAAGTCACACGACTTCCTCCAGCTGAGCGACGGGTTCATCGACACCGTGCTCCCGTTCGTGGATTCGCTGCCCACGTTCGGCTGCGAGATCTTCATCGCCCAGATGGGCGGGGCCACCAATCGGGTTCCCGTCGACGCGACCGCGTATCCGCACCGCGACGTGGAATTCATCATGAACGTTCACGGACGTTGGGACGACCCGGCGGATGACACGCGCGGCGTCTCCTGGTGCCGTGAGCTGTTCGCAGCCGTCACCCCGTTCGCGACGGGCGGTGTCTACACGAACTTCATGATGGAGGAGGAGACCGACCGCGTTGGCGCGGCCTACGGCCAGAGTTGGGGACGACTGGTAGAACTGAAGAACAAGTACGACCCCGACAACTTTTTCCGGCTGAACCAGAACATCCAGCCGACTTGATCCCCGCTTGACGCGTCACCCCAACCTCCGGGCGCCCGTCGATGCGGCCCGGAGGTATGGGGCTCTCCCGGTCCTGCTCGCGGGGGAGGGTGCGTGTTGAAAGAAGCCGATGGGTTCTGACGATCTGTGGGCCATTACCAGCTTCTTCAACCCCAACCGCTACGTCAGCCGATACACGAACTACAAGGTGTTTCGGGAGCGGCTCGGGGTCCCGCTGCTCAGCACCGAGCTGGTGTACGGAGGGCTCCCAGAGCTGAACGAGCGAGATGCGGACCGCCTCATCCGGCTCACCGGCCATGATGTTCTGTGGCAGAAGGAGCGGCTCCTGAACGTCGCGCTGAACGCGTTGCCGCCGTCGTGCCGGCTCGTCGTTTGGCTGGACTGCGACGTGGTGTTCGAAAACCCCGACTGGGCATTGGAGACGCGCGAGGCCTTGGAGCGAGCTCGTCTGGTTCAGCCCCACAGCCGCGTCCTCGATCTTCGGCCCGAAGCGGTCCTCGAGGACCTGGACCGCGACGCGGTCCTAATGGAGCGCGAGTCGATGGCGGGGAAGTACTGCCGGGGCGCCATCGATTTCGGCGCCACCTCCGCCAGCGTGCTGGATCAGCATTCTCCCGGTCACGCGTGGGCCGCTCGGCGTGACCTGCTCGATCGGGTAGGCTTCTACGACGCCATGATCCTCGGCAGCGGCGACTTGGTTATGGCGATGGCCGCCGTCGGTCGCTATCGCGATATCCAGGGGCCGTTCGAGATGAATCAGAAACAGGCCGAGCACTACCTGGCGTGGGCGGCTCGGTACCACGAAGAGGTCGAGGGCGAGCTGGGCGCGGTGGAGGGGACGCTTCTCCACCTCTGGCACGGCGATCTCGTCGACCGCGCATACGACGTGCGCTACCAGCGTCTGAAGGCGTACGACTTCGACCCCTTCTCAGACATCGCCGTTGACGCGAGCGGAGGGTGGCGCTGGGATTCGGACAAGCCGGAGCTTCACGAGTACGTTCGCCGGTACTTCGCAGGGCGTCGTGAGGATGGATAGGGCCTCGACAGCCGCCCCTCCTCGGCGGCCGCACCTCCTCGGTAGCCGCCCCTCGACAGCGGCCGCACCTTCTCGGCAGCATTATGAGGCCGTAAGGCTCGCGGGCTTACCGGCCCGCCCACACGAGGGTGCTCCCTGGAGCAGCTTTTTTAGAGTAACTCCTCGCCGATCAACACTCCGGTGACCGCGTCGAAGACCCGCAGCACCGTGGGCAGCGATGCCCCGGAATCGTAGACCCACACGTTGACGACCTTCTTGTCCTTCGAGGGCCGGTGGACCAGCCACGCGCCTT
>JARRMU010000186.1:0-3555 GCA_037385645.1 Gemmatimonadales bacterium
CAGCCGCCCTCGACCGTCGACGTGCTCCCCATGGAGTTGTCCGTGTGGCAGCCCTCGCAGTACTCCGCCGCGTGACCGCTGCCCTGCAGGCCGTTCCACGCGTCCGCGTGCACCGTCAACACCCACGCCGATTGCTTGCTCACGTGGCACTGGCCGCACACCGTCTGGCCCTGGTTCGACGCCTCGCTCGTGCGGTACCCCATGAAACCGGCCGCCTCCGCCGGCGGATCATCGAACAAGGGCGTCTCCACGAAGATGATCTCCTCCTTCGTGCAGCCGGGAAGGAGCAGCAGGACGCCGATCAGGACGGTGACCGGCCACCAGGCATGTCGATTTACGTTTCTGTATAAGCGTCGGCTCATGGGGCCTCCGTTGCGACCTCTTGGCTTCTGTTTGTTCCACGTTACTGGTGGAGGCTCATGGAAGAACCCTTCCCGGCCTCCAGCCGTTGATCCTCTTCGGGACCGCCCCGGTGTGTGGGGAAACCTCCCTAGAGGGGCTCGAAGAGGTTGAACCAGCCGCACCGTGGACAGCGGCGCACATCTCGCGGCTCCTCGCAGGAGGGAAGCCGGTCGTTCCACCTCCGCACCGAACCCATATAACGGACCAGAAGCGCGGCCTCGCCGAGCTTTGCCCCGCACAGGTAGCGATCGGGATTGCCGCGGCCCGGAGCCCGGCAGATCAGCGTCGTGAGTTGCTCGCGCGAGCCGTTGCCCTTTGCGCGATCCATCCGTTTGGTCTGCATGACCGTGGTGTTCACGAGATCACCTCCACATTTCCGTGAACACAAGCTAAGTCCCGTATTCACGGGCGTCTGTAGGGAGATCATGGCGTGCATGTGGGGAGTTTGCTGCATCGCCCCGTAGGGAAACGCCCCGCAAGCAGTCGGGCGTTTCTTGACGGAGCTTCGGAACGCCTGCCGGCTCCTATTCACGGAGTCGCTGCCGTGCCTCGGCACCCCGTCCGCGATCCCCACACGGCATGCCCGTCACCCCTAGCGATGCCTCGCGACGGCGATCGACCCACCTCTGGCATGGGAAAAATCCCCACATGCAGTCGCGAGAGCTACCCGACAGGCATGCCGGGCCGCCGCCTCCTAGTCTTGAACATCGTTTTGTTCACGTACGCGCACGACGCGCCGGAGGGGCCCACGGACCGCACCTCCTCCTGATGGGCTCGGCAAAGGACCGTTGGGAGCTTCGGCGCGTCACTCGCCAGTGGAGGTGCCCATGTTCTTCCCTACCTCGCACCCCTGGGCCGACGGCGAGACGCTCGGCGAGCATCTCCAGCAGAGGGGCGTGGACCGCCGCGAGTTCCTCACGTTCTGCGGAGAGATCGGCGCCATACTGGGGCTCAGCAGCCTCCTGACGCCGAAGATCGCCAAGGCCCTCACGCAGGTGCAGCGGCCGAGCGTCATCTGGCTACAGCTTCAGGAGTGTACCGGCTGCGTCGAGAGCGTGCTCCGCACGTCGGAGCCCACGATCGGCGACCTCGTCCTCGACCTCATCTCCCTCGACTATCAACACACCCTGATGGCCGCAGCCGGAGACGCGGCGGAGGGCGCGCTGCACGACGCCGTCGAGAAGAACCGGGGCAGCTACGTGCTCATCGTGACCGGCTCGATCCCGATGAACGAGGGCGGGATCTACACGACGATCGCGGGACGCACCGCGAGGAGCATCCTCGAAGAGGTGGCGGCCGACGCGGCGGCGGTGATCGCCGTCGGAGCGTGCGCGCACTGGGGCAGCGTGCAGGCCGCGCGGCCGAATCCGACGGGCGCCGTCGGCGTGAGTGCGATCGTGAAGGACAAGCCGGTCGTCAACATCGCCGGCTGTCCACCGATCGGCGATACGGTCACGGCGACGGTCGTCCACTTCCTGACCTTCGGACGGGTGCCGGCGCTCGACTACGACGGCCGTCCGACGTTCGCCTACGGGAAGCGAATCCATGATCAGTGTCCGCGGCGCGCACACTTCGATGCCGGTCAGTACACCCAGGTGTTCGATGACGAGGCCGCGCGGAAGGGCTGGTGCCTCTACCAGGTGGGGTGCAAGGGTCCCGCCTGCTTCTCGCCCTGCCCGATCTTCCAGTGGAACAGCCGCACGAGCTGGCCGATCGGCGCAGGCCACCCCTGCATCGGCTGCACGGAGCGGCACTTCTGGGACACGATGACGCCGTTCTACAACAGGCTGCCCGCCGTCGCCGGATTCGGCGTCGAGCGCACGGCGGACACGATCGGCGCCGCGCTCGCGGTGGGCGCCGCGGCCGGCGTGGCGGCGCACGCGGTCGCCACCTCGATCCACCGGGCCCGGCACCGGAGGCTTCCGGTGGCCGGCCAGGGTCACGCACCTCCCGCGCAGCCCAGCGCCGGAACCACGCCGCCCTCGGGGAAGGAGGAGTGAGATGGCCAGACAGAAGGTAGTCGTCGACCCGATCACTCGTATCGAGGGACACCTCAGGATCGAGGTCCAGGCCGAGGATGGACGCATCGCGGACGCCTGGGCATCCTCCACGCAGTTCAGAGGTATCGAGATCATCCTCCAGGGACGCGATCCACGAGACTGCTGGGCGTTCACGCAGCGGATCTGCGGCGTCTGCACGACGGTGCACGCGCTCGCCTCGTGCCGGGCGGTCGAGGATGCCCTCGACATCACCATCCCGCCGAACGCGCAGCTGATCCGGAATCTCGTCCACTCCATGCAGACGGTTCAGGATCACGTCATCCACTTCTATCACCTGCATGCCCTGGACTGGGTGGACGTGGTGAGCGCCCTCTCGGCCGACCCGGCCGGGACCGCGGCGATCGCGAAGGCGATCTCGCCCTGGCCTAACAACTCGGAGACGTACTTCCGCGAGGTTCAGGACAGGGTGCAGGCGTTCGTGGCCAGCGGGCAGCTGGGAATCTTCACCAACGGCTACTGGGGCCATCCGGCCTACAAGCTGCCCCCGGAGGTGAACCTGCTCGCCGTGGCGCACTACCTGGAGGCCCTGGACTGGCAGCGGGACGTCATCCGCCTCCACTCCGTCTTCGGGGGCAAGAACCCGCACCCCAACTTCCTCGTCGGCGGGATGGCCTCGGCCATCAACACGGAGGGCACCGCTACGATCAACGCGGAGACATTCACTGACCTGTTCGGCATGGTTCGGCGGGCAAGGCGATTCGTGGAGCAAGTCTATTGGCCCGACTTGGTGGCGATCGCCGGCTTCTACAAGGAGTGGGGCGCCATCGGCGGAGGGGTCCCGAACTACATGGCCGTGGGCGAGTGGCCGGAGGGCGGGACGTACCAGGATGTCGAGAGCCTCTACTTCCCGCGGGGGATCATCCTGAACAACGACCTCTCGACGGTCCATCCGTACGACCAGCAGAAGGTGGAGGAGTACATCACCAGCTCGTGGTATGAGTACGAGGGGGGAGACGATGTCGGGCTGCACCCGTGGGAGGGCGAGACGGTGCCCAACTACACGGGCCCGGAGCCGCCGTGGATATATACAATCCGAATGTTTCTCTGTTATATCTAGTCTTCGGAATCACGATTTAAATCAAATAAAAATTCG
>JARRMU010000187.1:0-3477 GCA_037385645.1 Gemmatimonadales bacterium
GCCCGCTAGGCTTGCCAATCCATGAACAGCTGCGTCGGAGGCAGTTGCTGAGAGTCATCCATCCCATGAGTACCAACAAGAATCTCCTTGGCAAACCAGCGGTCGAATGGGTCCTCGGACTTCAGATACTTCTGCGGAGCACTGGCTGGATCGTCTCCTTCGAGACAGACGACGGCATAATCTCCCTCGGGCGTTTCCTGAAGACTCACGACTTCCCTGGTGATCCCCATGCGACGACGCGACTCCTCGTAGTCGCTCCTTCGTGGTCCCCTTATCTCCTCAATGGCTCGCTTCCAGGTGTCCGTCTTGCCCGGGAGGATCGGTACGGAAAAGGTGATCGCAGACATGACAGTTCTCCCTTCGTTGATTCTGAATAACCTCCGGCGAGGCAGGCCGGTGCACCGAGTGAGACAGCACCGGAGGCGGCATGCGGGACCTTCATGGCGGCTTTCCAGCTTGTCACATCGAAGCGTGCGGCCCTTTCATACCTAACCAGCGCAGTCCCGCTTTTGTACCTTCGGAGGCGTATGGTCGGAGGACGAGACCGATGGCCCAGTCATACAAGCATTGCCTGAAGTGCATTCCGCCGGCCCATTTGGCCGGCGGCAACAGATGAGTAGATCGATGAAAACACCGCTGCTGATCATCGGGGCAGGCCCTTTCGGTCTCGCGGCTGCGGCCGCCGCCCGACAGGCAGGTGTCGAGTACCTCATTGTTGGAATCCCGATGAGCTTCTGGCACGCTCACATGCCGGACGGGATGATCCTCCGATCGGACTGTGACTGGCACCTCGATCCGGACAACATCCATACGATCGAGGCATTCCTCCAGACGCGGCATCAGGTTCCTGCGGATGTGGAACCTCTCTCGATCGAGTTCTATCGGGAGTACGCGAGTTGGTTTCAGCGGGAGAAGAAGATCGAGGTAACCCCGGCGTCGGTTCTACGCCTAGACCAAGCCTCGGCCGACGGGTATCGGTACGTTGCCCGTCTGGAAGACGGCGGCTCGATCGCCGCTCGGAACGTCCTCGTCGCAGTCGGCTTCGAGTACTTCAAAAAACTCCCCAACGAGCTCATCGCTCTCCTTCTGGCGGGACGGTTCTCGCACACGTGCGATCTAGTCGATTTCAGCGGCCTCGCCGGACGATCATGCCTGATCGTCGGCGGGCGGCAGAGCGCGTTCGAGTGGGCCGCGCTGATTGCTGAGAAGGGAGCCTCGAACGTTCATGTGTGTCACCGGCACGAGTCTCCGTCCCTCGAGGCGTCGGACTGGTCGTGGGTGGCTGCGATGCTGGATGAGATCGAGCGGAACCCTGGTTGGCTCCGCAATATGTCGGCCGAGGAGCGGCGAGAGCTCGACCGACGATTCTGGCAGGAAGGTCGTCTGCGGCTCGAGCCTTGGCTGAAGCCTAGAGTAGAACGTGCCTCGATCTCATTGTGGCCGAACCGCCAGGTTGTCGCGTCCCATGGTTCGTCTGATGGCCGCCTCGTCGTGTCTCTCGACAGCGGAGACGCGTTGACCGTGGATCACGTGGTGCTGGCCACCGGCTATGAGGTGGATGTGGGGCGCGTTCCTTTCCTCGCGGATGGCAACCTTCTTCACGAGATGAAGACGACGGATGGTAATCCCGTCCTCGACGAGTCGCTTCAGTCGTCGCTTCCAGGGTTGTACCTGACTAGCATGATGGCCACTCGCGACTTCGGACCCTTCTTTGCCTTCACGGTCGCGGCTCGCGCCGCCGCTCGTATTGCGATGGGGGCGATCGCTCGATCGAGCTGAGGCTCAACGACCGCTTCAAGAGCATCTCGGCCTCTGTGGCTAGATCCGGGGGGAAGCTCCGGTTGATCTGCTGGGCCACCACCTGCCCACCCTTTCAATGTAGACCTCGTACTCAGCTCCGAACGTTCGACGTAGCGTCGGCTCTTCATACAACACGACCAAGAGATAAATGATGAGGGAAAACAAGGCTGTATAGCCCAGAAGCAGCCACGACCGGTAAAAGAACGTGGCTCCGGCTAGGACCAACCCCACGCCAATCGCCATGGGGTTTCGCACGAAGCGGTACGGGCCCCGAACCACCAGTCGGCGCGGCGGATCGAATGGTACGGGCGTACCCTTTCCGATGAAGGCGAAAACGAACACGCACCAGAGTGCCAACGCTGCGCCCGCACCTCCGACGACCATCCCGATAACCTGCAAGACTCCCGTGGCAGGGCGAGCAATACCGGGAGCGGGCACAAAGAGTAGCGCGAGGCCAACGAGGATCGAGCCATACGTCAGCGCTCGGATCAGGACAATCATGAATTCCGCCTAGCTGAACGCGACGTTCGCGCTGTGCGGACTCGAAGAGTCCCCTCGCTTGAGCCCAGTGGCAAAGTCGGCGACTATGGTAGCGAGATCGAGCATGCTGCTCCTCCGCCCCGGAACATAGCTCCATGCCGACTTTCTACAAGCAGTCCTCCTGAGCGGCGAGTGATCAATGCACTACGAAGAACTTCTCGATTCCATCGAGAACCGCATGCGGATGTCGACTCGGGAACGGCACGGGTGGCTATTATTGGCCAACCAGCGACGTGCCGGTCGAGGCGTCCGGTGGGCCGACGGCGGCGTGCCGCGCAGGAGGGCCCCGGCGCCGGACAGCAAGATCAAGACATCAGTGACAGACGCAGTGACACAACGCCCGGCAACCGACCAATCTACAGGCGCGATCTGACGACTCAGCTCTTCTCTCGGTACGATATTTCCTGCCGCTCTGGCAAGAATCCTCAGCAGTATCAGCGTTGCCAGCGAGGTTCGCGTGACGGGGCTAGTTCTCCAAGATCTTCTTCCCCTTTAGGATGACGTCGTGGGAGCGCTTGATCTCCTCATAGGTGAACGTGATCGTCTCCATCGGGAGGTCGTTTGTGGCGTCTACTTGGTAGCTCGTGATGCGAGCGCTCTTGAGTTTGACGACGTAGAGCGGCTTCTCCTCATCATTCGTCTCATCCACTGCACGAGCCTCCGGCATCACGAGGTCAATCGCTGGAAAGCGCTCGCCGTTGGCGATCTTCTGGAGGATCTGAGGTGACGCCTTATCGACATGACGCACGATCACGACCTCGCGTCGCCCCCCTATTCGGCTGGTGGACCCGGCAGGATCCGCCTCGCCCCAGTCGACCGACAGCACGTCGATCCAGTCCTCGTGACCGACGTTCTGCGACTCGCCCTTGATGTCGCCGAGCTTCATGTAGCCTGACGCCGCGCGAACGTTTGGCATCTTCACCTTCACGCGGCCAGCGTTCTCCTGTGCCAATGCAGTCTGTGCCGTCGCGAGTGCTGGCAAGGCCATGCATGCGGCGACAATTATGAACGATCTTCCGACCCTGGACGTCATTTCCCCTCCTCTGCGGGTCTGCCTGGCACGTTGTCACTGTTCCTGACTCTGCCAGCAGGTTTCGCGCCGCCGAGATCAACGACTGCCTGCCGCCAGCAGCGCGG
>JARRMU010000188.1:0-3475 GCA_037385645.1 Gemmatimonadales bacterium
GCGCGGGTCCCTGCGAGGGTGGGAGGCGGCGCCAGTTCAGTCCGGCGAAGGACTCACGGAGGAACCCTGATGGATCTCTCGATGGACGATCTGGTCCTCGTCTCGGTCGACGACCACATGGTCGAGCCGCCGGATATGTTCGAGCGGCACGTTCCCGCGAAGTACCGGGACCGCGCACCGCGCATCGAGGAACGGAACGGCGCGCAGTTCTGGGTCTTCGAGGGCAAGGTGAGCCCGAACATCGGTATCGCGGCCACCGTCGGGCGCCCGCGCGAGGAGCTCGGTCTCGAGCCGAACCGCTTCGAGCAGATGCGCGAGGGCTGCTACGACGTCGATGCTCGCGTGCGCGACATGAACGCCAACGGCACCCTCGCATCGCTCTGTTTTCCGACGATTCCCGGCGTCCACGGCGCGATGTTCACCAACGTGGAAGATCGCGAGTGCGGCCTGGTCATGCTCCAGGCCTACAACGACTGGCACATCGAGGACTGGTGGGGAGCCCATCCGACCCGCTTCATCCCGCTCGCGCTCATTCCCTACTGGGACGCGAAGCTCGCCGCAGACGAGGTGCGGCGCATGGCCCGCAAGGGATGCCGCGTCTTCAACTTCTGCCAGAACGTTGCGGCGATGGGCTTTCCGAGCTTCCACGATTCGCACTGGGATCCGTTCTACACCGCAGTCTGCGACGTGGGGGGTGCGCTCGCGGTGCACCTGGGAACGAGTGGCAAGCCGATGTTCAACTCGCTCGACGCGCCCTTCAGCGGCTACCTGGCCCAGGTGAACATCGACATGGCGAGCTTCGCATCCGACGTCATCTTCTCACCGGTTCTGCAGCGCTTCCCGAATCTCAAGATCGCCATGTCCGAAGGCGGCATCGGCTGGATCCCCTACTTTCTCGAGCGCTGCAAGTGGATCCACGATCGTCACAGCGTCTGGGCCCACGACGATCTGGGCGGAAAGACGCCCCTGGAGGTCTTCCGACAGCATTTCCTGACCTGCTTCATCGACGATCCGTGCGGCATCGAGATGCGCGACAAGATCGGCATCGACTGCATCAGCTGGGAATGCGACTCCCCACACTCGTACTGCACCTGGCCCGAGTCGCCCGAGTTCCTCGCGAAGCAGCTCGCGGGACTCAGTCGCGAGGCGATCGACAAGATCACTCACCAGAACGCGCTGCGGTTCTTCGATTCGGATCTCCTGGAGAAGGTGGGTCGGGAGAATGCGACGGTGAAGGCGCTGCGGGCGCAGGCCGTGGGAATGGATCTGAGCGCGCCGAGCCCGGAGGGCATGACGGGACCTCCCAACGGAGAGAAGCGCCAGCTCCAGGTCAAAGACCTGATGTATCAGATCCAGAGCACTCTGTAGTCCGGCCGGCGCTGCGTCGGAGGGACCACGGTGCCATGGACGCTCTCGCACAGCTCGTTGCCCGGGATCAGATCCGGCAGCTGGCCGAACGCTACGCGCTGGCGATCGACGTGCGCGATCTGGACCGGCTCGTCGAGCTCTTCGTGTCCGATGTCGACTGCGGTCGCTGGGGTACCGGTCGGCAGGCACTCCGGGAGAGCTTCGAGAGCCAGCTTCGCGAATGCGGCCCCACCTTAATGCAGGTCGCGAATCACGTGATCGACTTCGACGACGACGCGCACGCGCATGGTGTGGCCACGGGGATCGTCGAGGCGTCGCGGCCCGAGGGATGGGTGCGTCAGGCGATCCAGTACCACGACGCGTACGAGCGGCGCGGCGAGAGCTGGCTGTTCGTGCGCCGCGATCATCGCCTCTGGTACGGCGTCGTTCTTCCATACGATCCCATGGCGCAGCCGCAAGCGAACTGGCCGAAGAACCAGATCGGCCGCGGCACCGTCCCGGAATGTTGGGAGAGCTGGCGGGCCTTCCAGCAGGGCGAAGGCGACGCATGAACGCCGAGGACGCGTCATGACGGAGGGGCGCTTCGAGCTTGCCGACTTCCGCCCGGAAGATCCCGCGTGGTACCTGGGGGATCCGCACGCGGCCTACGCGCAGCTGCGCCGGAACGCTCCCGTGTACTGGTACGAGCCCAATCGCTTCTGGTTCCTGACCCGGCACGCCGACGTCTTCGCCGTCTCGAAGGACCCCCGGACCTTCTGCAGCGGAAAGGGCTTCCTCCTCCACAGCAACCAGCCCGCGGCCGGTGGAATCCCGGAGATTCCGCCGGCCATCCTGGGCATGGATCCGCCGGACCACACCCGCTACCGGAAGCTGGTCACCCGCTTCTTCACGCCCCGCGCGATCCAGGCAATGGAGGAGCGCGTGCGCGCGATCGCCCGCGAGTCGATTGACGCGATCACGCCGGGCGAGGTCGTGGACTTCGTGGAGCTCGTCTCCGCCCCGCTGCCGGTCCTGGTGATCGCCGAGATGCTCGGCGTCCCCACCTCCGAGCAGCAGCAGTTCAGGGACTGGTCCGACGACCTGATCGCCGCCAACGACGGGGATCTGAAGGCGGTTGCACGGGTGGGTCAGCTCTTCGCCTACATGATCGCCCAGGCGCTGGACCGCCGGAAGAGCCCCCGGGACGACCTGTTGTCCGCGGTGGCCGCCGGGAAGCCCAACGGCCGGCTGCTAGAAGACGGGGAGCTCGGGATCTTCGGGATGGCCCTGCTGGGCGCCGGCAACGAGACGACCCGCAACCTCATCTCGGGCGGTGGCGAGCTCCTGATGGCTCACCCCGACCAGCGTGCCGAGCTCGCTCGGGACCCGTCGCTCATCCCGGCAGCCGTGGAGGAGATGGTGCGCTGGGTCTCGCCGATCAAGTCGTTCGCCCGCACGGCGACGTGCGACACCGAGATTCGCGGGCAGCGGATCGCCGAAGGTGACCTCGTTGTCCTCAGCTACTCGGCCGCCAACCGAGACGAGGAGATCTACGGGGCCGACGCCGACGCCTTCGACATCCACCGGAAGCCGCGTGCGCCGCATCTCGGCTTCGGGATCGGCCAGCATGTCTGCCTGGGCGCCCACCTCGCCCGCCTGGAGGGGCGCGTGATCTTCGAGGAGCTCCTCGCCCGCTATCCCGACTTCGAGCTGGGCGGCGAGGTCGAGCGGACCCGCTCTACTCTCATCAACGGCATAGAGCGCATGCCGGTCGTATTTCGCGCCTGACCAGTGGAAGGAGACCCACGTGAAGGCAGCCATTCTGCGAGAGCTGGACAAGGACCTGGAGGTCCGCGACGACGTGACCCTGGCCGAGCTGAAGCCGGGCGAGGTGCACGTCGAGCTCGTCTCGAGCGGCGTGTGCCACTCGGACCTCTCGATCCAGAACGGGACGCTGCCCTCGCCCCTGCCGCTCATCCTGGGCCACGAGGGAGCGGGCATCGTCCAGGAAGTGGCCGACGACGTCACGGACGTGGCTGCCGGCGATCACGTGATCCTCACGTTCACGCCGGCCTGCAAGAGCTGCGAGCCCTGTCTGCGCGGCCAGTCTTATCTGTGCGCGTCGCTG
>JARRMU010000189.1:0-3443 GCA_037385645.1 Gemmatimonadales bacterium
GAGCAAGCGCGGCTTCAGTTGGTGAAGGCACGCAACGAGCCGGGCCTAAAAGGCCCGATTGGCAAGCGCTTTTCTGACTGTCACTTACGGAGTGGGCGAAGCAGGATTCGAACCTGCGACCTCCTGCTTGTAAGGCAGGCGCTCTGGACCAGACTGAGCTATTCGCCCGTCAATGCAAAAGTTGCTCGCTCGCCAAGATCGAGCGATCGGCCCGAAAACCTCGTAGGACCCGCGCGGCGCCTCTTGGACGGGTCTGGGCGCGAGGGCTAAGCTAGCCAACCTCTCTGAGCTCCGCACCTTCGGTGATGACCCGCGGTCTCCGATATCGCGACCGTCATCGAGCGCTACGCTCGTCGCTGACGGCGCCCTGTCCGAGATGTCTCTCGAGAAACTCCCAGACCCGGCTCAGCATGCGCACTCGGTTTTCCTGGAGGAAGAAGCCGTGGTCCTCTCCGGGGAAGATCAACGTCTCGGCCGGCACGCCCTTTCTCCGAAGCAGGTGCGTCATCTCGATGGTAGGCCACATCGCGGCCTGGAGATCGTTGTCGCCATGAACGAACAGTACGGGGGAGGTCCACGTGTCCATGTGCGAGACTCCGGAGGACTCGAACGCGAGATCCTCGAGCTCCATGCGTCGCGAGATGCGAAACGGCAGGACATCGCCTGAGTCCATCTCCATTTCGACGCGCCAGTCGCCGACGCCGGCATAGCTCACTCCGGCAGCGTACAGGGCCGAGTGGCGAGCCAGCGCGTTCGTGACCATGTGTCCGCCGCACGACCACCCGCCGATGGCGATCGCGCTCGTGTCGACCTCTGGAATGCTCGCCAGGTACGACGCCGCCGCGACGAGGTCCTGGATCTCCTCGGCGCCGCGGCCTCCGTAGCGGGGTGGCTCACGGAACGCGAGCCCTCGACCCGTACCGCTACGGAAGTTGACGACGAGAACGAAATAACCCCGGCTCACGAGATACTGGAACAGTCCCTCCCGAAAGTGGGAGCGAAACACCGGGTCGCTCTTCGAGTGGCAGCCGCCGTGCGCGTACACGAAGGCTGGCTGGGCACTGGAACGCAGCCTTCCCGGGGGACGATAGAGGTGGGCGTAGATGCGAAGTCCGTCGGGCGCAGCGAAGCTCACGACCTCGGGCGCCTCGAATCGTGCGAAGACGGCCTCGGTCGCCGCGGAGGGCGGGGGAGAAACGGTCGTTCGCTCTCCGGCGCTGCCGAGCACCACGATGCGCGAAGGCGCGTCCGAGTGCTCCTCCAGAAACACGACGTCGCCGTTCGGGAGCAGCGAGAAATCTTGCTCGACGCTCGCTCCCGATGTCAGCTGCGTCGGCGCGCCGCCTTCCGCGCTCACGCGGAAGAGATGCCATCGCTCGACGTCTCCGAAGTTCGAAGAGTAGACCACGTCCCCGCGGCTCGCGTCGACGGCGACGGACGACACCTCGTGTTCGCCCGGCGTCAGTAGCCTAGGCTCTCCCCCACGCGCCGGGATCGAGTAGAGCAAGCTCCAGCCTGTCTTCTCCCACGGAAAGACCAAACGCCCGGAGACCCAGTGGAGCGAGCCGCCTCGCGTGCCGTGAAAGGCGCTGCCGTCGCCCTCGTCCGCCGTCCAGATCACCTCGCCCTCTCCCGTCTCGGGGTCACCGACGACGATCGACCACGGCACGGCGTTTCGGTAGTCGGTGAAGCGATAGCTCTTCGGCTCCACGGGAACGCGCACGAAAGCGATTCGGGAGCCGTCGGGGGACCATCGCGGCTCCCGGTCCATCTCGACGTTGGGAAAGACGTACCTCACCGAGCGGTCGGCGAGGTCGAACACCCCGACGAAGCTGTAGGTGCCCCGTCCGTAATGGCTCCGGTCGCTGACGAAGGCTAGCTTCCCGCCGTCGGGAGAGGGGGCGAGGCTCGACGCGGAGCCCCGGATGGTGAACAGCCGCTTCGCCTCGCCCTCCGGAAACGGTCGCTCCCAAACCTCCGCGCCGCGCGCGAAGAACAGACGTCCATCCGACCCGAACGCGACGGAGCCCACGTTGCCTCGCTCGAAGGGCTCCGCCATCCCGCCTCGCGCGGGAACGCGCCACAGCGCGTTCTCCGCGGGGTCGGGGAGCTGCCGCGGGTTGTAGACCTCGCCCTTCGAGTTCACCCGACCGCCGCGCTGAAACACGACCCAAGCGCCGTCCGGGCTGAACGTGAGCCTGCTGATGAGCATGCCATCGTCTTCCTCGAAGCTCGTCAGCTGCCGGGCCGCCGAGGGCGGGCTGGCCACCCAGACGTTGCGCCGCCCACGCTCTTCCACGACCCAGGCGATCGTCTCCCCTGAAAGGGACGCGACAGGCGAGCTCTTCACGGAGAGACCCAGCACGTCATCGAGCGTGAGGCGCTCGGACCCGGTCTCCTGGGCGGAGGCGACGCCAAGACTGAGGAACAGTTCGATCCCGGCTACGGCCATCGCGGTTCCCAATCGACTCATGTCAGACCCCCTGATAGCGTTCCGGTCTCACGCCGTTGCGCGAAGACGCCGAGCACGTCCCTTCCGTTGCTACGGGGGCCGTTGAGGACACGGCCGCAGTTGAAGTACGCGACAACCTGGTTGGCCTCGAGGGTCTCCCCGTCCGTCGCCATCATCTTGATGAAATGGACGGTTCGCAACTCGGTATTCGGCGAGCTGTGCAATCAGGTGGTTCAGCGGCTTCTTGGGCGGGTTTGGTGTGGCTAGGCTAGCGAATCGGGGATAGGGGGATTAGCTAGGATAGCTAATATGCTCGCGAAAACCATGTAAATTAAGCAAAAACAGGGACTTGCACAGGAAGCTTGTAAGGCAGGCGCTCTGGACCAGACTGAGCTATTCGCCCGCGGGGCTAACTGCTAATCGCTCAAACAGAACGAGCGACCGACGCGAGTACCCACCGACTCCACTCAGCGGGTTTTAGAGCGGGTTTCGCACGCTCTGAATACTATGGAACAACTCGAAGATCTGCACTCTCGGGAGCTTCTTTGGAAGACTCGGTTACGGTGACGTCCCTCAGCTCCATCGGCTCGGTGAGGACCCGAACTAGAGAGCGGTTATCGGCCTGCATGTACACCTGCTGGACCACCGAGATGTTCTTCCAGCCGCCTTGCTGAGCCACATCCGGCGCTGGCAGATGTTTTCGCTTGATGGCGAACGCTCTTCGATAGGGATGCCAGCACCCGCCTTCGAGAGGCTAGCGACTATGGTTGTTGATCGATCAGGTCGAGTGCCACGATCAGACGGTTCTGCATCGCGTTCCTCGCAATGACGAATCGTTGTCCGTCCGGGTGGATGTCGTATTGGGCGCTGTACTCGAACAGGTTGTCGGGGAGCTGAAACAGCACGTCGCGTCGTCCGACCGTTATGTCGTCACCCACCGTCAGCTGCTGAGCGATCAGTTGCCCTCGGGGATTCCAGTAGAAGAGCTCTT
>JARRMU010000190.1:0-3371 GCA_037385645.1 Gemmatimonadales bacterium
TGCCCACGGGCGAGCCCGATACGTGGCAGCGCAGCGACGAGCTCAAGATCGACAAGGCCGAGCCCTACGACTGGAAACAGCCCTGGGGCCTCCAAAACCAGGGCTCTCAGCCCTAATGCGGGCCGACCACTCGCGCGGGCGGTCGGTCCGGTCGCGGCTCGTGGCTGGACCGCTCTTCTCGAAACCGAAGAGCCAGGGGGAAGCAGTCCGATGTCTGAGTTGAGGAGCCGAATCAAGAACCATGTGCGCGACGAGCGCGGGGCGACCCTCGTATTCGTCGCCGTGAGCCTGAGCGTATTGCTCGGGATGGCCGCCCTGGCGGTCGACACCGGGCTGCTGCTCACGGCTCGAGCCGAGTCGCAGCGGGTCGTGGATGCCGCCGCTCTCGCCGGAGCGGGCAGCCTGGCACTCGCACCTGGCAACGAAGACCTGGCGCGCCAGACAGCGATCGATTTCGCGGCGCAGAACGACGTACGCGGCGACGCGGCCATCGTGCTTCCCGGAGATGTCGACGTGGATCTGGTCAACGACGTGGTCCGCGTCCGTCACTTCCGGACCGCGGCCCGCACGAACGCGATCCAGACCTTCTTCGCCAGAGTGTTCGGCGTGGATGAGTCGGGGGTTGCGACGGTCGGTGCCGCCCAGGCGTTTCCGGGCGGGAACGTCTATTGCCCCCTCCCGATCACTCTGCCGGACCGCTGGATCCAAGGCGAGGGCGGATCCGAGGAGTGGGATGAAGGCGAGGGAGACGTGTACTTCCCGCCGGGCGAGGCGGGAAGCGTCTCGTACTCGTTGGCCGACATCGGGCTCCTGTTCAACCTCTTTCCCTCCCAAGGCGGCTCGCAGGGCAGCGACGACGGCGGCCGCTTCATGCCCAGCTGGTACTACACCTGGCTCCCGGAGCCCTTCAGCGGCACCCCGGAGATCCGCGACCGGATCCTCAGCTGCCGAGGCGACCCCCCGGTCGCTCGCGAGCAGTGGCTCTGGGATGAGTCGGGGAACAAGCAGGCGGTCGAGGAGGCGTTCGAGGACCTCATCGCGGCGTACCCCGACGAGCACTGGGACGACGGCTGCAACTGCGTGAAGAACGGCGCGGGCGAGCGGGTGGAGGGCAGCATGCGCTACCGGCCGATCCCGATGTTCGATCCGCGGACCTTCACCCTGCAGGGCTCGGGTCCGCACTTCGAGGTCATGAACTTCGCCGGCGTCTGGATCGACCACGTCGATCCGGGCCCTGCCGGCCAGCGAAACGTCTGGGCCCGCTTCATGGGCTTCACCGGCGTCGCCTCCGAGGGCAGCGGCGTGGGAGGTGGGCCGGGCTCATTGGTCAAGGTGCTGAAGCTCGTCGAGTGACGGGCCGAGGCGATCTCACACGAAAACTCCGGCGCAAGGGGCAGTCGTGGCAGGCAAGAGCACTAATAACGGGTCAGTAACCGGGGCCATGATCTCGAGGGACGCGGAGTTCCGCCAATCCCTCAACGAGATCCTCTCAGAGAGGCCGGACTTCATCTCTCTGGAGGTGGAGATCGCGGTTCCGTTCATGGAGATCTCCGACAACGAGCTGAGCGACCTCAAGGTCATGAGCCCGGAGATCATCTTCCTCGACCTGGAAGATGACCCTCACATCGGGCTCAAGTTCGCCCAGTATCTGAGCGAGTCCGGCGAGCTGCTCACGCTCGTCGGCGTCGGCCCCGAGCTCTCCAACGAGCTGCTCCTGCAGGCGATGCAGTCGGGGATCTCCGAGTACCTCCCCAAGCCGATCGACGCCGAGTCCCTGAATGGCGCGATCGAGCGCCTGTGGCGGCGGAAGGGCCGAAAGACCTCCGTCGAGGAGAGGACTCCCGGGAACATGATCGCCGTGTTCAGCCCCAAGGGCGGCTGCGGCTCGACGACGCTGGCGGTCAACCTGGCGGTGCAGATGAACCGCCTCACCAGGGACCGTACCCTGATCCTGGACCTCGATCTCGAGCTGGGGGAGACCGCCCTGCACCTCGGGATCGAGCCGCGGTTCAGCGTGGTCGACCTGATCCGGAACTTCCATCGGGCCGACGGCGGTCTTCTGGCCTCCTACATCGAGCGCCATGAGTCGGGGGTGGAGGTGCTTGCGGCCCCGATCAAGCCCGCCGACGTCGAGAGGGTCAGCGAGGACCAGATCCGGAAGATCCTCCAGTTCCTGAAGCAGCACTACGACTACGTCATCGTGGACACGCCAAAGTCCTTCGGCGCGACCACGCTCGCGGCGTTCGAGCAGGCGGACCAGATGTTCCTGCTCACCGCCGCCGACCTTCCGTCGCTCCGGAACATGATGCGCTGCCTGCCCCTGCTGCAGAACCTCGACCCGCGGCGAGGCGCGGAGTGGATGCGTCTCATCGTCAACCGCTACGAATCGAAGGGCATGATCTCGCTCGGCGAGGTGGAGAGCATGCTCGGGATGAAGGTCTTCTGGACGCTGCGCAACGATTACGAGGCCGTCCTTCTCTCGGCCAACACCGGCGAGCCGATCGTGCTGACCGGCGGGTCGGACTTCGCGCGGGACGTGCGTGCCCTGAGCGCCGAGATCACCGGCGTGAAGAGCCTGAAGGACGCTCCCAAGAATTGGCTCAAGAACATGGTCGGAAAGCCCCTCAAGGGCGTGAAGATGCCGGCCGTCGTCGCGACCCAGCAGGAGGCGATCGCGCATGAATGATCAGAACGGAATGCCCGGCGACGCCCCTCAAGGCGCCGTGGATGTCGACGCCCTTCCTTGGGAGCGGCCCGGTACGGCCCCCGAGCGGGAGGTGCCGAACCGCCAACCGTTCCGGACCGACGAACACTCGCACTTCCAGGAAGTCAAGACGGAGGTGCACCGGAAGCTACTGGAGCGCCTGAACCTCTCGAACATCGAGGAGCTGAACCGGGACTCGGTGGTCTTCGAGATCAAGAAGATCGTTCGAGGCCTGCTCTCGGAGCAGACGCTGCCGCTCAACCTGCACGAGCGGGAGGAGCTGGTCGATCAGGTCCTGGACGAGGTCTTCGGGCTGGGGCCCCTCGAGCCGCTGATCAAGGATGCAGAAATTTCGGACATCCTTGTCAACACTCATGCTCAGGTGGTGGTGGAGCGGAATGGCAAGCTCGAGCCCACGGACGTCCGCTTCAAGGACGATCGCCACCTGCTTCAGGTCATCGACCGGATCGTCTCGGCCGTCGGCCGGAGGATCGACGATTCCTCGCCGATGGTGGATGCGCGGCTTCAGGACGGATCCCGAGTGAACGCGATCATCCCGCCGCTCTCGATCGATGGCCCGCACCTGTCGATCCGGAAGTTCCGCCGCGACGTCCTATCGGCCGAAGACATGAAGCGCAACCACACCCTTACCGAGCCGATGCTCGAG
>JARRMU010000191.1:0-3366 GCA_037385645.1 Gemmatimonadales bacterium
TCCCGGGATGCGCAGCGTCTCCGAGATGGCGGTCCACATTCTCGAGGTCGCCCAAATGATGGTGGGAGAGCTGTCACGGGAGGACACCGACTTTCGCCGGCTTCCATGGCGCGACCTGCTCCAGCTCCACGCCGGCGACCTGCTTCAGCTCACGGAGCGAGACGAGCTCCTGGCCGCGCTGCGCGCAACGCTCGAGGAGGGGATCGAGCGCTGCCGTGAGGTCGGCGAGCTCCACATGCTTCAGACGATCGAGCGCTTCGACGGCGAGCGAGGCACTCGTATGGCGTGGCTCCAGCACGGAATCGCCCAGGAGATGTATCACCGAGGACAGCTCGCCGTATACGCCCGCCTGTTGGGCGAGGTGCCGGCGCTGACCAAGCGGATCGAAGCGGTTGGTTAGGCGCCGTCTGCAGAGCCGCTGGCTCAACGAGGTCAATAGATAGGACGAGGCTGACGGACCGGCGTCCGGGAAACAACCTAAGGACCCGAGCGCTCGCGCCGATCACCACAACCCCAATGGAGGGTTAGCTGCATGTACGCCACCGGAGAGATCCAGCTCATCCCCATCGGTGCGGGAATCTCGGTGCGTGAAGAGGTTCAGCGCGCGCATCGGGTGATCGCGGAGTCGGGGCTCAAGGTGGAGCTTCACGCGAACGGCACGAACGTCGAGGGCGAGCTGGAGTTGATCCTGGGCACGGTCGCGCGGATTCACGAGGTGCTGCATGCCGAGGGCGCAGCGCGGCTCGTAAGCTACGTGAAGGTAGCCACCCGCACGGACAAGCAGCCGACGCTCGCGGGCAAGATGTTCTAGGCGTTCCCGCCCGCGACCTCGTTTTCACGGCAGCTACGCCCGACCGTTCTAGGATCGAACGAAGCCAGAATCGATGGTTGGTCGCTACATCGGGGGTGAAGGATGAGTGAGATCGATCGCATCTGTCGGCAGATGAAGCGCGCGTCGGAGGGAGAGGCGTGGCACGGGCCGTCGCTGTTGGAGATTCTGGATGGCGTGAGCGCTGAGCAGGCGGCAGCGAAGCCGGACCCCAACGTTCACAGCATTTGGGAGATCGCGCTCCATCTCCGGGCGACCCAGGAGCTGCTTCTGTCCCGGCTCGAGGGGATTTCGAGGCAGCTTACGCCCGAGGAAGACTGGCCACCGGTTCCTGAGCCGTCGGCGGATGGGTGGGAGGAAACGCTCGAGAGGCTGAGGCAGGGTGAGGAGCGACTACGCGCAAGGGTCGCGGCCTTTCCCGAGGAGCGCCTGAGCGAGCCGCTCGTCACGCCCGGGAGCTCCGCGTACAACAATTTCCATGGGCACGTGCAGCACAATCTCTATCACGGCGGTCAGATGATGTTGCTGAAAAAGATGGCCGGGGCCACCTGCTGAGGGCGCTCGCTGGCTCGTGCGGTGCCCGGCTCGCTAGGTTCGTCGCTCGAGTTGCCGCTGTGGGCTCGCCATCGCCAGCCGGCGGCTCCTTCTGACAAGGTTGAGGATCATGTTCGCAGGCTCCGCGCATCTCCGATATGTCTTCGGGCTCGTCGCCATGGGCACGGCGTTCGTCGCTGCAGATCTCCAGGGCCAGGAGCCCGTCCACATCGAAGGGTTGGGAAGTCTGTACTTTCCGACTTCGGGCAACGTCGAGGCGCAGGACGATTTCCTCAGGGGCGTCCTTCTCATGCACAGCTTCGAGTACGACCGCGCCGCGGACGCATTCCGAAAGGCGCAGGAGATCGACCCGGGCTTCGCCATGGCGTACTGGGGCGAGGCGATGACCCACACCCACCCGGTGTGGAATCAGAAGGACGCGGCGGCGGCGCGCGAGGTGCTCCAGCGCCTGGCACCCACAGAGGTAGCACGTCTGTCGAAGGCGCCGACCGACCGCGAGAAAGGCTACCTGGCAGCCGTCGAGGTTTTGTACGGTGAAGGCGACAAGCCGGCCCTCGACACGCTGTACGCGGCCGAGATGGAGAGACTGGCGGCCGCGTACCCCAACGACCTCGAGGCGCAGGTGTTCTATGCGCTCGCCCTCTTGGGACTGAGCCAGGGTGATCGGGATGTGCCGACGTACATGGAAGCGGGCGCGATCGCGTTGGCCGCGTTCGGCGAGAATCCCGACCATCCGGGCGCGGCGCATTACACGATCCACTCGTTCGATGACCCCACCCACGCCATCCTCGCCATGAAGGCGGCGCGCGCCTACTCGCTAATCGCCCCCGACGCGGGGCACGCGCAGCACATGACGACACACATCTTCCTCGCCCGGGGCCTGTGGGACGACGTCGTGACACAGAACCTCCAGGCGGTCGAGGTGGCGAACCGCGGGCGGATGCAACGCGGCCGGCCCGCCACCTTCTGTGGCCACTACAACGAGTGGCTCATGTACGGCTTGGATCAGCAGGGTCGATACGAGCTGGCGGCCGAGAAGCTAGCCGACTGTCTCGCACAGAGCCTCGATACCGAGAGGTCCGAGGACGCCCGCCGGTCTGCGGGCTTCTCGTTCGCGCTCATGCGAGGTCGTCACCTCGCGGACGCGCGGGATAGTAGTAGCGCGGTCGCGATGGCTCAGCTTGAAGTTACCGAGCCGACGCTGACCACGCTGCTCATCGACGCGTGGGGCCACGGAGTTGCCGCCCTGTACGGGAAAGATCGCGGAGCCGCCGAAACGAAATACGCCTTCCTCCTGGAGAAGGGTGAGGAAGCCCCTCGGAATTTCGTGACGCCGTACGTGCCCGTGTGGCAGGGGACGCTGAATGCGATGCTTCTTGCCGATGCGGGCGAGCTGGATGCAGCGATCAACGCGGCACGCCGCGCGGCTGATTACGAGGCGTCGCTGCCGATCGACTTCGGTCCGCCGATCGCGCTCAAGCCTGCCCGCGAGCTCGAGGGCGAGCTGCTTCTGGAGCACGGCCAGGCTGCCGCGGCGATGTCGGCCTTCCAGCTGCAGCTCGGCAGAACGCCGAACCGCATCGTTGCGTTGGGCGGATTCGCGCGAGCGAGCGTGGCGGCGGGACGCGCGGACCTGGCCGAGCGGGCGTATCGGGCGCTGGCGGAGCTGCTGTCACAGGCCGACGCGAATCAACCCGAGCTCGTCGAGGCCAACGCCTTTCTGTCACGGCTGGCCCAGTCTCGTTAGCAGAACGCTTTCTGGCGCGCTCCTCGGAGAACGCGACGAACGCACAATCCTGTGCCGGTCCCGATTGTCGTCGATCATTCAATAGGCCCGATCGCAGCTCGCCGCTCACTTAGCGAACGCCCACACTTCACATGTCCGGCAGAGCACGTCGATCGACTCATCCTCCCGCCCGCGCAGTACCTGCTGCACCTCGGTCCCCCAGAACACGGACTCAAAGCTCGACTCGAGGAGGTTC
>JARRMU010000192.1:0-3359 GCA_037385645.1 Gemmatimonadales bacterium
AGTCGGGGCGGCCGGATTCGAACCGGCGACCCCCTGCTCCCAAAGCCGATGACGGGCGCGCGCTGGCGCGGTCGGGCGCTGGAATCCGCGCCACTTCCCTTCCCGTGCGCGCGTCAGCGCTGGTGGACGCGCTTGGGCACTGGCACTGTCGCTGGCACTGCCTCGGAGGCAGTCGGGTTAGCCTTGCTCCGCCAGGATCTCCTCGAGCCTTGCCTGGGCGGCTCGAACACGCGGCTGGAGCTCGGGGTCCGCTTCTCGCCAGAGCTCGACAAACCTTGCGTAGTTCCTCGAGGCGTTCGCGTGATCGCCGCGTTCGTCGTAGAGCTGGCCGAGCCGCTCGAGGGCCGGCGCCAGGTCCGTGTAATCCCTTTCCAAGGCCAAGAAGTACGGCGTGGTGCGGTATCGCTCGTACGTGGCAATCGCGGAATCCGCGTTTCCGGCGCGATCGTAAACGCGTGCGAGTCCGGGCAGTACGCAGGTAGGGCACTCGAGCGTAACCGCCCGCTCCAAATACGACACGGCGGCGTCGTAATCGCCTTCGGCGAGCGCGATTTCCCCCTGAAGTTGGAGAATCGTCTTCGAGCCTGGGCGTCCTTCCCGCTCGTACTCCTCCAGCAGCGTCCGGGCCCGGTCGGGTTCGCCCGCGTCCGCGAAGAATCGGACCAGCCAGTAGTAGGACCGCTCCACAGCCGGGATCTGGTCGAGCGGGTATCGTGCGAGCGCGGCCTCTACCTCAGCGAGCGCGCCAGCTGTGTCACCCAGGACTGATCGTACTAATCGCCACTCTGGTGGCGGGTTGCTCACGCCAGCACAGGCTGGAGTGGCCCGGGCTTTGGGCTTCCGGCGAATCGCCGTTGCTCTCACCAGGAGCGGCGCTATACACCAGCCTGGGGTTCTCTGGCGGAATCGCGTACGCCCCGATCTCGGTTCGGCTTCCCGATGGTACCGTACTCTCGTCAGGTCAATTCACACTCGAGGCGCTCGACGCCCTCGGAGCTGAGGATTTGTACGCCACGGATCCGCACCACGGGCGCAAGACGCCGCCTAGTGGATTCGCCCGCAGGTTCAAGTATGAGACTGGTAGCGTTAGTGCACACTTCGACGAGAGCGGCCAGTTGATTGCGGCTTCCGCCTCCACATACCTTCGCAGGCGCAGCCGTGTGCCGGGAGTGCGCAGGCGCTCACGAACCGGCGAGTACTACGACACATTCACCACGCACGGGCTCCAGGAGATGTCATCGCGGTGGGCGACATTTACGGCATGAAGATGGTCCTGCTACCCGCCACTCGGGCTGAACTGGTCGAGGTGTTTGGAGGACCCACGCGCGAGACCAGCCATATTCCAACCATAGCTGGATTCTGACCGCTTCGATGCTGCTCTAACCGACGCGGCGGAGGCCAGCATGCCGGAAGATGGCAACTTTCTGTGGTTCCCTCTCTCGCTCGCGCTCCTTGTTCTCGCGATTGCCCTCCTCCTGGCGGGCCTGCACATGACGGTGAGACTCCCGATCAAGCGTTCTCGCGGCCAGCGCATCATTGCCGGGGTCTGCGGTGGTCTCGCCGACATGCTGGGCTGGGATGTACGCGTTGTTCGCGGCCTCTATGTGTTGGCATCGGTTTCCTCCGCCGCATTCCCCGGCATCCTCGTCTACATCGTTCTTTGGGTGTTAATGCCCGAAGACTGAGCCCGTCCCGAGCCGCTTCTGGGCACAGCGCGCGGACGTTGCCAAGACGGGTGGCTGGAAGAGCGTCGAGACTTTGAAGCTGGCTTACCAGCAAGCCGATCACTCAACGATGGAGCGTGTCGTATTGGACCCGTAGCGTCCGCGGGAGGCAAAGTGAGGGCGTTCGCACACACTGTTCGTACACACCCCTACACCTAAAACGGCGTAAGTCTAGTCGGGGCGGCCGGATTCGCCTGACCGGCGACCGAGCGCAGCGAGTGGAGCCAACCGGCGACCCCCTGCTCCCAAAGCCGATGACTGGCGCGCGCTGGCGCGGGTGGGCGCCGGAATCCGCGCTACTTCCCTTCCCGTGCGCGCGTCAGCGCCCGTGGACGCGTGTGGGCGCTGGCACTGTCGCTGGCACTGCTGCGGTCCCCCACCAGCCCCCCGCTCAGCTCCGTGGCTCACTGTCTCCGGAGCTCGATCCACGCCGACTGTTCGGTGTGGGTCTGCCGGTCTTCCCTCCACCCTACCGCCGTCGCCTGTCCGGACAGCGTATCCCCGGTGTACCGGACAGCCAGTCGGATCCAACCGTCGTACCGTGCCATGTCCGGTGTTGGAATGCTGCCTGGAAAGGTCCCGAGGAGGAAGCCGGAGCTGATGACCGAGAAGTCGACCGGCAGCTCCTCCTGTCCCGTTAGCTTGATCGTCGCCCCACCGTCACGGCTGAGGTCCAACGACACAGCAATCTCCCTGTCGTACGCCACGATCCGCCCTAGCCACTTACCCAACATCTCCTCCGGGAATCGCTGCGGGACGGCTGCATCGGGACTCTGAGCCGCGGTCGTGTCCGTCTCTACTGCCCGGGCCTGTTCCGTAGGCAATGGCCAGAGGTCGCGGCCGTCGTACCCGGGGATCAACACGGCGCGGATGGCACCCTGGATGTGGAGTAACCTGCTGGCGGCATAGTCCGAGTTGGTCAAAATGACGATCGCAACGTCCTCAGTTGGAACCAGCACCATGAAGTTGCTGACTCCCGTGGTTTGGCCTCCATGGTAGATGGACCGGAATCCCAGTTCATCGATGTCGAAGCTCCACCCGAGTCCGTACTGCGTGTTCGAGGGAGGCTCCTGCCGCTGCATCTCATCGATCATCTGATCCGTCAGGATGCGATCTTGGTCCGGCAGACGGTCTCCAAGATGGAACATCGCGAACCGCAGCAGGTCGTGGGCACTGGAGTACACGTCCTCCGGCCCCGGGTACGCCGATGTGCTGCGAGGGATCGGCTCATCGTTCACGCCGTAGTACGACGTCGCCGTCGGTTCCGAGAGCTCGTCTCCCGCCACGTAGACCTGAGCGCCCTCCATGCCGAGTGACTTAAAGACGCTGTCCCGGACGTCGTGGGGGAAGTCCATCCCCCTTGCTTGCTCCACGACCCGGGCAAGTAGCATGTAACCGAGAGTGCTGTAGATGTACGACCACCCCGGTTCGAACATGACGTTGCCGTACCGTCGCACGGTCTCGCGCAAGGGTCGCCTGTCGGGTTCCTCGTCCAGATAGAAGGCCTGATCGTGCGGCGGAAGGCCTGATCGGTGCTGAAGCACACGCCGTACGGTGACCTCCTCCGACGTTCCCGCGTAATAACGCAGCGCGAGCTCTCCCAGGTAACGCTCGATCGGAGCATCCAGATCGACA
>JARRMU010000193.1:0-3355 GCA_037385645.1 Gemmatimonadales bacterium
GTCGTGGCGTTCCACATGCGAAGCTGATCGTGCTTCTCAGGGGGGATCCCGAGAATCTCGGCGATGACGTTGACCGGGAACGGACTCGTGAACATGCGGACGAGATCGGCGCCCTCCCCGCTTCGCACGCGCGACCGCACCTGCTCGACCAGCTCGTCGGCGATCTCGCGGAGCCGCTCCTCGCGCTCGGCGGTGATTCTCGGCGTGAAGGCCTTGGAGAGGATTCGTCGCAGGCGGTCGTGGTGGGGAGGGTCGTCCTGAATCAATGGCAACCGCGGCAGACCGGACTCCTCCCCCGTACCGCCGGGTCCGCCCCCCGACGAAAATCGGGCTGGGTCATGAAGGACTTCGATCACATCGTCGTACCGCGTGACCGCCCAGAAGTTGCCGTCCTCGCACCAGTAGATGGGCGCTTCGTCGCGGAGGCGCTCCCAGTGGGCGTAGGGTGAGGCGATGTAGTCGGGGGTGTTGAAGGGAAGCAGGTTCTCCATGGGTCGACAGGACTCCCGCGCCGAGGCGCTCGCCGATTGCACCGCCACGGTGACAACAGACAAGACCAGTGGTCTCATCCAATGTACAATCGATGGCCGGAGAAAGCCCGCCGCCTGCGCGGACGCGTCGGACGCGACCGCAGATCGATGACGACCGCGACAGGGCGAACCACAGGAAATCATTCGTAGATGAAGACGGACGACCAGCGATCGGTCTCGCAGATGCACGATCACCTCAGAGCTCCGAGCGAAGAACGCCGCCGCCGCTACGAAAAGCTCGGTCTCTGGCACGAGCAGTCGCTCGGGGCGTTCGTGGACGAGCAGCTTCGCGCCAATGCGGGGAGCGAGGTCCGATTCTGGGCCGACGACGGCTATGTGGGGACCGCCGCCGAGATTCGAGAGCGGGCGCGTCGATTCGCGGGGGGCCTCGTCGCCGCGGGTGTAGAGCCCGGGGACGTGGTCAGCTATCAGCTACCGAATCGCGTAGAGGCCCTCGTCGTGCTCTACGGAGCCGCCATGGCGGGCGCAGTGCTGGTGCCGATCGTCCACTTCTATGGTCCGAAGGAGCTCACGTTCATCCTCGAACAGTCGGGATCGGTGTTGCACGTCACTGCTGCGACGCAGGGCGGTATGGACTCGGGCGCGCTCGAGGCGCGCGTACGAACGGCGCTCTCGAGCCCTCCCCACTTCGTCGTTGTCGGCGGAGCTGCGGCCGGGCAAACGGAGTTCGAGGCTCTCGAGGCGGCCGCCGCACTCGACGTGCTTCCGACGCGCTCTGCAGATGCCCCCGCCCTGGTCGCGTACACGTCGGGGACGACAGCGGACCCCAAGGGCGTGATTCACGTGAGCCGCTCGTTTCTCGCCGAGCTGCACCAGCTCGTGGCGTACGACGCGGGAGGACGACGCCCCCTCCTGACCGGCGCCCCCCTGGCGCACGCCATGGGCATGCTCGGCGGCGCGTTTCTTCCGCTGCTCCAACGCAAGGCGATCCACTTCATCGATGCCTGGGATCCGGGGCGCGTCCTCGATGCCGTTCTCGAGGCCGATGTCTCGGCGGGGTTCGGCTCGACCTACTTCCTGACGAGCCTGCTCGACCATCCGTCGTTCGGTCCCGAGCACGCCCGAAGAATGGAGCGCGTCGGGTTGGGGGGCGCACCGGTCCCCGCCGCGGTCTGCCAGCGGGCGGACCGCCTGGGAATCTCCACCGTGCGCAGCTACGGCTCCACCGAGCACATGACCATCGCGGGGGGGCGGCACGACGACCCCGCAGACAAGCGCATGCGCACGGACGGGCGGCCGTTGCTCGGCTGCGAGATTCGTCTCCTCGACCCGGACGGCGACCCGGTTCCCGCCGGAGTCCCTGGCGAGATCTGGAGCCGCGGGCCCGACCTGTTCTGGGGATACACGGATCCCGAGCTCACCGCGGCATCCATCGACGCCGACGGCTGGTACCGGACGGAGGCCGTGGGCATCCTCGACGAAGACGGCTTCCTGTCGATCACGGATCGCGTCAAGGACATCATCATTCGGGGAGGCGAGAACTTGAGCGCTGCCGAGATCGAGGAAGAGCTCGTCCGGATGGAAGGCGTCCTGGAGGTGGCCGTGGTGGCGGCGCCGGACGAGCGCCTGGGCGAGCACGCCTGCGCCGTGTTTCGGATGCGACCGGATACGGCGGCGCCCAGCATGCACCAGGTGCAGGCGCATCTCGGCCAGGCAGGGCTCGCCAAGCAGAAGTGGCCCGAAGAGATCCGCGAGGTGCAGGACTTCCCTCGCACCCCGACCGGCAAGATCAAGAAGGTGGACCTGCGCGAGAACGTCTCACAGCCGGCAGAATGAGAGATCCCGGCTCCAGCTCGATTCGCAGCGGTGCAGCACCCGGCTACGCCGGAATGGCGTCGAGATCGATCTTGTAGAGACGCGCAGCATTGAGGCCGAAGACCTTGGCGCGCTCCTCGGGCGTGAAGGCCTCTGCAGCCGCTGCACTGAACTCCAGAGGATCGGGATAGACGCAGGTGGGATGCGGAAAGTCGGTCTCGAAGAGAACGTTGTCGACTCCGACGTATCGCGTGGTCTCCGGCAGGAGACGCCGGTCGAACCAGGTACAGGCGTAGATCTGCCGCTGAAAGATCTCGAACAGCGGCACGTCGTACGGAATCTCCTGATCGTTCATCTGGTACTCGAGCGACTCCAGCATGAAGGGGATCCAGGTGACCCCGCTCTCGACCGACACGATCTTCAGCTCGGGGAACTTCTCGAGGAATCGCGACAGAAGGATGTTCGACAGGAGCTGGTAGTTCGTCATCGGCATCTGCGACGAGCCGTACGCCATCAGGAGCCGCAAGTCCTTGGTCGGCCACGAGCCGGCCCCATACCAGCCAGTATTTTCCATGCCCCCACCGATGTGGAAGTTCACCGGTAGACCTTGATCCGAGCACGCCTCCCAGAGCGGCGTCCAGTGCTCGTCCCCGAGCACGGGATGTCCTTGACTCTCGGGCGCAGAGTTGAGGTTGACGCCGCGCAGGCCCATCGCGCGACACCGCTCCAGCTCTGCGACGCTCTCCTCGACGTCCCACCAGGGCAGGAGTGCCATGGGGAAGATCCGGTTTCCCGAGGCTTCCTGGATCTCGGCGTTCGCGTCGTTGAAGATCTTGGTCGTGACCAATCGAAGATCCGGGTCGACGCCCATCGACTTCTGATTGCCGAATCCGAGCAGGTTCGGGTACGCGATCTGCGCGCCGATGCCCGCCGCGTCCATGTAGGCGAGCCGAGCCTCGACGTCGAAGGCACCTTCGAATACCTCGTCGATCGTCATCTTCCCGAGGTCGTATCCGTAGCCCTTCGTTCCGTCCTTGCGGATGCAGCAT
>JARRMU010000194.1:0-3344 GCA_037385645.1 Gemmatimonadales bacterium
CTCGTCCTGTCCGTAGAAAGAGATTTGTCCGAAGGTGAAATCCTCCCCTTTGAGCGGACAACCGAGCTCGGTGCTGCAGGTCGCCCCGCTGTCGATGAGACCGTTGAGGTCCATCTGATCTGGTCCCGGGGCTGTAAAGGTGAAGAAGTCGTCCAGCGAGTTGAACGTCGTGCAGAAGGGCGCTGGACAGGCAAAGAAGCCGTGGCGGAAGATGTTGAACGAGTTGAAGAAATTGAACGTCTCGAAGTTCGTCCCGACCGTGATCGAGTGCTTGTTGGAGAAGAAGGTGAAGTTGTCCGTGAACTGAAAGACGTTCGAGTCGAGGATGTTTGAGATCGAGAACGGCTCGTGCCCGGCCGTCGTGTACGTGACGCCTTCTTCCGCGATCTCCAGCGTCGGGAACGGCGCGGAGAAGGGATCCCGGTGGTCCCGGAAGCGGTTGAAGCTCACGAAGGCCCGGTTCGCCCAACCCGTGGACCGGCTGTTCAGCTCGAGGGCCCAGGAGTTCAGGTTGTTGTTGATCGTGTAGCCCGAGTTCTGGAACGGGAGGCTGTTCTCGTTGGGCCCCCTTCCGGACCCGAACGCGCTGAGGACGAACGGATGAGGCGGGAGGTCCCGCTTCGCGTTGAGAAAGTTGTAGCGGAAGACGAAGGCGTCGCTGTCGCTGATGTTCCAGTCGAGCTTGAACAGGATCTTGTCGCTGTCCGTGTTGCGGATGAACCCCTCGTAGGGCCCCGTTTCGTAACCGTACTGGTCCAACAGACGCTGCGAGATCATGTCCATCACGCTCGCGTCAACCCGGGATTCGCCAAAGGTCGGCGACCCCGAATGCGTCTTGGCGACGTAGTTCGTCCCCGGATCCTCCCGCCGGCTGATCTCACCGTTCAGGAAGAAGAACAGCTTGTCTTTGATGATCGGCCCGCCCACGCTGGCACCGTACTGACCGAAATTCAGGTCCGGATTGGCGACCACCGGCTCGCCGTTGACCTTGTTGCCGAGCAGACTCTGGTTGCGGAAGAAGCCGTAACCGTTGATCTGCCAGTCGTTCGTGCCGCTCTTCGACACGAGGTTCACGTTGGCGCCGGTGAAGCCGCCCTGCCGGATGTCGAACGGGGCGATCTGGACGGAGACCTGCGCGATGGCCGTGAAGGGGATCGGCTCGGACGCCGTCTGTCCGCCCGGAACGGGATCATCCAGCCCGAAAGCGTTGTTGAAGTAGGATCCATCCAGCGAGATGTTGTTGTACAGCCAGTTTCTCCCGCCAAACGCCATGTTCTCATCGGCCCGCGGGTCGACTCGCGTAAGATCCCGGAACGTCCTCCGCAGGGCCGGGAGGACCTCCACCTCCTCGGTCGACACGTAGGTCGCGGCGCCTGTACGGCCGGCGTTCAGCACCTTGTCCTCGGCAACTTGAACCGCCAGTTCCTCCACCTCGACGGCCTGGATCTCCAGCTCCAAATCCAGCCGCAGATTCTGACCCAGATCCAGGTACACGCCGGTCTCCTGCTCCTGCTGGTAGCCGATCATGGTGGCCGTTATCGTGTAGGGACCCCCGATCCTCATGTTCGGTATGGTCCAGGCACCGCCACCGCGCGTGCTCGTCCCGTACGTGGTCCCGGTCGGCTCGTGTCGGGCGACGACGTCAGCGTTCACGATCGGGTTCCCATCGACGTCCAGGACAAAGCCACCCATCTGACCGGTCGTCACGCCCTGGGCGAGCAGGCCTCCCGCCAGGAGAAGCAGAAGAGACAGGGTCACGGCCCCGGCTCGCGCAAAAGACCCCAGCCAACTGCGTTCACGCATTTTTCCCCTCCTCATCTTGATGAGCGGTGCACGTCGGAAGCGTCTATCCACGTGAGTCCAGCGGACTCTGGTTCGTGGCGGTGGCAAAGGGTGGGTCGGCTATTCGGTCGTGTGGGCCAGCGAAAGAACGACCAGGAAAGTCGGGTGAGAGGACTTATGTACTCCGTTGGTGGCATGGCCTCGTCCAGCCTGGGGGTCTGGCCAAACAACGCGTCACACTAGTCGCAACGCGCTCCGCGTGCAACGGTGCGTTACGGCGACGTTACACCTCCTCAGGGAGACCACGAGAATCCCCCTAAGCTACCACGAGCACCGGTTTAGCGACTCCGCCAGACGCACGACCGCGTCCGGCGAGCCGGCCCGGTAATCGGGCTCGAGCGACCATTCGGAACCCTCGCAGCGTCCGTAATCCGCGCCCACGCTGAGCACTCGAAACGGCATTCCCCGCCGATCCAGCTCCAGGTTGGCGTTCGTGGCGCACTCGGCATCGACTTCGTGATCGCCGACGTAGAGGATCACGCCCGCGTCTATAAGGCCCAGATTCCTCACGCACAGCAGGAAGCCATCGGGGGCCGGCTTCTGGGCCCTAAGGTGAACCTCCTCGTATCCGACGATGGTCACAAACCGATCCCGGAGCCGATGGCCGTTCAGCGTCTCATCGATGTTGCGGCGGCTGTTGGCCGAGAAAATGGCGTGCGGCAGGTGCCGAAGTGCGTCCAGGGCTTCGGGGATGCCCGGCAGAATCGGAGCCGCCGTGGTCTCCGTGATCTGGTACCCGGTCCACAGGCTCCCGGCCGCATCGACCATCGCCTCGTCCATGCCGAGCTCTGAGCGGTAGAGTTCGCGCCAGTTGCGCGTGCGCCAGAGCGCCTCCTCGTAGCGCTCGAGCGAGCTCAGCATCGGGATGCCTTCCCAAGTGCCTTTGAGATGGGCGACGATGCGTCGGGTGACGGCGAGGTTTTTCTCTCGCGAATCGACGAGCGTGTTGTCGAAGTCCCAGACGACGGCTCGGACGGGAAGCTGCGCGGCGTGCATCCGCACAGTATGCAGCAAAGGTCCGCGAGTAGAAAAGAAGGTCGGGAAAGCGGCGGAGAGGAGCCGGGGCGGGACGTCAGCCGCCCCGCCCCCGGATCAAGCAGAGGTACTTCCGCAGAGGTTACATGTTCGTCAACCAAACCATCAGGACTTGGCGGAGGGCGCACCAGGCCGCGAAGCCCACGCCCACTCGGAACATCTGGTTCAGCGCTACCGTGCTCATCGACCGCTCTTTTGTTTCTTTTCTTCGTCCGTGAGTCCATCCACGGCTGAGAAGCCATGCTCGACTCTGCCGGCCGCCTGTAATTCACGCCCCGTACCAAGGCATGCCGGGCATCCTTAGAACACACGTAAGCTATTATCTTATAAGCACCTATAGCTCTCTCACCTGGAGAGCGGAGAGCGTAGGACGACGCCTGATGTGTGGCGCTGACGCGTCAAAAACGGGATCGAAGCGAGCACCACTCGCCGCAGCCGTAAATTGGGGTGGTCGCGCCACAGGTCGG
>JARRMU010000195.1:0-3749 GCA_037385645.1 Gemmatimonadales bacterium
CTGGACCTGCGCAGAGTTGAGCGCGGCGCCCACACCGGTGGTCACGCCGCAGCCGATGAGCGACGCCGTCTCGAGCGGGATGTCCGCGTCGACCTTGACGACAGCCGACGACGGCACGATGAGCTCCTCGGCGAAGGTTCCACAGCCCCCCATTCCCATCACCGGCTCGCCCTCCACCACGAAGCGCGGGGCGAGCATCGGGAGCAGCGACGAGCACAGATACGACTGGCCGCGCAGGCAGGGCCCACAGTGCATGCACGCGGGCATGAAGCTGATGATCACGTGGTCGCCGGCCGCCACGTCCGTGACCCCGTCGGCCACCTCCCGGACGATGCCCGCCCCCTCGTGGCCCAGGATTGCGGGGAAGGACGAGGGCAACGTCCCGTTCTGGCAGGAGAGGTCCGAGTGACACACGCCACTCGAGACGAGCTCGACGTGAACCTCACCCGGCTTCAGCTCTGCGAGGCTCACGTCGTCGCGGATCTCCATGTCTGTGTCGAGCTCTCGAAGAATGGCGGCCTTCATGTGTGTCTCCTGTCGATGATCAGGCGTGAAAGATGACGGGCATACGCTCGATGCCGTTGATGAGTGTGGAACGGACGCGCTCGATCTCGCAAACGTGCTGGCCCACGCCGAAGCCGAGATGCGGCGCCCCCGGCTTGCGGTAGACGTCGAAGGCGTCGGCATCCTCCCCGTAGATCTCCTCGTCCCGATTGGCGGCGGAGTAGCTGAGGACCACGAAGTCGCCCTCGGCGATCTTCTGGCCGCGTATCTCGGTGTCGCGTGTGGCAGTCCGCCGGAAGGACTTGATCGGCGAGACCCAGCGAACCATCTCCTCCACGGCCGCCGGGATCAGAGACGGATCTCGTACAAGCGCCGCGCGCTGCTCCGGGTACGCCATCAGAAGCTCGCCTCCGCCCGAAATGAGGTTTCGAGTCGTCTCGTTTCCGGCACCCAGCAAGGTCATTCCGAAGATCCCGAGTTGGCCGTCTTCGAGCAAGCTGCCGTTGGGCTGTCCCGTGGCCACCGCCGACAGCAAGTCATCACGAGGATCGTTCCGGCGATCGAGTGCCTGGGCGATCATGTAGGCGAAGAGCTGCCCCACACGGGCCACCGCCTGGAGATCTCCGTCGTTGGCTGCGATCAGGTCGTCGGACCACTCCTTGAACTGCGCGTGCTCCGACGTCGGAACGCCCAGCATCTCGGCAATCACCAGTACCGGCAGCGGAACGGAGACGAGCTCGACGAAGTCCACGACCTCACCGGGCTCGATCGCGTCGATCGACTCTCGAGCAATCTCGCGAACCCGCGCCTCCAGCCGTCTGATGGCAGCGGGCGTGAAGAAGCGCGTAACCACCTACCGGAAGCGGGTGTGATCCGGCGGGTCCATCCCCAGAATGGACGGCGGAATCTGCGGCAGATCGGCCGCTTCGGGCATCTCGTCGTGGCTGCTGCTGAGGACGAATCCCTTGCCACTACAGAAGGTTCGCGGATCCTTCGAGACGCCGAAGATGTCCTTGTGCCGGGTCAGGAACCAGAAGCCACTGGGTTCGTGCCAATACACGGGGGCATCGCGACGCAGTCGCGCGTAGGCCGCGTGGGGATCTCCCAAGTACCACGCGGGATCCTCGGGGTGGAAATCGGGAAGCTCATAGCGCCTCTCGGTCATGATGCGTCCTCGTGGTGCGGACCACGGACCATCCGGTGAAGCGTGAGGTACTCCTCCGCGACCTGTCCCCGCACGATGCGATTGATGAGCCATGAAGGCAACGAGCCTCCCGGATCGTAGAAGCTCTCATAGACCACCTGCGTACCTCCGGAAGTCACAGGCGTGAGCAGCCAGAAGCCCTCGGCGCCGTCGACCCGTGCGTACTCGCTGGTGGGCGGAGGCGCGTCTTCGGCGACGCGCCACGAGAATCGGTAGCTGCCATCCGCGCCGAAGTTCTTCCGGGTTCGAAGTGCGACCTCCCTGTCCTTGACCAGCGGAAGATCCACACGCATCAGCACGAGTCGCCCATCAGGATCGTCGGACAGAACGATGCGCTCCTGGTTCTCGGCGAGAAAGCGGTCGTCCGTCTGCATGCGCATCAAGGCCGCGACGACCCGGCTGGTCGCCTCAGGCCGTTCGGCCTCCAGGCGGAAGCGAGAGAGACCCGATTCATCGTTCTGTCTCTCGTAGACCGTGAACCCCCCCGCTTCTTCGTAGCGACGGCCACTGCCCCACTCCATCGTTGCCGCCGCGGTGAAGGCGTGCAGGACGACCAAGCTCGACACCAGCGATGCTCCAAGCGCACCATGACGGACCTTCATGCCTTGCCCCCACGCCCCTGGAAGCGCTGCCAGCTCTCCCAGCACTCCGGAACCGTGCCGCGTCCCGTCTGGCTCTTGGGCCAGTCCGCCGGTGGCTGTGCCATGGGGTCGTAGGGCAGCACGACGCCGTACCACAAACGGTGGTCACGATGCACGAAGAGCCAGGCGTCATCCCGACGCTCGTAGCTGTCGTGGTACTGAATCGCCTGCCGCACAAAGCCCTCGGGCCTCGACGCTTCGGCGATGCCGTAGACCACGCCGTGCGCGCAGTCGTCACCGTCGAAGTCGATCACGTGGTTGGCGACGAGCATCACGGTGGGACCGACTCCACGCAGCTGGCTGTCGAAGCTGTCGCGCAGTGCGTTGCGCCCGTTGCCCCAGCGACCGCACTCGACGTCCGGGACGAAGAGCCCGACCAGGGCATCGAGATCCCGACTGTCGATCGCCAGTGCATAGCGCTCTGCCAGCTGGCGAATCTCGTCTCGAGCGATGAGCCGTGCGAGAGCGTCCATGGCGCGCCGCCCGCGAAGCTACAGGGTGCTCTGGAGCTGATACATCAGGTCACTCACCCTGAGCTGCCTCTTCTCCGCAGGGGGGCCCGTCATGCCTTCCGCGCTCGGCGCCGAGAGATCCATGCCTTCAGCCTGCGCTCGAAGCGCCCCGACCGTCGCGTTCTCGCGACCCACCTTCTCGAGGATGTCCGAGCCGAAGAATCGCAGCGCGTTCTGATGGGTGATCTTGTCGACTTCCTCCCGGCTGAGTCCGTCGAGCTGCTCGGACATGAACTCCGGCGACTCGGGCCAGGTACAATCCGAATGCGGGTAGTCGCACTCCCAGCTGATGCAGTCGATTCCGATCTTGTCCCGCATCTCGACGCCACACGGATCGTCGATGAAGCAGGTCAGGAAGTGCTCGCGGAAGACCTCCACGATCGTCTTGCCGCCCAGATCGTCGTTGGTCCAGATGCTGTGGCGCTCGTTGATCCACTTGCACCGTTCGAGGAAGTACGGGACCCAGCCGATTCCGCCCTCGGACATCGCGATCTTGAGCGGGAAGCGCTGGAGGACCGGCGAGAAGATGACGTCGGACGCGAAGCTCGCCATGTCGATGTTCACCTGAGCGAGATAGCCGCTGAAAGGCGCATCCAGCGAATTGAACATCGGCTTTCCACTGGTACCGAGGTGGACGGCGAGGACACCTCCTGCGTCGCACACCGCCCGGTAGAACGGATCCCAGTGCTCGTGATGAAAGCTCGGGAACCCCATCGCAGCGACGTTCTGACAGAAGTTGAAGACGCGACAACCCCTGGCGGCCATCCTCCGTACCTCTTCCGCGGCGAGCTCGGGATCCCAATAGGGAACGAGGGCGAGCGGAATGAAACGGGTCGGATGGGCGCCGCACCAATCCTCGAAGTGCCAATCGTTGTAGGCCCGGAGCAT
>JARRMU010000196.1:0-3325 GCA_037385645.1 Gemmatimonadales bacterium
CTCTCCTTGCGAAGTACGGTGCTCCGAATCTGATCGACGAGCTGGGTGGGCCGTTTCCAGAGGAGGTCGGCGCGTCCGTGGCCCGAACCATCGCTCACCTGCTGGAGGAGGCCGATCGGTACTACGCGTCCGGAGATGAGGGCCTGCCCGCGCTGTCGTGGCGATGTTCGGCGGCTATTCGGACAGCGCGAACGGTCTACTCCTCGATCGGCGATCACATCCGCCGTGCCAATTGCGATCCGCTGGCAGGCCGCGCCTACGTACCC
The DNA here is from genome assembly GCA_037385645.1 of Gemmatimonadales bacterium. GTDB lineage: Bacteria > Gemmatimonadota > Gemmatimonadetes > Palauibacterales > Palauibacteraceae. Next base: position 267 of record JARRMU010000196.1, read on the forward strand.
ATGTCTCGTAAGCTCGCGCTGGCGGTAGGCGCGCTAGGGGCCTCGGGCGCCGACCTTCCGTTGCGGGTAGCGCGGCTGCAGGTCGGGGGGGCGAGCGCGCCGGCCCGGCTGGTGAGCTACCCGGAAGATGTCCTACCTGTGTAGACGGCCTCCATTGAGCGCGCCGTCCGACGTCGATCTTACGGCACGGAAGAGACAGGTAGCCTCCGAGTTCGATCGCGTCGCGCGAGGCTACGACCGGCTCAATGCCCTCAACCCTGGCTACACGAAGCACCTCCGCTGGAGCGCCGAGCGCCTGGATCTCGAGGCCGACGCCCGAATCCTCGATCTTTGCTGCGGCACGGGGCTCTCGACGGCCGCGTTACGTGCGGTCTATCCGGAGGCAGAGCTCACAGGGATGGATGCGTCGACCGGCATGCTGGCGCGGGCCCGGGATAAGCCGGGTTTGAAGGGCGTTCGGTGGTTGCGGGGAGATGCGATGAATCCCGCCGCGGCAGGGGCGGAGGGACCGTATGATGGGATCCTGATGGCGTATGGGATCCGAAACGTTCCGGATCCGGATCTCTGTCTGCGGCGAGTCGGCACCCTGCTGAACGACGGCGGAGCCCTGTGCCTGCACGAGTACTCGGTCTCCGGGACCGCCCGGGCTCGTTTGATCTGGAAGGTCGTGACGACGGGTGTCGTCATTCCGCTCGGCCTCCTGCTTACGCGCACGACATCCATCTTCCGTTACCTGCGAAGGAGCGTGCTCGAATTCGACTCCGTGGAGGAGGTAGAGAACCGGCTTCGTAGGGCCGGCTTCGTAGACGTGCGGACCAAACCGATGGACGGCTGGCAGCGCAACGTCGTACACAGCTTTCTTGCCCGGAAGCGAGCCTGATGGCACGAGGGTCGAGGGAGTTCCACTTGCCGCTTGCCGCCGGGTCGCGTGCCCCCTCCGACAGCCGATCGGCGGTGGTCGTCGGTGGCGGGCTGGCCGGTGTTGCCGCCGCTACGGTGCTGGCCGAACGGGGCGTCGAGGTGACGCTGGTCGAGAGGCAGAGCTATCTGGGAGGACGCGCCGGGGCTTGGAGCGAACGGCTGTCGAACGGAGAGTCGTTCGAGATGGAGAGAGGCTTCCACGCCTTCTTTCGGCAGTACTACAATCTTCGTGCTCTGCTCCGAAGGATCGACCCGGAACTGAATCTGCTCGCCCCTCTGGACGATTATCCGATCCTGGGACCGGACGGCGACGAGCAGAGCTTCCGCGGTCTCCCCAGGCGAACGCCGTTCAACGTCGTGTCGCTGACAGCCAGGTCGCCGGCTCTGGGCCTCGCCGACCTCGTCCACGTCAACGGCCGCAGGGCACTCGAGATGCTCACCTACGACGCAGAGCGGACGTACGGCCGGCGTGATAGCATGAGTGCCGGCGATTACCTGGACTCGCTGCGCTTTCCGCCGCGGGCACGGCGCCTCCTGTTCGACGTCTTCTCTCACTCGTTCTTCAATCCCGAGCGCGAGATGTCGGCGGCGGAGCTGCTGATGATGTTCCACTTTTACTTCACCGGGAACCCCGAGGGTCTCGTATTCGACGTGGCCCGCCGACCGTTCTCCCGCTCGATCTGGGAACCCTTCGTACGCTACCTGGATGAACTTCGGGTGACGATTCGGATGGGGGAGAGCGCCCGGAGCGTGGAGCGGGTGGGCGAATCGAGCTGGCGGGTGCTGACGGACAAGGGACGATTCGAGGCGGACGGCGTCGTCCTCGCGCTGACCGTTCCGGCGCTTCAAAGCCTGGTGGCGGCTTCGCGGGATCTCGAAGAGCCCGTCTGGCGCGAGGCCATTGAGTCGCTCGAGCTCACCAACCCGTTCGCGGTGTGGCGCCTGTGGTTGGACCGGCCAACGCAGCGGGGTCGGGCTCCGTTCGTCGGGACGACCGGACTCGGACCGATCGACAACATCTCGCTCTATCACCTGTTCGAGGATGAGAGCAGGGACTGGTACGAGAGGCACGGCGGAGCGATCGTCGAACTGCACGCGTATGCGGTCGAGGCCGATGCGGACGACGAGGAGCTGAGAGCGAAGCTTCTCGGCGCCTTGCACGAGCTGTATCCTGAAACTCGGAACGCCCGCATCCTCGAGCAGCGCTATCTGATGAGGCAGGACTGCCCGGCGTTCGCGCCCGGATCCTATCCATCACGGCCTCGGGTCGAGACACCCTTCGACGGCGTGACGGTGGCGGGAGACTTCGTAAAGCTGCCGATTCCCAGCGCGCTGATGGAGCGTGCCGTTGCGTCGGGCTTTCTCGCGGCAAACTATCTGCTTGCCCGCGATCGGGTGCGCTCCGAGCCGATTCGTTCTATCCCGCCTCGCGGCCTGCTGGCGGGATTTCATTTCTAGCGCCGATATCGGCGCGCCCTCTTACGCCGACTGGGTGCAATGAGCGAGCCAAGGTTCATCAACATAGGAAGAAAGCTGCCTCCGGCTGAATCGATCTCGGAGGTTCCGGACTGGCAGCAGGCGCAGCCCGCATGGATCGACAACGCGCTGCAGCACGCGATATCGCGTCCGTCGGGGGGCTGGTTCGTGGTCGATGGCTCCCGAGCCATCGACGAGAGTCCTCGACGTTATCGGGTTGCGGGCGAAGACTACGTCGTGTGGAGATCGAAGGCGGGGCCGATCGTCGCTCCGGACAGCTGTCCCCACATGGGTGCTCGGCTGTCTGACGGTTTCTTCCGGGACGGCTGTGTCGTGTGCCCATGGCACGGGTTGGCGCTCGGCAACGAAGCACATGGAGCCTGGCGACCACTTCCCGTGTTCGACGACGGTGTCCTGCTCTGGGTACGGCCCGATACGGACGAGGAGCCAACCCCCGAGCCGATCCTGGCGCCGCGTCCCGAACGATACTTTGACGCCGTCATGCGTCTGGAGGCGCGCTGCGATCCGCGCGATGTGATCGCCAACCGTCTCGATCCGTGGCACGGCGTGCACTTTCATCCCCACTCCTTCGGCCGCCTGAAAGTGATCGAACGCGACGAGACGACCATCACCGTCCGGGTGGTCTATCGCCTCGGGAAAAG
>JARRMU010000197.1:0-3313 GCA_037385645.1 Gemmatimonadales bacterium
ATGCTCGGCGGGTACGGTGAGCAACTCGCCCCTCGCCTCGACGACTGCCCGCTTTCCTGAGGGCGAGATCCAGCCCGATTCGACGTGCCCCGCCACCTTCTCCACCCGAGGCTTGAGGCTGGCTAGGTCGGTCACCACCTCCACCTCGACCTCCCGGGTCGACTCATCCGCCAAGCTCATCAGATACAGCTTGCCGCCCGCCTCGAACACGATCTCATCCGGGCCGTTCGCGGGAAAGTGTACATCGAAGTCGCTGAACGCCGTCACCTGGCGCTTCTGGCCGCTATCGAGGTCGTAGGCCCAGATGTTGTTGCGCATCTCGGGCCCGGCGTCGCTCAGATAGTACAGGGTCCGGCCCGCCCACATCGGCTGTGCGTCGTTCGCGTCGCTCGCGGTCAGGTTTCGTGCCTCGAAGGTCTGAAGATCAAAGGTCCAGATGTCGGGGTTCATTCCGCCCCGGTAGCGCTTCCAGGTCCGGAAGTCGCGACTCCGTGGGATGTAGGCCAGCGTGTGGCCGTCAGGGGCGATCGCGCCGAACTCGCCGTACGGTATAGGGAGCTTCTCGGGCATCCCGCCCTCGGAGCTGGTCTTGTAGAACTGGCGGAAGCGTTGGCGGCCGCTCTCCATCGAGCTGGCGTAGAGGATCGACTGGCCGTCCGGGTACCAGTCCAGCATACGGTCGCTGAAGGGGTGGTGAGTGAGCCGGACGGGTTCCCCGCCGAAGGTGGGAACCACGTAGATGTCCTCGTTTCCGTCATAGTTGCCGCTGAACGCGATCCGGCGCCCGTCGGGAGAGAAGCGCGGAAAGGACTCCTCGCCCCTGGGGGAGCTGAGTCGCTGAGCCGTGCCACCGGTCTTCGGGACGGTCCATATGTCGCCCGCGTACACAAAGGCGATGTGGCTCTGGCTCACGTCCGGATAGCGGAGCATCCGGGCGTTGACCTGGGCTGTCAGCGCACCGGGGAGCGCCAGCGCTAAGAGCGCGAAGCCCATCGTGAGTCCGGTGAAGAGCGGTCGAATGTTCATGTCGGCTCCTGGATGGTTTGTCGGTGGGTTAGTCTGCTTGGCGCTTTCAGCCCGCTCCGGGCGGATGTGCGGATCGCCACAAGCCGGATACAGCGGCTCCCACGCCCCGTGACGTGCGAACCCGCAAGCGGGGCGGTGCGCCGCGGCAACGCGGGTGAAAACTGGATTGGATATGGTCGTTCGCGATGATGCCGGCCAAAGGGCCCTCGCCTACGATCGCCATCTTCGATGAGACAGCCATAGGACAGCCGGGCCCCTGCCTTGGTTGCTACGTTGTCGAACAAGAAGAGCGAGAGGGCCGCCCGACCATTATCCCAACCCATCCACACCATGCACCACCGGTGGGTCGACCCCCCTCACTATTGAAATATACCTATATCTTTCATTAATGCAAGCGTCATATCTCGTTCTCGCGTCCCACTACGTCAGGTGCCGGCGGCAGGTTTCAGGGGTGCCGGGACGCGCAGCCCGGCCTCGCCGGGACTCCGCCTCTAGTCTCCCTGCGTCTCCTCGGCGGCGCTTCCCTCCGCCATCGAGCGTGCGCGCTCGACCAGCTCGGCGAACCTGGCCTCCCCTCGCAGCGTCCGGAGATAGGGCTCGCTCTCGAGGCCGTCGGGATTCCGGATGGCACCGCTATCAACCACGCATTCGAGCGCGTCCAGCGCCTCTTCGGTGTGGCCTGCGGCTGCGTGCACGCGGGCCTCCTCATAGCAGACGCGTGGGCTCTCGGGCTTTGCCGCACGGGCCACGGCCAGCGACGCGAGGGCGCGCTCGGGATCCGTGTCGATGTAATCTCGCGGAAGGTAGAAGGCCACGGCCACGAAGGTGTTCTCGAGCTGCCGACGGGCCGCGAGGGCGTCGGCGGTGTCGCCGAGGCTCTGCGCGCGGTCCCTCAGCTCGGCCAGGTCGATGTCCCGTATGATCTTCTCGGCCTCCTTGGCCGGAGAATCCGACGATCGCAGCTTCTGCAGCCGCTCCGAGAGTTTCTGCGCGAAATCACGCTCCGTCGCCGCCGTCTTCGTCTTCTTTTCCTTGAGAGCCTTGACCTCGTCAGAGCGCTCTAGCTCGTTGGCACGATCGGAGGCCTCGCTGAGCCGAGTTATCGGCACGAGGTTGACGAAATCTACGACGAGCGAACGGTAAGCCTCGGCGGCCGCGAGGGCTCTCCCCTGATCCTCGAGGTCCCGCGCTTCGGCCAGCCACCGTGTGAAGAGCTCGTCGACGAGCGCTGGATCCGCCGGACGGAGGTTGTCCTTCATGGCCTGGATCTCCAGCCAGTCCACGCCACGAGCGGCCTCGTCCTTCGGGAGCCAGGAGTGGGGACCTTCGAAGATCACCAGCCGGTGGGGGACGTCGAAGCTCTCGAGTGTGGCGTCGAGACGCTGCATCTCCTCGTAGTTGAAGTCGGTGTTGCCCGCCGCGCCGAAGTAGGAGAAGGTCCCGCCCTCCAACATGGATGGGTATCCGAGCAGGGCGCCGGTGCGAGGCAGCCCACCGCCCACGCCGATCAGCCCCGCCACGTGGCCCGCCAGGTTGACGGCGAACATCCAGCCCACGCGCGCCGTACCAGAGAATCCCGACAAGTAGAGGCGGCTCAGATTCGGAGCGAGGAGCTGCTGGGTATCGCCCAGCATGGCGTCGAGGGCGAGCTCATTAGGCTCCATCGGCCCGTCGCTCAGCGTGTTGTACGAACTGAGGAGAATCCAGCCGTGACGCTCCGCGGCCTCGCGAAACAGCTCCATCGGAACCAGGGCCCGGCCACGCGGATCCATCAGATACATCACGGGCCACGTGCGCCCCGGGTCGTAATCAGACGGAAGGTAGAGCGCGTAGCTCTGGGTCGAGTCGGAGATCGAGACGATGCTGTCCACGACGACGCCGACTGGAAACGTGTCGGCGGGCATGCAGGCGACGGCGCGTAGCGGTCTGGTATCTTCGGACGAGCAACCGGCTCCGACCGCAATCTCTGCATGAAGGTCGGTTGGGCCCGACAAAGCCGAGGCAGCAAGGACGATCCATCCGTTAAGCGCGTGTCTCATAACTCTCGTTCTACCCGTGTGCGTTCAAGACCGGGCCGATATTCACGCCCGCCGATACAACGCGCGAGGCCACTCGATGCAGACCCTCTGGGGCCGCTGCAAGCGGCGTCCGGCCGACCGAATGACGCCGGGCCGTCGACGGAGGATAAAAAAGCCGCGTCGGGAAGACTCCCGACGCGGCGTGGGTGTCGCAACTACGGGCTCCGGGCGTTGCCCGTAGCCGACCAAGCGTTCGGTGGCAGCTAGAG
>JARRMU010000198.1:0-3303 GCA_037385645.1 Gemmatimonadales bacterium
CCGTCGTTGCGGCTCCCGGCGCCGCGGAAGTGGCCCAAACCTATTTCGGCCTCGGTGTCCAGCACATCCTCTTCGGGTTCGACCATCTGCTCTTCGTGCTGGCGCTCGTTCTCGTCGTCGGCGACTGGGGCCGCCTCGCGAAGACCGTGACCGCGTTCACGGTGGCCCACAGCCTGACGCTCGCGGCGGCGACCCTCGGCCTGGTCCACGTGCCGCAGAAGCCGGTCGAGGCGGCGATCGCCCTGAGCATCGCGTTCGTCGCCGCCGACATCCTCAGAGCCGCTGACGGGCGGCCGAGCCTGACGACGCGCGCGCCCTGGCTCATGGCCTTTTTGTTCGGCCTTCTCCACGGGCTCGGTTTCGCGAGCGCCTTGAGCGAGATCGGTCTCCCCTCCGGCGACATCCCGCTGGCTCTCCTGCTCTTCAACGTCGGAGTGGAGGCCGGGCAGCTCCTGTTCATCGCGGCGGTGCTCCTCGCCATCGCAGTCGCCCGCCGCCTTCCTGCCGCCGTTCCGCGTCTCGCCAGACCCCTTCCCGCCTATGCGATCGGCGCCCTGGCGATGTTCTGGGTGATCGAGCGGGTCGTCGGGTTCGCGTAGCGCTCGACGGGGAAGCGTGAGCTCGGGCAGCTAGTCAAGGGCCGCGGGCCTGGTCCGCGTGCCGCAGGCTCGCTCAGAACAACAGCGGAAAGCGTAAGCCGCTGACGGCCGTTGCCGTCGTTCAGCGCCGCGGCTTGCGCAGCACGTGGGCGAAATCTTGGAAGCCGATGAACTTGATCCCCCAGAACAGCGTGAGCGCGATGAAGAACCACGCGTCGAAAAGCCAGAGGAAGAGCGGCGATGCCGAGTAGAAGCAACGCACGGCGAGCGTGTACCGGTTCGAGGCCCGGTTGATCAGGGTGCTGAAGTACTCCACCGGGGAGCCCTCGACCTCGCGGACCACGTCCGGATCGGCGCCGATCACCAGGTTGAAGTGGCCCAGATGGCGCAGCGAGGTCATGCAGTACGCGAAGGCCACGGCGAAGACGATGATCAGCAGGAAGTGTTTGACGGCCTGCGCGTCGGGGTGCATGGCCGAGGTCCAGGGCGCGGCTAGCGTCTCCTGGAACGTGGGGAAGCGGATGAGAACGTTGGCGGTCACTCCCATCAGGATCAATGCCGAGGTGGCGAGCGCTGAGTTGACCATCGTCAGGTTACGGGTCTGCTGGGCCGCCGCGATGATGTCCCGGCGTGCGAGCAGCCCCTCGATCCAGGAGCGTCGGAAAAGGTCGATTCGGCCCTTGGCTGCGCGCACCGGGAGGAGCCGGATCAGGTAGGGATAGACCGCGTGGTAGATCGGAAAGACGAGCAGCCACAGGATCAGCCCGGCGGCGTCGACCGGATCCTTGAGGAGGATGAGCCACTGAAGAGTAGTGCGCATCGGCCGCAGATCTCAGCTCGCGCCCTGCTTCAAGAACCTACCTCCGTTTCCGCGAACGGGAACTCGTACGCCAACTGGGAGGCAAACTAAACTCTCCGACTCATGGGCGCTTACTCCTGGTACGGAGCCGCCTGCATGCCGAACAGCCGGGCGTACATGCCGCCCTGCCGCATGAGCTGTTCGTGCGAGCCGCTCTCGACGATGCGCCCCCCTTCCAGGACGTAGATTCGGTCCGACATTCGGACAGTGGAGAAGCGGTGGCTGATGAGGAGGGCGGAGCGTTCCCGCACCAACCGCCGCAGCGTCCCGAAAAACTCCGCCTCCGCCGCCGCGTCCAGGGCGCTCGTGGGCTCGTCCACGACCAAGAGCTGAGCATCGCCAGCGAAAGCGCGAGCCAGCGCCACCTTCTGCCACTCGCCGATGCTGAGCTCCTCGCCGTCCTTGAAGAGCCTCCCGAGGACAGTGTCGTAGCCGTCCCGCAGCTCCCGGATGAACGGGTCGGCGCCGGCGATCTGCGCGGCCTCCTCGATCCAGCTGCCCTCCGGCTCCCGGCGAACGTCACCGAACCAGATGTTCTCTCGCGCTGAGAGCTGATAGTGGCCGAAGTCCTGGAACAGCACGGCCAGTCGGCGCCGGAACTCCTCCGGCCGGAATTCGCGCACGTCGACCCCGTCCAGGGTGATCCGACCCTCATCCGGGTCATAGAGCCGGCACAGGAGCTTGACGACCGTGCTCTTCCCGGCCCCGTTCGGCCCCACGAGGGCCACGACCTCCCCCGGTCGGATGACGAGATCCACCTCGGCCAGCAGCGGCCGCGAGCTCCCGGGGTAGCTGAACGACACGTCCTCGAAGATGATTCCGTTCCGAATCGGAAGCGGAACCGGCTTGGGGTCGTCCGGTGCGGTCACCTCGGACCGGACCCCGAGGAAGTCGTCCAGAAGGGAGAGGAAAAGGTTGTTCTCGTACAGGCTCCCTACGGCTCCGAACAGCCCGGCCATGACCGACTGCCCCTTCTGCACAGCGCCGAAATACATCACCAGGTCGCCCAGCGAGAGGACGCCCTGGAAGGTCTGAAAGGCGATCAAGCCGAAGGAGGCGAACACGGCGATCGCGGCCAGTGTTTGCGCCCCAACCTCTCCCAAAAGACGGCTGCGCGAAAGCTGGATCTTCTCCTCGCGCAGGAATGCCCGCAGGCTCCGGAACCGGTCGATCAGCGGCGGCCCGAGCCCGAACGTGCGGACCTCTTTGGCCGGAATCGCATTGACGAGGATCCAGCTGAAGTAGTTCGCGCGGCGCTCGGTCGGCGCGCGACGAAGCTGCCACCGATAGGTGCGGTCGGCGTGTCTCAGACGGACGAAGAGGCTGGGCACTACCGCGACGATCAGGAGGCCGGCGAGCACCAAGTGCACCGTGGCGAGCAGTGCTACGATTCCCACGGCCGTCAGCCCGGTGCGCGCCATCTGGAGGAGGCCGGTCAGGACGCGCGCGGGCCGGTACGGGGCCTGCTGCTGTGCCCGGTGCAAGGTGTCGTGATAGCGGGCATCTTCGTAGTAGGCGAGGTCGGCGGCGACGGACTTCTCGTGGATGACCTCAAGGACGTGATCGGTGACCAGGTGCCCCTGGGCTTCGCTCGCCAGGCTCTCCACAGAACCGACGAAGGAGGCAAGGAGGCCAGCCAGAGCGGCGAGGCCGATGTACAGAAGCACGGTCTCGAACTCTACGGTGGACGACGTGACGCCTGCTGCCACGGCGTCCACGATGAGCTTGGTCAGATACAGGATGAGCAGCGGCAGCCCAGCCTGGATGATCACCAGGAAGAGCGTCAGAGTCGTCCATCTGGGAGAGCTTTCCCACACGAGCTGCAGAGCGCGGCCCAGACGGAGC
>JARRMU010000199.1:0-3254 GCA_037385645.1 Gemmatimonadales bacterium
AAGACCCGAGAGCGGTCGGGAGACCGGACGCGCCGCCGACTCTTCGAGGCGGCCATGACCGAGTTCCGCCGCGTGGGCGTGGAACGCGCGAGCATCGGCCGGATCGCGGAGACCGCTGGGGTCTCACGACCGAGCTTCTACTTCCACTTCCCGACCAAGGATCACGTGCTGCTCGAGCTGCAGTGGACCCTCGAGGAGCCCATCGCGACCCGCATCGAGCGGGCGAGGACCCTCGACGAGGCGCTGACCGCTCTCGTGGACGGGCTCGTGGAAGCGCTCGGAGCCTTGGCAAATCCCGAGGTCTTCGCCGAGATGGTGCGGATCTATACCCGTCACGCGGCGAGCGAGGCGCTGGCCGACCAGCCGCACTACCTGATGCGCGCTATGGCCGCCCGCTTCGTCGAGGCCCAGTCCGACGGGCGCCTTCGCGAGGGCCTGGACTCAGAGCGCGCAACACATCTGTTCCTGACGAGCGTCTTCGGATACCTCAGCCTTCCGGTGGGCATCGAGGAGAGTCGGCGGGACCTCCACACCTTGATCTCCCTCTTCGTCGCCGAGGCGCCATGAGCGACGCCAGCGCCAGGCCCACCATTCCCGTGGAGTACGTCCCGACGTCCTGGGAGATCCAAGCGGATCCGTACCCCATCTATCGGCGGCTTCGGGACGAGGCGCCGGTCTATCACAACGAACGGCTGGGATTCTGGGCCCTGTCGCGCTTCCAGGACGTCTGGGATGCGACCCTCGACTGGGAGAGCTTCACGTCGATCCACGGCCAGACGCTCGAAAAGGTCAGCGTGCCGCTGCCGATCATGATCTCGATGGACCCACCCCAGCACACGCGCGTGAGGGCACTGGTCGCGAAGGCCTTTACCCCGCGACGCGTAGCAGAGATGGAACCGATTGTCCGTCGGCTCACACGAGAGCGCTTCGCCGACCTGGAGCCCGGCATGCAGATCGACCTCTTCGAGCAGCTGGCGTCCTCCATGCCGATGGATGTCATCAGCACGATGCTGGGCGTTCCGCCGGTGCATCGCGATCGCGTTCGGCACCTCACCAACGAGATGATGCATCGCGAGCCGGGCGAGCTGGAGATGACCGCCCGGCAAATGGAGATCGCCGCGGAGCTCTTTGCCTTCTTCCGCGAACTCATCGCGCTCCGGCGGCGGAGCCGGGAAGCCGACCTGATCAGCGCATTGATCGACGCGCGGCTGGAAGGAGACGATGGCCAGCCAACGGAGCTGACGGACGACGAGCTGCTCGGCTTCTGTCTGCTGCTCGGAATTGCGGGGCACGAAACGACGGCTCGCCTGATCTGCAACAGCGCCGTCACTCTCTGGCGTCATCCCGATCAGCGTCGCGAGCTGGTGGAGGACCCGGGGCTCCTTCATGCGGCCGTCGAGGAGTTCCTACGCTTCGATCCCCCTTCCCAGGTCCAGGGTCGCTGGAGCACGAGAGAGGTGGAGATCCACGGCTGTACGATTCCCGAGGACGTGCGCGTGCTCTTGCTCACGGGGGCAGCCCAGCGCGATCCGCGCGAGTACGACACGCCCGACCGCTTCGACATCCATCGGAAGATCGAAAGGCACCTCTCCTTCGGCTTCGGCCAACACCTCTGTCTGGGAAAGTCCCTCGCGCGACAGGAGTGCCGAGTGGCCTTCGAGGAGATTCTGGCCCGATTCCCTGACTACGAGATCGATGAGGCGGGACTGGCGTGGGCGCACAACAACAACGTGCGCGGCTATGCGAAGGTACCGATGCGACTCTAGGTCGGGGGCTCGACCGAGTGGAAGGGAAATGCTCATGGAAGACCTGCTTCCGTTCAACGACCCCAAGTACATCGCCGAGCCGTACGTCTACTGGTCCCGACTGCGCGACGAGGCGCCCGTGTACTGGTGTCGATCCACGGAGTTCTGGGCCGTCACCCGCTACGACGACGTGCTCGAGGTGCTCCATGACCCCGCCCGCTTCTCCTCGGAGGGAGGCCCGACGGGGCGTCAGCTGGGCTCCGTCCTCCCGCGTCTGCCCCTCCTCCAGGACGATCCACCCCACCACGACCGGCTGAGGCGGATCCTCTCGAAGGCCTTCACCCCGAAGATCACGGCACAGCGCGAGCACCGCGTACGCGAGATCGCAGACGAGCTGGTCGCGGATCTGAGGCGGCGTCTGGCGGAAGGCGACGACGTCGATCTCGTCCGGGCCTTCACCAGCCCGCTGCCCGTCAACGTGATCGCCGAGATCCTCGGGATCCCTCCCGAGCTGAAGGACCGGCTTCGAATGTGGAACGCCACCACCAGTGTCACCGGGGCCGTCGAGCTCGCCGAGGCCCACCGCCCCGAGACGATGCGGGAGATGCACGAGACCCTGGCGGAGCTTCTCGAGAAACGGCGAAGTGATCGCAGAAACGACCTCTTCTCCGCGCTGATCGAGGCCTCCGAGAACGACGAGAGCCCGCTACGTCCGGACGAGCTCGTCGGGCTCTGTCAGCTTCTCTGGAACGCTGGCAACGAGACCACGACCAACCTGCTGTCGAATGTGGCCGTCGTGCTCCAGCAGCGGCCCGATCTGCTCGAGATGGCGGGGAAGCAGCCCCAGACGATCCCGGCCATGGTCGACGAGTTCCTGCGGCTCCACACCCCGATCAACTGCCTGGCGCGGACGGCCAGCGAAGACCTGGAATTCCAGGGGCAGAAGATCCGCAAGGACGACGTGTTGATGGTGATCTTCGCGGCTGCGAATCGCGACCCGCGGCACTTCGAGCGTGCCGACGAGTTCGATCCCGATCGTCGGCCGAACGATCACGTCGCCTTCAGTCACGGCATCCACTTCTGCCTGGGATCGCACCTCGCCAGGCTCGAAGCGCGCGTTGGCCTCGAGGTTCTGGGAGAGCTGCTTCCGCACGTGCGGATCCAGACGGATCGGGGAGCCCGCATCCCGACCGGACTGCTTCGCGGCTGGCTCACCCTTCCCCTGGAGCCCGCCTGAACATCCGGCCGACGAGGGACGTACCATGGAAACCCAAGACCTAGGCCGCGTGATCTACGAGAAGGAGGACAGCGGGGTCGCCCGCCTGATCCTGAATTGGCCCGAGAAGGCGAACCTCCAGGACCACGACATGGTGTGGGCGTTCGATCGGGTCCTGGGTCTGGCCGAGTACGACTACGACGTGAAGGTCCTCGTGATCAAGTCCAACGCCAAGGGCTTTTGCGCCGGCCACGTGGCGACTGGCGAGTATCCGGAGTTCGACGAGAACCGCG
>JARRMU010000200.1:0-3252 GCA_037385645.1 Gemmatimonadales bacterium
TCCCAGAAGGCGTCGAAACGCCCACACGCCACGTTGCATAGGTCCAGAGCCGCCGAGCCCGCCCTTCGGACGCCGCTGGTGGAGGTCAGCACGCGGCTGAACATCTCCGTGTATCGGCCAAGCATGTCCAAGGCCTTGAAGGGAAAGCCCGTGCCCACCAGAGCGAGCCGGAGCTCCGACAATTCGGAGACTCGGATCGGCTGGTCGCCGCTGCGGGCTCCGGCACCGCGGATCGCCTCGAACAGCTCCCCCTTCGCCGAGTTGAGGACGAGGCCGAGCCGGAGGCCGGCAGAGTCCACGGCGGCGATGGAGACGGCGTACTCCGGGAAGCCGTGCAGCCAGTTCGTCGTTCCGTCCAGCGGGTCGACGACCCAGCGGATCTCGGCCGCTGGCGATCCCGGGGCTGTGTCCTGCGCCGGTCGAGCGGGAGCCGAGGCCCCCGTCGCCTCCTCTTCGGCCAGGATCTCGTGGTCGGGGAAGCGGGCGAGCAGGGTCTCGACGATCGCCCGCTCCGCCTCCCGGTCCACCTCGGTGACGAAGTCCGAGGTGCCCTTCTCCTCCCACGTCAGGGATCCGGCGCCGCCGGCCCGCGCCCGGTGCACCCGAGCAGCCTTGTCGGCCGCCTCCCGGGCCGCCTCGAGCAGCTCGCGGTCTTCAGGACCCAGATTCCAGACCATCGCCTCTTCCTCTTTACGCACGCGGCGTCGGAGCGGGATTTCGTCGCTTGCTACGGTCGTTGGGGCGGAATAACTTAGCCGGGCTCTTCCGACTCCTCCAGGCAATCGGGCGGGCCCCGAAATCCGACTCCTTCCGAAGCCATGACGACCGAAAGAAAACGCGTCTTCAGCGGGATACAGCCGTCCGGGGAAGTCCACCTCGGCAACTACCTCGGCGCGATCAAGAACTGGGTGGACCTCACCGAGGACTATGAGTGCATCTACTGCATCGTGGACCTGCACGCCATCACGATCCCGTATCAGGTCGACGAGCTCCCGGAGCGGGTGTTCGACGTCGCCGTGTCGCTCGTGGCCAGCGGGCTCGAGCCCGATCGCTGCACCCTCTTCGTCCAGTCACACCTGCCCGAGCACGCCGAGCTCCAATGGTTGTTCAACACGGTCACGCCGCTCGGCGACCTCGGCCGGATGACGCAGTTCAAGGACAAGTCGGAGCAGGTGGACTCGGTCAGCGCCGGCCTCCTCAACTACCCGGTTCTCCAGGCCGCCGACATCCTCCTCTACCTCGCGGAGTACGTCCCGGTCGGGGAGGACCAGCGCCAGCACTTGGAGCTCACGCGCGAGATCGCCCGCCGGTGGAACGCCCGCTTCGGCGAGCTCTTCCCCGAGCCCGACGCCCTGATCATCGGTCCTGGCCGGCGGGTGCTCGGCCTCGACGGCGTCGCCAAGATGTCCAAGTCTCGGGACAACGTCATCCCCCTGCTCGCGACGCCCGAAGAGCTGGCGTCGGTCATCCGAACGGCGGTCACCGATCCGGCGAGGAAACGCCGGGACGATCCCGGTAACCCGCACGTGTGCAACATCTTCTCGCTGCACGGCGCCTTCTCGTCCGCGGCGGAGAGGGAAGAGATCGAGGCCCGCTGTCAGACGGCCGAGATCGGCTGCGTGGACTGCAAGCTGAAGCTGGCGAGCAACATAGCGGACACGCTCGCGCCGATTCGGGAACGGGCCGATGAGCTGCGCGCGAAGCCGACGCTGATCCGCGAGATTCTGGCCGAGGGGGCCGAGCGGGCGCGAGCGATCGCCGGTCCGGTGCTGGCCGAGGCCTACGACCGCATGGGTCTCCGCCGGGTCGGGTCGGGGTGATCCTCGCGGGCGCCGGGTCAGCGTGATGCACGACGGGACGGAGCCGGCATGATGGAGAACTTTCTGGAGCAGCTCCCGGCGTGGATCGAAGCCTTCCGCTTCCCGGTGCTTGGCCGCCTCGCACTGGCCACGGCGCTGGGGGCGCTGGTCGGCCTCGAGCGGGAGCTGGCGGGCAAGCCTGCCGGCCTTCGCACGAACATCCTCATCTGCGTCGGCGCCACGCTCCTCACCGAGGCGTCGCTGGGAATAGCCAGCGCTGACTTCGCGACGCACGAGCTCGTCAGGTCCGACCCGGGTCGCATCGCCGCCCAGATCGTGTCCGGGATCGGGTTCATCGGCGCGGGCACCATCCTTGTTGCCCGGGGGAACGTGCTGGGGCTCACCACGGCGGCCACACTCTGGGTCGTTGCCGCTATCGGCATCACGGTGGGCATCGGCGCCTACGTGGAGGCGATCGGAGCCGCCGTCCTCGTCTTTCTCGTGCTATTCTTGATCGGACGGATCGAAAACCGTGTGCTTCGGGCGCGGGCCGAGCGCACGCTTCGCGTCGCGCTGTCGGCTCCCCACGTTGTACCTGATCCCGTCGTCGATCTCCTGGCTGAGCTGGGTATCCGCGCTCAGCCTCTCAGCATGAAGCAAACCGCCGAGGGAGCCGAGTACGTCTACATGATCACCGGCAAGGAGGAAGCGAAACGTCAGCTCCTGGCTCGGCTCACCGGTATGGAGGGCGTGCGGGCGGTCTCGCTCGAATGACGGCTCTGTCTGACCGCGCGAGCTGGGGCTCGGCGCGTTCTCGCTCGGACTCCGCCGACCGTGCCTGAGCTCCTGATCTGGATGTACTCGACCAGCCAGCCGCACTGGTCGATGCCCGCCAGCTCCGTCGCGCGGGTCCGGGAGGCGCTCGGAGACGAGTGGACGGTTCGGACGATCGAGCACGAGATCGACGCCACGGGAGACGGGCCGCCCGCCACTCCCGAGCCCGTCCTGGAGGCGATCGTGGACGCGGAGGTCTACTTCGGTTTCGGGATCGCCCGCGACGCATTCAGAGAGGCGCACCGGTTGCGATGGGTACACTCGGGGGCGGCGGGCGTCGGAGGTTCCCTCTTCCCGGAAATGCTCGAGAGCGCGGTCCTGCTCACAAACTCCGCCGGCATCTATGCCGAGCCGATGGCCGATCAGGCGCTGTCGATGATGCTCTACTTTACCCGCGGCCTCGTCGGGGCCGTGGCCGGGATGCGGACGAGGGAGTGGCGGAGGGAGGCCATCGTGGGTCTGGAGGGAGGCGTGACGGAGCTGGGGGGTGCGGTGGTCGGAATCGTGGGATACGGAGGTATCGGGTGCGCCCTAGGACGTCGCGCGAAAGCGCTCGGCATGAGGGTCTGGGCGCTCCGTCGAAGCGAGCCCGCGGCGGGCGAGCGGCCCGAGGAGGTGG
>JARRMU010000201.1:0-5300 GCA_037385645.1 Gemmatimonadales bacterium
GTCCTCTACGAGATGTTGACGGGCCGCCGACCGTTCGGGGGCGAGAACGACCGGATCATCGTTCAGGCGATCCGGGACGAGAATCCCACGCCGCCTGCCCGGCTCCGCAAGCACCTGACGCCCGAGCTTCAGGGAATCGTGCTCCGCCTGCTCGCCAAGGAGCCCGAGCGGCGCGATGCAGGTGCCGACCGGCTTCTCGGCCGAAGCGCGCCGTCACCGCTCATGAGGTTGCTCAACGAGATCCACCGTCGGTCCATCTGGCAGATCCTCGTCGGGTGGGGGCTGGCCAGTTGGGTGATCTACGAGCTCGCCGGGACGGTCGCGGATCTGGTTGGACTTCCCCTTTGGTTCGGACGCAATCTCCTCCTGGTTCTCCTTGGCATTCTCCCGCTCCTGCTCTTCACCGGCTTCGTGCGCGGGAGGCGAGCAGCGGCGCTCAGCTCGGTCGACCACCGTTGGCTCAGCTGGCGGACCGCAGGTCTCGCTTCGGCTCTCGCGTTACTGCTCCTGGCGGCGGTAACAGGAGCCTACGTCGCGATGCGGAGGATCGGAATCGGCCCTGCCGGCACCCTGATCGCACGGAACGAACTCCAGGAGGATGCCGAGCTCGTATTGGCCGACTTTTCCGGCGCCCCGGAAGACTCGGCGCTCGCCCGCACGGTGACCGAGGCGCTAAGGATAGATCTGTCTGAATCGCCCACGGTCACGCTCGCGGATCCGGGCCGGGTCCGAGAGGTCCTGGCTCTCATGCAAAGGCCGCATCAAGGCGCGCTCGACCTGGAAGCCGCGCGTGAGGTGGCCATCCGCGGAGGGATGCCCGCGGTGATCGGTGGTGAGATCCGCAGAGTGGGAGCAAGCTATGTGCTCACCGCTCAACTCCTATCTTCCGAGCCCGAACGGGTCCTGATCTCACGCCGCGAGACCGCACCGAACGGAGACGGGCTCATACCGGCCGTCGATCGCCTGTCGAAGGGTCTTCGGGAGCGGATTGGCGAGCCGCTGAAGTCGTTGCGACAGGCGCAGGAGCTTCCCGAGGTGACCACGAGCTCGCTCGAAGCACTGGAAAAGTACGCCGAGGGGAGGCGCGCCTGGTTGGACGACCGGGCGAGAGGGCTCCTCGAGGAAGCCATCGCCTTGGACAGCGGGTTCGCGATGGCATGGCGGGGACTCGGCGTGTTCTTCAGCAACCGGGACGAGGCAAGATCGCAGTCGGTTCACGCGTTCACCCGGGCCTTCGAGTTGCGCGATCGGCTCCCGCAGCGGGAGCGCTACATCGTCGAAGGCACCTACTACCTGCAGGTAACGGCGGAGCACGAGAAGGCGATCGCGGCCAGCGAGAATTACCTGGCCCTCTACCCTGATGATCGAAACTGGTTTGACAGGGCGGCCAGAGAATACATGGCGATCGCGTATATGGGTCTTCGCTGGTACGAGCGGGCCGAGGAGATCCAACGACCATTGCTCGTTGCCTACCCCGGGCCGCCATGCTGGACCTCGCATTGGCTTCTCGTCCAGGTGCAGGTGGTCCTCGGAAAGTACGAGGAGGCGATCTCCGTGGCGGAAGAGTGCGGGTGGGCATCAGCGGCGGTGGACACGTTTCCCCACGCTGCGATCGGCCTTGCCGCGTTAGCTCATGCGCGGGGCGACTTCGAGACCGCTCGGCTGCTGTGGCGGGCGTTGCTCGGTGCGAGGACCGACGCGCGAGCCAGAGTCAGCAGCAACCTCGCCCACCTCTCCGCCGTGTATGGCCGGCTCGCCGAGGCGGAGCGTCTGACGCGGGCTGGCATGGATGCAGGCCTGAGGCGATGGTCGCCCGAGAGCTTTCTGGGGGACGCCCTCGACATAGCGGCTCGCGACGTCTTCGTGAGCGGAGATGGTACTCGTGCCATGGAGCGCGTGCGGGCTGCGCTCGAGGAGGCTCCGCTCGCCAGCCTGGACCCGCTGGACCGACCGTACCTTCGACTCGCGGCGCTGTATGCGCAGGCGGGCCGGACCGATCTGGCGCAGGCCATGCTCTCGGAGTTCGAATCGGTCATCGAGCCGAGGGTTCGCGGCCCAATGAGGGCGCGGTACGGCCGAGCGAAGGGCGAGATCGAATTGGCCGAGGGCCGCTATGAGGATGCGATCGAGGCCTTTCGTGCGTCTGATATCGGAGGGTGCCTGACCTGCGCCTTCCCCGGTCTGATCCGCAGCTACGAAGCCGCGGGCGAGCCTGATTCGGTGATCGCGCTGTCGGAGCGATACCTTATACTACGAACGGGGAGACTGGGAGAAAGCGGCCGAGAACTACGCGCGCTTCGTCGAGCTCTGGGCCGAGGCCGAGCCCGAGCTGCAGCCGCGCGTCCGGGCGGCACGGGAACGTCTGGACGAGATCATCGCCGAGCGCGGGTGAGCCGGCGGCTGTCTCGAAGACGCCGTCACTAGGGCCTCGCTAATCGTCCTCGCAGGAGAAGCTGACGCGGAGGCCGCGTATGCGCCGCAGCACCGTCTTTTCCGGCGACGCCCAACCGGCCAGCCGGGCCGGCGAGAATCCGCTCGCCTCATCCGTATCCACGGCGAAGAACACGAGCACTGGCTGGGAACCTGTCATCTGAAGGTTGGCCGTGACCGACTTCTTCACCGTCCCCACCTCGGTTCCCAGATCGGGCACCTCCTCGACCGTGGACCGGAGCTCTAGCTCTTCGACGTCATCCCCCAGATACGGATAGACGGTCGCGTCTGCCTGGCTGCGATTCCTGATCTCGACCTCCCACGTGGAGCAGAGGGCGGTCGCTTCCTCGCTTGCCTTCTCGGCCTTGTTCTCCTGCGCCAGCGCCGACACCGGTTGGAACGCAGGCATCAGGGCACCGATCGTGAGTATCGAGTGCAATCGCACTATTCGCCTCCTGCTGCACCAAGCTGGCCAGTCCACTGGTCGTTCGCCAGCGGTGCGCCGGCGCCTTTCCCGGACTCTGCGCGTGGAGCGAGGCCGAGGGTCATCCCCCTAGCTCGGTGATCTTCGCCTTCAGGATCTCGAGCGCCAGGTCTACGTGCCTCCTGTGGGTGCGGAAGCAGAGGACGGCGAGCCGAAGCCAGAAGACGTCGTCGATGGTCGTGGAGGAGAGGAAGATGCGGCCGTCCCGCTGCACCTCCCGGATCAGGCGGGCGTTGAACTCGTTCGGGTCGACCCCGCTTGGGACGTAGCGATAGAGAGCCACCGACAATTCGGGGTAGGGACCGCGCTCCATCCCCGGGATCTTCCCCAACTCCTCGTAGAAGTAACGACAGAGCTGGATCTTCTCCTCGAGAGCGGCCCGGAACGGAGCGAGGCCGTGCAGGACGAGCGGCATCCACATCCTCAGCCCGCGGAAGTGGCGGGTGAGCTCGGGCGAGAGGTCGGCCGGTGAGATCTCTTCGGTGGAGCTGAGCGCGTCCTGCAGGTAGTTGGCCTCGTAATGCTGCGAGCGGGCGAGCAGCTCCCCGTCCTTCACGATCAGGGCCCCGGTTCCGTAGGGGAGGAAAAGTCCCTTGTGCGGGTCCATCACGACGGAATCGGAGCGCTCCAGGCCGCGGATCAACTTCCGTCCGAGCTCGGTGAGGAGGAAGAAGCCACCGTAGGCCGCGTCGACGTGGAGCCAGAGCTCCTCCGCTTCCGCGACGTCCGCGATCTCATTGACCGGGTCGATCGCCCCCGTGTCCGTCGTCCCCGAGGATGCCACCACCATCCACGGCCGGAGCCCGGCCTCACGGTCCGCTCGGATCAGGCGGGCGAGCTCGTCCGGCCGCATGCGGTAACGGTCGTCCAGCGGCACGGCGCGGATCGGGGCCTCCCCGAGGCCTGCCAAGCGCATCGCCTTGGTCACGCAGTGATGGACCTGGCGCGTCATGTAGACCGGCGAGCGCTCTACGTCGCGAGAGCGGACCCTCTTGGCATCGCGGGCCGCGACGATCGCGGTGAGGTTGGCGATCGATCCCCCGGACGCGAGGGTGCCGAGCGCCGACGCCGGATAGCCCACGAACTCGGCCATCCAGCGTACGAGCAGGTTCTCGAGACGCACCGCGCCCGGGGTCGCATAGAAGACGCCGGAGTAGTGGTTTCCCACGTCGGCCAGGTAGTCCCCCAGGGAGGAGGCGAAGACGCCACCGCCGGGCACGTACGCCATATGGCCACCCGATGCGGGGTTGAGTCCCGGGCGGTCCACGTGCTCCCCGATGATCTCGAGCGCCTGATCGATCGCGATTCCCCTCTCCGGAATCTGCACCTCCAGGAGGCCCGCTCCCTTGTCCTTCGTGACCCGGTAGGCGAGCGCTTCCTCCAGCCCGGCGTAAAACTCCTCCGAGTGACGCACGACGGGAGCGCGAAGAGCCTCTCTGTCATCCGGCCCCGGCTCCAAGCGCCGCGCGACGGCTTCCAGCTCCGCAATCCGCTCGCGCAGGGCTTCCGCCTCCAGCTGCGCGGCTGCCGAGGCCGCCACACTCGATGTCGCCGAGCCGCTCGGTGAGCTCCTCATCGGACGGGGCGCCTCTCGTCCCTCAGGGCGCTGCGGTGGCTGCGGCCGCCGTTCGCCGCGACTCCGTCTTGTAGCGCTCGAACCATCCCAGAATGTAGGCGACCTTGCCCATCAGGTTGCTCGGCTTGGAGGCGATCCCGTGGGAGGCGTCGGGGATCCGGACGAGCATCGTGGGCACCTTGCGCAGCTTCAGCGCCGTGTAGAACTGCTCGCTCTCGGAGATCGGCGTGCGATAGTCTTCCTCTCCCGTCAGCAGCATGGTCGGCGTGGTCACGTTTCCGACCAGTGACAGGGGCGAGCGCGCCATGTAGTGCTCGACGTGCTCCCAAGGAGGTCCGGGAAACCACCACCGTGAGAAGAACGACGTCCGATCGGCGGTGAGTACAAAGCTGTACCAGTTGATGACCGGCTTCGCCGATACCGCGGCCCGAAACCGGTCCGTCTTGCCCACGATCCACGCGGTCAGCACTCCTCCGCCGCTCCCGCCCGTGACGAACAAGTTCTCCTCATCCACGTAACCGCGCTCGATCACATGATCCACGCTCGACATCAGATCGTCGTAGTCCTGACTCGGATAGGCGTGGTGGATGAGGTTTCCGAACTCTTCGCCGTAGCTCGTCGAGCCGCGCGGGTTCGCATACAGCACGACATAGCCGGCAGCCGCGTACAGCTGAACCTCGGCCGAGAAGCGGTCGCCGTAGTTGGCGAAGGGTCCGCCATGGATCTCGAGAATGAGCGGGTAATCTCGTGCGGGATCGAAGCCCGGCGGCTTCGCGATCCAGGCCTGGATCTGGCGCCCATCGTAGGAGG
>JARRMU010000202.1:0-3230 GCA_037385645.1 Gemmatimonadales bacterium
GGGAGGCTCGGACTCCCCCAGTGCGGCTCCGTGTAGACGGTGACAATCTCGAACTCGTGGCCACTTCCGCCCAAGGCAGTCTCCGCTTTGCCATGAGAGTGCCAGCTTAGTCTCATTCGCCGAAAATCACTTTCCCCTGGCAATGGGCTTTGGAATGCAGTCGTCCCTCAAGCTTTTCAAACTTGGCAGGCAGCGGGCCGTCGCAAGTCGGGAAAACCTCTATTCTGCGGCGTATGGTCGGACTTCTTCAGGTGGCGATCCCATCCAAACTGAGGTCCCTACGGACACTCTTGCCGAAAGCTGTCGATCCAGTTGATGGCCCGCCTTACAATGGGGCGTCCAGGATCTCGGTGCCGAAAGAACACGCTACCGCCAAACCAGTATAGGGGGCTCAATTGTTCGACCGGCACAATGACGGACCGCATCAACGGCCGCTCGGCCCCCGAAGGCAGCGACCAACCTTCGGGATTGCCCGCCCTGATAGTCTCGGAATCGACTTGTTTCCACAGCACCATGTCGCCCATCTCGACAACTTCCGATTGAGTAAGCAACGAGCCCGCCGAATCCCGATACGCCATCAGCACCACCGAGTCCACATAAACGTTGGACCTCCCTGTATTCGCGATACCCACTCCGTAGTTAACTCGCTTCTGACCCACGCCTCCCGCGCTCCTCGGGACAGCTTCTACCTCCACGCAGGCCTCGACCGCTGCGGACGGAAGCAGCACCCGATTGGCCACCACGTAGAGTGGCCCGCCGATAACGACCGCAAAGGCCGAAGCGGCGACTGCGTAGCGTGCACTCCGATACTTCGCTTCGCCCCCCCGTCTCCAAAGCCACACGCCGACAACGAGCACGCCAAGGCCGATGATCGTGCCCAGGGCCTGCTGGGAACCAAAGCCAGGGTCCTGGCCAACCCCCAGGCTCCGACCGATGCCGAATCGCCCGATTACGTTTGCCAGCAACGAAGCTGCGAGAATCATCGCGCCTGCAGCGGTGAGGATGGGGCCGATCAACCTTTGAAGCATGTATCTATCGATCCTTTCCAGAGGTCTCAGGCACCGCAGGTGCACTGCTTCTGTCAGGGAGAGCGGTGTCCTGGTGTGCTTCCGCGCTTGTCGCGCTTACACTTCTCTCTACCACGCGTGAGGCGTCGTCGAACGTCGTCGAGACGCTTGTGGGCTGCAGTGAGATCGTGACCGCAGCGTCGGCAGATCCGTTCCGACGACAGCACGGGAGCACGGCAGGCGGGGCACCCTACTACTAACAACATGGGAACAACCTCTTCCCTACGGGTTGCCGAAAGATAATATCGCCCCGGTGGTACGCGACAGGTTCATGATAGGGCCTGGTTTGCGAGCGCAGGACCCCGGGGTCCATCTACTGGGCTGGTTATCGCTTTGGCCGAGGAAGCGACAGGGGCTCGCGAAGGAAATCTGAGCTCGTCTACTGTCGCCCTTGGCTAAACAGCCAGACGGTCAACGCCTCCGACGCGTAGGCTGCTTCCCACGCGTTGTGGCCGACACCCGGCAACTCCACATACCGCACATCGGCGCCGACCTCTTCGAGGGCAGCGGCCATCCTCCGCGACTCCTCCACGGGTACGACCTCATCGGCCTCGCCGTGAACGATCAAGACCGGTATGTCCGCGAGGCGTGCCGCGAGCGTCGAATAGGGGTCTGCGCTGGATTCCGGAACGACCCCAGGGTAACCAGGGAAGGCTTTGACGTAGCCGCAGATCGGGAAAAGAGCAGCAAAACGGTCGGCATGGTTGTAGCCCAAGTACCATGTCCCGTTACCTCCGAGCGACAGGCCCGTCAGATAAACGCGCGATTCATCGACTCGGTATTCCTGAAGGGTGGCATCGAGCGCGGCCATTGCGACGCGACCGGGTGTGCCCTCCCAGGTCATCTCCTCGGGAACCTGTGGAAGGACCACGATCGCTGGCCAACGCTCCGGGTGCGCCCGGATCGCGCTCCCAAGCCCGACTTGGGTCTGAAACAGCCCATCGTCGCCGCGCTCACCTGCTCCATGAAGAAACAGGATGACCGGCCACTCCTCGGACGCTCGATAGGCGCGAGGCACGTAGACCTGGTAGGCGTACTCGACATCATCCAGCGAGATCGAGCGGTCCAAGAAACCCGTCTCGATCGCCTGAGCCACCGCCACACCGGGGCATGCAAGGACACCCGCCAGCAGGAGAGTTCTGTGCCTCATTCGTCGATCCTGGGTCAGGCTTCTGTCCAAATAGACAGGCAGCTAAGCTTAGAAACCACCCAAGGCCATGAGCCCATATGCCGGGGTGGAAATGGAACGCTGTCGGGCCGAAGCCCAAGGGATCTTAAGTTCGGACCGGCCCCTGTTGGCAAGGGCACCGAGGCGGCAGAAGCCAATGCGGGAAGAACGAGGAGGTGTTGGTTTGGCCAGCTTTTCAGGGCACGTCGCTCTCGTGACCGGTGCGGCATCGGGAATCGGGGAGGCCACCGCTCGGCTGCTTGCCGCCCAGGGCGCTGCGGTGTACGGCGCGGACCTCGAAACGACGGAGACGGCTCCCACGGAGCAGGCAAGCTCGTCGAGGCCCCGGACAACCAGGCTCCAGCTCGACGTCCGCAAGGAAGAGGATTGGGAGGGCGCGGTCTCCACAGTGCTCAGAGAGCAGGGTTGCCTCGACATCCTGGTGCACGCCGCCGGTATATCCGCGGCTACCGCGGTCGTTGACACCACGCTCCCGGAGTGGCGCCGCGTCTTGGCCACGAACCTCGACGGGAGCTTCCTGGCCATCAAGCATGGCATCCGCGCCATGGGCAACGATGGAGGTGCGATCGTCGTGGTTGGCTCCGCCTCCGGGATCCGGCCTTCCGCCGGCGCAGCGGCGTACTCTACAAGCAAGACCGCCGTGAGCATGTTGGTGCGCACTGCCGCCAAGGAATGTCTGGAGGCAGAGCTTCCCATCCGAATCAATGTGGTGAGCCCGGCAGGCGTCAGGACTCCGATGTGGCGGACCATGTCCTTCTTCCAGGATCTGATCCGGGAGCACGGCTCGGAGGACGCCGCTTTCGCGGTCCTCGAAGCACAGGGCGGCGGCAGGTTCGCCGAGCCGGAGGAGATCGCGCAAAGTGTGCTGTTTCTCGTCTCGGACGCAGCCTCTCACATAACGGGCGTGGAGCTGCCCGTCGATGCCGGCTATACCCTGTAGTAACAGCCAGCCGCCCGCCCCCTGGGCTGCATAC
>JARRMU010000203.1:0-3201 GCA_037385645.1 Gemmatimonadales bacterium
CTGCTCGCCCCCCACGGATCCCATGTAAAACCATACCCGGGCGAACTCCCGCAAGTACAGGAAGTTCGTGTTCAGCCTCGAGATGTCTTCGGTATCGTCCTGGCGGCTGAACGACGTGGCAAGATCGAATTTGAAGTTGTTGAGGTCCTTCTTGTACTTGACCGACGTGCTGAAGTTGAAATCCGTCTTCGCGTTCTGCTGGGTGAAGTTGACGCCGAGGTCGATATTGCCGTCGAGCCGTTTCCAGAACGTCTCCTTGATCCGTTGCATGCGGACGACCTTCTGGGTGGCGATTACGAACGTGTCGCGAGCGATGACGAGCTTGACTTGGTGCGGCTCGTCGCCTAAAGCCAGCGACCCGAAGTGGGTCGTCCCGTCCTCGAGACCGATCTCGAACGTCTTGTCCGTCTCGGCCGTCAGCACCCGTGTCCACTTCACGTAAATCGTCCCCGCGGCGTCTGTGCTGAACTTCACCTTGCCGCGCTGGAACTCCTTGATTTCCCCTGTCATCACGTCGCCGTTTCGGACGATCAGGGTGTCCGTCTTCTGGGCAAGCAGCGGCGCAGCGCTGCCGGCGAAGGCGGCCGCGGCGATCAACGGCGAAAGCGCGACGGCCAGCGCGCCGTGCCGGAGGAAGACTCTGCAGAGAAACTGAAACCTGTCGACCATGCTCGAATCCTCGGTTTTCGATCTGATCAGCGACAAAGAACGGGGTCGCCCGCGGCAAGCGACCCCTTGTGTGGAAGAACGATCGGGCGCCCCACGGCGACCCGCTCCTCAGAACCGGAAGCTGAAGCCGAGCAGGATGCCGTACTGGTCAGCGTTGTAGGAATAGTAGGCCGGACTCCCCGGGATCCCGTCCTCGTAATTGATGAACAGGTAGCGGAACCCGAGGTCCACATCGAGCCAGCTGATGATGCGAAACCCGACTCCAGCGACGGCGTTCGCCGTGAACTTGGCGCCGCCTGCACCGGCATCGGCACGAGCCGATACGTACCACCTTCGGCCGAGATCGGCGCCGAAGCGGGCGCCGGCGAAGAAGTCGACCCAGGCCTCCTGGAAGCCCCTGAACTTGTCGATCGGGGTGGCTCTGATGACAAGGTCTTGGTCCTGGTAGTTGTACCTGATCCCGGCGAGCAGGTCCAGCCGGGTCGGGCGGTCGAGCCCGCCGAACCGGTAGGCCCCGAACAGCTCCGTTTGGACGGTGGTGAACGTGAAATCGCCACTCGTTCCCAGCTCGGGGGCCGCCAGCGGTATCGAGTCCTCGCCCACCTTGATGGTGAGGAAATCGATCCCACCCAGGACACGCCCCTTGCCGAACTCGGCGTGGGCCGAGAACGCGAACTTGAGCTTTGACCAGAGGTCTCCGAAGGTCGCGTCGATCGGCACGGTGAAATCACCGGTCGTGACACCACCGCTGATACCGGCCGCCCACAGGTAGGGCGTGACCTGGAACCACCAATCATCTGGCGCCTTGTCCTGGGGAGCGCCCTGAGCCAGCGAGGGCGCGGCGGACAAGAGAAGCACCGCCGATCCACACGCGACCGATCGGCCGAATCCTCGTGCCAGCTTCGAAGGCAAACACCTGCTCCTCATCGGACCCTCTTTCTCTGGGGGTGTCACCGTGACAGTCGACCCTGGCCTAAGATCACTGCGGAGTATCGTAACCGCGCCTCGCAGGAACGGCAGGGAGCCCCTCCACGGCACGTCGGTCCACCCGCAGCCGAACCACATCCTCCTCGGCCTCTTCGATCATCGAGACGGGAACGGCGACCTCTCGTCGTCCCCACAGGTGTCCTTCCATCAGCACGACGTGCGTGATCCGGCTCTCATCATCCACGAGCACTTCCCCGAGCTTTCCCACGTGGCCATCGGAAGCCTCGACATCGGCGCCGCTTCGCAGGGCGAGCTCGCCGAGAGGGACACGCTCGTGCTCGAGCGGCAGGTTCACCGCCTCGGGCCGAGCAAAGGGCCAGAAGAACGTCCGGGTTCCCGCGTCGTCTTCCCTGGGGATGTATCCGATCGAATCGAAGGTCGGCAGGTCTCGAAGCTCCTCGCGCGTGCAATCGAGGCGGATCGAGTCGTGCGTCGTTTCCACGATGCGCTCCACCGGCACGACGCGTTCCAGCTCGATCGGACGACCCCCGTCGTAGACGACGACCTGGGTCACGACCTCTCTAATCGGATCGACGATCAGGTAGGTCGAGCGACCGACCGGTCCGTCCGAGCAGCGAGCGTGCGCATCCAGCGGGATCTGTTTCACAATGCTGCTCCGCTCCGCGAGGCGACTTCCAGCCGCGACACGACCATGTCGCCCATCTCGTCGGTGCCGATGCCGCTGCGGGCGTCGGCTGAGGGCACGTCCCCGCTCTGCAGGAGGTCGCCGACCGCGCCTTCGACCCTCTGCGCGGCCGCCGTCTCTCCGAGGAAATCCAGCATCATCGCGACAGCCGAGATCGCGCCAAGCGGGCAGGCGACGTTCTTGCCCGCGTACTTCGGCGCCGAGCCGTGTATCGGCTCGAACATCGAAGTCCGCCCTGGATGGATGTTGCCCGAGGCCGCAATACCCATCCCGCCTTGGAGCATCGCGCCCAGATCGGTGATGATGTCGCCGAACAGGTTCGTCGTGACGATCACGTCGAACCACTCGGGGTTCTTCACCATCCACATGCAGCACGCATCCACGTAGGCGTGGTCCGTCTCCACATCCGGGAAGTCGGCAGCGACGTGCTCGTACGCCCGCTGCCACAGGTCGTGCGGCCGGATGGCGTTCGCCTTGTCCACGAGCGTGACGCAGGCGATCCGGCCGCTCCCGCCTCGCTCCGCTCGCTCCGCCGCTCGCTTTCGTGCGAGTTCGAACGCGTATCGACACGCTCGCTCGCATCCCTTCCACGTGTAGAGGCCGTTGACGATCGCGACCTCATCCGGCGTGTTCTTCTTGAGGTGGCCGCCGATCTGCGAGTACATCCCCTCGGTGTTCTCACGGACGACGACGAACTCGATGTCATCGGGCCCCTTGTCTTTGAGCGGACAAAGCGTTTCTGAATATAGCTTTATCGGTCTCAGATTAACGTAGAGATCGAGACCGAAGCGAAGGCCGAGTATGACCGACCGTTCGACCAGCCCGGGCTCGACGTCCGGGTGGCCGATCGCCCCCAGAAGCACGGCGTCCAGCTCACGCCACTCTTCGATGACGGCGTC
>JARRMU010000204.1:0-3187 GCA_037385645.1 Gemmatimonadales bacterium
CCGCCCGGTGAAGTTCCAGTTCGGCTTCGAGTACTCCGTCGTGAGCCAGGACGACTTCGATTGGGGCTCTAGTCACCTTCGACGGCTGGTACAACGCCGTGACGCCAGTCGTAGCCAAGTAGCTCGGGCGGTGAAGGTGGCGGCGTCCGGACACCAAGTACTCATGGAGACTCAGGGACGCGTCGCCTTGGTGGCCATCGTGCTCGTGTTCGCCTCCTTCGCGGTGGTTGCCAGCGCCCAGGAGCCGGCCACGGGCTCGAAGCCCGGGGGCGCTCCGTCCCAGGAGAACGTGGCGGAGATCGGTGCCAAGCTCAGCAATCCCGTCTCGGATGTGTGGGCCCTCTTCACGCAGTTCGGCCTCACCTTCAGTGACGGCGACCTGAACACCGGCGATCCGGAGGTCGGGGGGAACATCTCGTTCCAGCCGATCCTGCCGATTCCGCTCTACGGGAGCGGCGCGGACGCGTGGCGGCTGATCGTGCGCCCCACGATTCCGCTGCTCTTCGATCCCGTTCCCCAGGGCTTCGACCGCTTCGATACGGAGGTGGGTCTCGGCGATACGCTCCTGCCCCTCCCCATCGCTGCCCCGGCCGGCAACTGGATCCTGGCGCTCGGGCCTACCTTCACGTTGCCCACGTCCACTAAGGACGCCTTTGGCAGGCAGCAGTGGGCCGTCGGTCCCACCGGGGTGCTCGGCTACAAGACCGAGAAGTGGATCGCGGGCGTGTTTCCGCAGTACTTCTTCGGAATCGGCTCTCGGGGCGACCAGGGCAGCACACCGGACGCCAGCTACATGTCGATGCTCTACTTCGCCTTCTACAACCTGCCCGACGCTTGGCAGATCGGATTCAACCCGACCATCAGCTACGACGCCAAGGCCTCGAGCGGGAACCGCTGGAACGTCCCCGTCGGACTCGTCGTGACGAAGACGACCCGCATCGCGAGCCGCCCGGTGAAGTTCCAGTTCGGCTTCGAGTACTCCGTCGTGAGCCAGGACGACTTCGGACAGCGCTTCCAGATCAAGCTGAACGTCATCCCCGTGATCTCGGCCCTGATCGACCGGCCGCTCTTCGGGGGCGATTGAGACTTTCGTGCAGAAAATGGTCGCGTTAGCGGTCGCTCGGGCCCGCGGACTCTACGCCGCTGACCTGACCCCCAGCGGGGAGTCCTGGACCGGAGCGAAACTACTCGAAAACGAGAGTCATCGTGGACCAGGAATCAGCTGGCCTATTACACGGAAGCCTGTGAAACGAACCCAAGGGCTCAATCCCAACCGGAGATGAAGTATGAACCGTACCGCACTTACCATTCTGCCGGCGTTCGCGCTGTCGTGTCTGTTGATGGCCTTGGTGGCAAGCCCAACCGCCTGGGCTCACGACTTCAATCCTGAACAGAAAGACGCCACCAAATATACCAAGGAAGCCAACGCTGCCGTTCACAAAAAGCTGGACTTTGCTGACAAGACACTCGTCAAAGAAGCCGATCGAGGCTTGATTGCGCCGTTACCGAACGGCGGCAACATCCCTCCGTACACCGGCATCACCGAGATGCAGTTCATGCAGGGCAAGGAAGCTCCGCCGGAAGCCAATCCCAGCCTCTGGAGGCATGCCGGCTACGTGAACCGTGGTGGTCTGTACGAAGTAGTCAAAGACAAGGTGTATCAGGTACGCGGCAACGACTTGTCGAACCTGACCATCATCGAAACGAAGAACGGCGTGGTCTTCTGGGATATCGAGTACTCCCCGCTGTCTTTCAGGCAATCCTGGGAGCTCTACAAGAAGCATCGCGGTGACAGGCCTGTCAAAGGCGTGATCATCTCGCACTCTCACCTCGATCATTACGGCGGCTTCAAGGGACTCATTGAAACAGGAGCGATATCAGCGGCAGACATTGCGTCTCAAAAAATCCCCATCTATGTGCCCAAGGGTTTCACCGAGGCCGCAATTGCTGAGAACGTAATCTACGGAAACATCATGGGCCGCCGGGCCGTTTATCAATATGGGTTTCTGCTCTCGAAGGACAAGAAGGGCTTCCTGACCGGAGCCCTGGGCCCCATGGTCGTATCCAAAGACAACAGCTTCCCCACACATGTCACTGAAGTCGGGAAGACCGGTCAGGTCATCAATATCGATGGCGTCAATTTCGAGTTCTTCATGGCTCCGGAGACCGAAGCGCCAGTCGAAATGTTCATTCGCATCCCGGAATGGAAAGTGGCCTCGCTGGCTGAGGACGTGAACAAACTTCAACACAACATCTACAGCATGCGAGGCGCGACGATTCGCAACGCAGCCGTATGGGGAAAATTCCTGCATGAGGTATCGGTCAAGTGGGCTGACACCGAGGTCATATTCGGCCCTCATACCTGGCCTGCATGGGGCAACAAACGCGTCATGTCCTACATAAAGTCCCAGCGAGATCTCTATAAGTCAATCGCCGACCAGACGTCGCGTCTCGCCAACTATGGCTACCGCCCGCACGACATCGTGAAGAACATGGATATCTCCGACAACATCCTGGATAAGTGGGAAAATCGGGACTACTACGGAGATTATGACAACAACATCATCGCCACCTATGTCTACAACCTGGGCTGGTTCGATGCGAACCCGATTTCACTGGGAAGGCATACGGATGCCGATTCAGGACAACGCTATATCGAAGCATTTGGCGCCGACACGATCATTGAGAAGGCGCTGGGCTACTACGAGAAGGGAGACTACGCGTTCGCGGCGGAGCTGCTCGATAAGATCGTTGCCTACACCGGTGACAATGAGAAGGCGAATTATCTGCTGGCCGATTGCTATGAGCAGATGGGCTATCAGGAGGAAAGCTCGCTAACCCGCAACTGGTATCTGACCGCCGCACTCGAGCTGCGCGCGGGCGAGAAGCAGCTGCCGCAACCCGTCCAGACCGCTGGAGAAGACGTGTTGAAGGCGGTGCCTCCCGACCTGGTCATGGATGTCTTTGCAACGCGCATCGTCCCGGAGCGGTCGGACAAAGTCGGCCGCATTGCATTCGTCTTCGATCTGGCTGGGCAGAAGATTGGCGTCGAGGTAGAGAACGGTGTCCTCAATTCTCTCAGCGACTACGTACCGCAAGGGTCATTCGGGACGGTCACGACGGACAACCTCGGGCTGTTCAGTGTGTTGAGCAAGCAGATGTCGCTCGAGCAGGCAATCGACAAAGG
>JARRMU010000205.1:0-2576 GCA_037385645.1 Gemmatimonadales bacterium
GCCTTCCTCGTAACACTGGGCGGAGGACGACCTCTGAGTGCCCAGCCGTCCCCCGAAGACCAGGAAGCGTGGAGGCTGGAGGGCGAGTACGGGCTGTATGTGGGTGAGGCCGGCGACACGATCGACGTGCGCTGGTTTACCGCCGACGAGGACTCGGGCTTCCTGGAGGTTCGCCGAGGTGAAGCGACCGTAGGGAGCTCGCACGCCACCGATGATTCCAATCTTGAGCTCAGCTTCACCACGGTCCCTGGACACGTCCACGCCGCCACGTTCGCGAGGCCGGCCGACGGCCCGCTCACCATCACCTACGGCGCGCTCGGCAGCGAGGAGGACCGGCACCATACGACGATCTGGCCGCCCCCGCGGCGTTCCGAGGTCCGTTTCGGGCCGGTCGACTCGCTCTTCGTCGTCGGGGATGTGCACGGCGAGTTCGACACGCTGACGGCGGTGCTCCGGAACGCGGGGCTGATCGATCGGAACGGGAACTGGAGGGGTGGGCGACGTCACCTCGTGCTGCTGGGCGATCTGTTCGACCGCGGCGACGACGTGACGCGAACGCTCTGGTTCCTCTACGGCCTGGAGCGGCAGGCGGAAGCGGCCGGTGGGAACGTCCACGTCGTGCTCGGCAATCACGAGATCATGGTGCTCGTCAACGACCTCCGCTACACGTCGGAGAAGGAGCTCTCCATCGGCGAGTCGTACGGGATCCCCTACGCCGGGTTGTTCGATATCCGGCGCTCGGTGCTCGGGAGATGGCTGGCCAGCAAGCCGGGCCTGATCCGGATCGGGCGCGTTCTGTTGGCTCACGGGGGCGTCGCCCGCGCGTATGCTGACTACTCGCTCCGGGCCTTCGACGACTCGCTTGCTGCGTTCATGTCAGAGGAGCTGTTCCGCCGCTGGGGCCAGCCGCCCGACTCGACCCTTCCTCCGATCGTCATGGATTCGCTAGCGGCCGATCGGCGCATCGACTTCTTCTTCGGCGAGAACAGCGTCTTCTGGTATCGCGGCTATGTCATGGCCGACACGCTGCAAGCAGCCCTGCGAGAGGTGCTGGCCCGGCATGACAGCGACGTGCACGTCGTCGGGCATACGGCGCTCGACGAGATCGAGATTCGGTACGACGGAGCGCTGCTGGCCGTCGATCTCAACTCGGCTGCCGGTCAGCTCCTGTTGCTGGTGATGGAGGATGACGGCTTGCGCGCCCTTCGTTACGGCTCCGAGGGTCCCCCGGAGCCCCTTGACTCGGGTCCCGAGGGTTCCTCCGAGCCGCTCGATCCGGGTTAGCGTCGCGCTGTTTCGGAGCGCGGGTCGCTTCCAAGCCCGGACGGCTCGACGGTGCGGGTCCTCTACGCGGCGCGCTCGGCGCTGGCGCGCTCAGGCTGCTCCGTGCCGGCGGCTTCTCCTCCTTGGCCGCTGAACCTGCCGGCCTCGTCTTCATCGCCGGCCACGTGCATGGACCACCACTCGGTGGCTCTCTCACCGGTCCAGGGTCTGCTGAATCGGAGGCCGCACAGTGCCCCCTCGAGGGCGCGGATGCTCTGAAAGCGGTCATCGGGGCTCTTTTCCAAGCACTTGAGGACGATCCGTTCCAGCGCCGGATCGATCGGCAGCTCCGCGATCCGCGAGGGCGCCTCGGGTGCTGACCTGATGTGGTCCGCCAGTAGCTCGATCACCGAGGTCGAGTTGAAGGGCGGCTCGCCGGTCAGCATGAAGTAAGCAGCGGCCCCGAGCCCGTAGATGTCGGCGCGGGCGTCTACGTTCTCCGGGTCCGTGATGGACTCGGGCGCGATGTACAGCGGAGTGCCGAAGACGAAGCCCGGCTGGGTGAGTGCGACATCGGGCTCGGCTTCGACCTTCTTCGACATCCCGAAATCCAGGACCTTCACGAAGTCGGACAGGCCGCCTCGGTCGGTTAGGAAGATGTTCGCGGGCTTGATATCGCGGTGCACGATGCTCTGCGCATGCGCCTCCGCAAGCGAGCCACAGACCTGTGCCAGGATGTGCACGCAGCGCTCGGAGGGCATGGGCCCGAACCGGTCCACCAGCTTCTGGATATTCAGCCCGGCCAGATACTCCATCGCGTAATAGTAGGTATTCTCGCGCCCCCGCCCGTGATCCAGGATGTCGATCGTGTTTGGGTGCGTGAGACCGGAGGCCAGGCGGATCTCCTGTTCGAAGCGGGCCAGGCCACCCGAGTCGCGGCTGTCCGACGACCGCAGCACCTTGATCGCGGCTGGTCGGCACATCCGAGCGTGCTGCGCCAAGAAGATGTCGGCAACGCCGCCCGAATCCAGACGCCGCAAGAGCCGGTAGTCGCCCAATCGCCGCCGTCCCTTAAAGGACAGATCGAGCCCGAGCCAGTAGGCGACCACGGCGGCCGACGCCAGCGTGACGGCGATCGCACCGACCAGGATGAGCGTCGAGAGGAGCACGGCTCGGCCTTCATGCCGGGTCCAGCCTTCGACGGACTCGCGGATGAAGGTCGAGCCCAGAGCCGACTCCGCCAGCGGATAGACCAGCGTGATCAGGGCGCTGGCCGCCGGACTGATCAGGAGGCCGAGCGCGAGGCCGATCAG
>JARRMU010000205.1:2612-5797 GCA_037385645.1 Gemmatimonadales bacterium
GCGAGGCCGATCAGGAGCAGGGGCCGCTGACGCTTGCACAGGCGGCGCCGGCCGCCGGTCAGTCTCAGGCTGTGTCTCGTGCCGGTATGTATGACTGCGCGTTTCATCATGATCTCCCTAGAAGAGCGCGATCTTCTGCTCGTCCACCTTCTCCAGCACCTTTTGTATCCGGTCCCAGATCTGGTCGATCTCGTGCTCGGTGAGTCCGAGCTGCACGACCTCGTCGTTGCTGCGGACGCCTTTGCCACGATCCAGCGGCGCTGTGGGTGTCGTCGGAATGAGCGCTCCTCCGGTCCGCCGGAACTGCACGAGGACGGCGAGACGGCGGTCCAGCTCGTCCCGCGTGAGGGCGCGCAGACGATCGACGGTACTCTGCGGTAGGCGATGGACCCTCAGACCCCGCCACTTGGTGCCGCGGTCGCTCACCTCGCGGCGATTGAACGCGACCCCGTTGTCGACGGCGAACACCCTGGGGTTGGCTGTGACGCTCGAGATGAGGACGTTCCCCTTGTTCGAGTCGCTGTGCCGGATCAAATAGGTGAACAGGTCCAGGTTGGCGAAGTGCCGGGCGTAGAGCGTGTCGCTCTTGAACCGGTCTTTGTTCCAGACGTCGTCCGCCGTGACATTCCACAGCCAGTACTGGAGAACCACGAGGACGGAATTCGTGCCCGAGAAGGTCGCCTCCGCCCAGGTCTGGATCTGCCGCTGCTGGTCCACCGGGACGCAGCGTGCGACGGTCGGAGGAACGACGTACTCGGGATCGTCCAGGAAGAGCTTCTGGAGCTCGTATGCCGCGATCTCGTAGCGCGGCCGGTTGTTGAACGACCCGCGGCCGCCCGACGGGGCCTTCGCCCACTTCACCTTGATCCTCAGCTCGTCCTCGAACTCGAGGACCACCCTCTGCGTGCGGTCGCCCTCGAAGCGCGTGCCGGCCGAACCGATGATCCTGAGCTCCGGCGTGCGGAGCAGCGACTCGATCGAGTCCGCCGCGAACAGCAGATTGACGTCCTGAGCGGCCAGCGGAGCGAACGCGGCGGCGAGTCCGATCGGCAGCGTGAGCGCGGCCGCCAGCGCGACTTTCGAGCTGCCCCGAGTGATCGATCCTTTGCTGGCCATCGTGATCTCTTTCGCCATTGTTTCGCCTCGCGTTGTGCAGTGAGTCGCGGTCGGCCGGTTCGGGCGGTGCGGCTCTCACGGGTTTACGATGGCGATGCTCCGTCCTCCCACCGTCATTGTCGGGTGACGGTGTGGTAAGTAACGATGGGATAGCGACTTAATGGTTAGGCCATCTGCGGAGCTGGCGGCGCGTGCTCGAGGTGCGGACCTTGGAGTGACGGCGGCTGTCAGCGGCTTTCGCTAGTATGTCCTCAGCGATCAGATGACCCGGTCCGGCCCCGCCGTCACCCAGCAGGAACCCCCGCGGCCGAGAGAACTCGAACGGAGTATCGAAGGCGCAATGCAGCACCTCAGCCAGACCTCGATGGGCACGTACGAGCGCTGCCCGCAAATGTGGAAGCTCAAGTATGTCGATGGCCATCCCAGCAAGCCCAACCGCTTCCTGAACCTCGGCTCCGCCGTGCACGTTGCGCTCGAGACCTTCTATCAACGGCGGATCTCGGAGCCCGCGTCGCTCGACGAGATGATCGAGGCGTTCGAGGCCGAGATCGACCCCGCCGCCTACGCGAACGAGGAAGAGCAGGAGCGGGCGCGGGCGGACGGCTTGCAGATGATCCGCGAGTTCCACGCGGCCCACGCACCGGGCTTCCGGCCGGCGCTCCTGGTGGAGGGCGTGCTCCACTTCGAGCTCGAGGGCGTGCCCGTCGTCGCCAAGATCGACCGGGTGGACAAGCTGGACGGGTCCGGAAACGGGACGGCTGGGAAACGGCCCCGCGTCCGGATCGTCGACTACAAGTCCGGCTTCAAGGCGCCGACCCTCGATGGGGTGCGCCGCAGCGGCCAGCTCACCCTCTACCAGGTTGCCGTCGAGACGATGCTCGGACTCGAGGTCGAGGCCGTCGGTCTGTATCACGTCCCGTCGCAGACCCTGTTCGAGGTCCCGGCCCACGGGCCCGAGCGCGTCGACGAGCTACGGCGACGGGTCGTCCGGGTCGCTCGCGCGATCGAGCGTGCGGAGTTCGAGCCGCGCCCCGGACGCCGCTGCGACTGGTGCGACTATAGGGCGTGGTGCCCCGCCTGGGCGCATGAGTACCCGGAGAACTGGGAGCAGGAGCCGCTGCCGCCCGTTCCCTCACATGTCGATGCCGGTCGCCTCGCTGACCGCTACGGGGAGATCAAGGATGCGATACGCACGTTGGAGTCGGAGCTGAAGGAGGTGCGCGAGCCGCTCGAGCGCTTCTTCTCGGCGACGGGGGAGCGGACGGCGGCCGGCGATCGGTACCGGGTCAAGGCGACGTTCTGCACCGGGTACCGGTTCGACGACGAGGACCTCCGGGCGATACTCGAGCCGGCGGGCGTGTGGGGGAAGGTCCTGATCCCCGACTGGCGGGCCGAGGACGCCCTGCTCATGGACCCGGACGTCCCGGACGAGATCAGGCTGCGCATGGAGGAGATGGCCGAAGCCGAGGAGAGCTGGACCTTTCACTACCGCCGCGTCGAGGCGACGCCCGAAGCCGCGAGATCGGAGGACGCATGATCAGTCGGATTTGGCATGGCTGGACGACGCCCCAGAACGCCGATCGCTACGAGCAGCTACTTCGTGCCGAGGTTCTTCCCGAAATCTCGAGCCGCGGCATCGCCGGGTATCTCGGGGCTCACGTCCTCCGGAAGGAGAGTGATTCCGAGGTCGAGTTCATCACCATCCTCTGGTTCGAGTCTCTCGACTCGGTTCGCATCTTCATGGGCGACGACTACGAGAAGGCGCATGTGCCGCCGCAGGCGCGGGCCGTGCTCTCCAGGTTCGACGAACGGTCGCGGCACTACGAGGTTCGGCTGGAGCCCTAGGGCGAGGCTCGACGTCGCTCGCTCCATTGTTGCTGCCCGGGGCGATCCTGCATCTTGGTCCCGCCTGATGCAGAGGTTCGGTCTGGACGTCCGCCGGCCGGCGGTGCAGCAGGGATACTCGCTTATCGCCTTCTACTGAGCCGCGGGCGGAAGCGAGGCGCGCGGCGGGAGGTTTCGCCCGCGCGCGTCAGCGACGCCGGAGGCGACGGAATCCCCACGACAGC
>JARRMU010000206.1:0-5609 GCA_037385645.1 Gemmatimonadales bacterium
AAGGCGAGCGAGTACGGAGGATACACGAAGAGCGGGTAACGGTTGACCTCCACCTCGTGGAAGAAGAGACCTTCGTGGAAGTGGATGAGCCGGAACGGCTGGGCGTAGGAGATGAAGTGGATCTCGTGACCGCGGTCCGCGAGCTCGAGTCCCAGCTCGGTCGCCACGGCCCCGGAGCCGCCGAACGTCGGGTAACAGGTGATTCCGATCTTCATCGCCCTCTCCACTCCCTCTCCACCAGCTCCGCAAGGTGCTCGATCGGTTCCGTGGCGTCCAGCCAGCGCACACCCGGCAGTTGATTGCGAAACCACGTCCTCTGGCGGCGTGCGTATCCCCAAGATTGCCTCGCGATCTCCTCGATCGCCTCCTCTCGCCCGATATCACCGTCCAGGAAAGCCGCGACTTCCCGGTATCCGACGGCGTTCATGGCCGGCGCGTCGGGCGGCACGCCGGCGGCTCTGAGCGCCTCGACCTCCGCCGGCCAGCCGGTCTCGAACTGGCGCTCGATGCGGCCGCGGATCCGTTCCCGGTGAAGCTCCGGCGGGAGGGCCATCCCGAAAGCCATGAGCGACACCGGCTCGGCGGCCGGCTCGGCGCGCTCCTGCCACCAGCTGAGACGATGTCCCGACAGCAGCGCAACCTCCACCGCACGCGCCGCGCGCTGTCTATCCAGCACGGCGATTCTGCGACTCCACTCGGGATCCAACTTCTCGGACCAGTTTCTCGCGGTCTCGACCGGCACGGACGCCAGCCAGCGGCGGAGTTCGGCTCGCCGCGCTGGATCCATCGGCGGTTCCTCGAACACGGGATGCGTAAGAGCGTGAAGGAAGAAGCCGGTCCCACCAGCGAGGACCGGTAGCCGGCCCTTTCCGATGATCTCCCGCATCCACTCCCTGGCGCGTCGCGCGAAGTCGCCCGCGCTGTAGGCCTGAACGGGATCCAGGAAGCCGATGCCGTGGTGTGGCACGGCCGCCAGCTCGGCGGCAGCGGGCGCGGCCGTTCCCACCTCCATGCCGCTGTAGGCCTGTCTGCTGTCGACGCCGATGATCTCGCCATTCAGGCGACGGGCCACGTCGATCGCCAGCCCGGTCTTCCCGGTAGCCGTGGCTCCCACGATCGCCAGCCCGACGGGCGGACGCTCACTCACGTCCTGCCGAATCGCCGGGCGAGCTCCTCTAGGGTCAGCCGGACGATCGTCGGACGGCCGTGGACGTCGTGACCCGGGAGCTCGGTGGCGAAGAGCCGATCGAACAGATCGGCCATCTCCTCCTGCGAGAGGGATTGGCCCGCCTTGATCGCGCCCTTGCAAGCAAGACTCTTTGCGATCCGCTCGTGCTGGTTGCGGGCAGCATCGACGAGCGGCGAGCCATCCGCGAGCTCGTGGATCATATCCCGGAAGCAACGCTCGGCATCGAAGTGCTCGTGGGGGTTCGGGCTCGAACGCACGATCACCGTCCGCCCGCCGAACGGCTCGATCTCGAAGCCCACCCTGCCCAACATCTGGGCCAGCTCTTCCGCCGCCGAGTACTCGGAAGGCGACAGCGTGAGCGTGAGGGGAAAGAGCAGCCTCTGAGCCTCCCCTCCCGACTCCCGGAAGCGCCGCATCGTCTCCTCGAACAACACCCGCTCGTGCGCCGAATGCTGGTCGATGATCAGCAAGCCCCTGCGGGTGGCGGCGAGGATATACGCATCGTGTAGCTGCCACAGCTCCGGCCGAAGACGAGCCGCCAGCGGGGCGATCGCCACCGCTTCGGACGGATCCCCATCTCCGCCCCCCTCCATCATGAACAGCGCGAACTGGTCGGGGGCCTGACCCTCCCGCACCAGCGAGGGTGCTCCGTCCCCACCCGGCGCGGTGGCACGAGCCGCTCCGGTGGCCTCCGGCACGTCAGCCACCCCTGCCGGCTCGGGTGCGCGGTCCAGGGGCGGCGTGCTGCTGATTCTGGCAAGCCGTCCC
This sequence comes from Gemmatimonadales bacterium, assembly GCA_037385645.1. GTDB lineage: Bacteria > Gemmatimonadota > Gemmatimonadetes > Palauibacterales > Palauibacteraceae. The sequence continues at coordinate 1,958 of JARRMU010000206.1, forward strand.
CGTATGGTCTCCACCAGCGTTCGCTCGACGCCCTCCCGATCACGAAACCGGATCTCGGTCTTTGCCGGATGGACGTTCACGTCCATGGACTCGGCGGGCAGGTTGAGGAAGAGGAAGTAGTCGGGGCGGAGCCCCGGGACGATCGTCGTCCGATAGGCTTCGTCAACGAGACGACCCAGGCCTCGGTCGACGAACGGTCTCCCGTTGGCGAAGGTGAACCGGCGGCGACCCGTCGTGGCCTCGTCCGGCCGCTGCATCAACCCCGCCACGCGGCGCTCGCCTTCCGGACCATCCAAATCGATGAGCGACGAGGCCTCCGCTTCGCCCCAGATGCGGCCGATCCGCTGGCGCAGGGAAGAGGGATCCAGGGAGAGTAGCTCCCGATCGTTGGACCGCAGGCGGAATCCAACCTGCAGATTGCACAGAGCCAGCAGGATCACCGCCTCGCTCGCGGCGCGCGTCTCCGCGGCCGCGCTTCGGAGGAACTTGGCCCGCGCGGGCACGTTACCGAACAGCCCCCTGACCGTGACGGTGGTACCTCGGCGCCGGGCGATCTCGTCGGCGGCCTGGAGACTCCCGCCGGCCGCCCGAACCCTGGTGCCGACCCCATCCTCCGAGGCGGTCTCCAAGCAGAATCGGCTCACCGCCGCGATCGATGGGAGCGCCTCTCCGCGAAAGCCTAGCGACGAGATGCACGCCAGATCCTCGGCCTGGCGGATCTTGCTCGTCGCGTGACGATCCAGGGCCAGCAGGGCATCCTCCCGGTCCATTCCGCACCCGTCGTCCGCCACTCGGATCTCCGTCTTGCCCCCGTTGCGGAGCGACACATCGATGCGGGTCGCGCCCGAGTCGAGTGCGTTCTCGACAAGCTCCTTCACGACCGAGGCGGGCCGCTCGACGACCTCACCGGCGGCGATCTGGTTGGCGACGTGGTCGGGGAGAATGTGGATCTTGGGACTCATCGACGGGGCCGCAACTATGTATTCAACTTATATAGCGTCATTGCGTTAGCGCGTGTGATCTCAGCCGTTCTCTCAAGCTCCTCTCCCCGGATGGCCGCCACTCGGCGGCAGGTATGGATCAGGTGCGACGGTTCGTTTCTCCTGCCTCTCTGCGGGACCGGGGAAAGGTAGGGGCTGTCCGTCTCGATGAGCAGTCGATCGGCCGGCACCCGGCGAACCGCCTCCTAGACGTCGAACCTCTTGAACGTAACGATTCCCGACGCCGTCTCCGTGTCCGCATCCCGCGAATGGACCACCACCGGCAGATCGACCTGCTCCGCTAGCTGCAGTTGGCTCCGGAAGGAGTCTCGCTGCTCCTGTTTCGGCGAGTTGTCGTAGTGGTAGTCCAGACCCGTTTCACCGATCGCTACCACCTCGGACAGCGCGACCAGATCTTCGAGCTCGGCCAAACGCTCGGCGTTGAACGTCGACGCCTCGTGGGGATGAAGGCCCGCCGTAGCCCATACGCCCGGCGAGGCGCGTGCGACATCGATCGCCCGGCGGGCATCCGCCGGATCGCTGGCGACCGTGACGAGCTCGGCGACGCCGGCATCCCGTGCTCGCTGGAGCACCGCGCGGCGGTCTTGCTCGAACGCCTGGTCCGAGAGATGGAGATGGGAATCGAAGAGGCGGATCTCATTCATCGGCCACCGCCGCGAGCGAGCATTCGCCGCGGGTCCGCTGGGCAGAACTCAGGCTCCGGCCGCGTGCGCCCTCTGGGCCTTGGCTCGTCGACGGCCGGCCGCCTCGATCTCGAGCAGCGCCGGCGAGGCCACGAAGATCGACGAATACGTCCCGATCAGGACCCCGAGGATCAGTACCATCGCGAACGGCCGGATCACCAATCCGCCGAACAGGAAGAGGGCGAACAGGGTAACCAGCGTGGTTCCGCTGGTCAGTACCGTACGGGGCAGCGTCTCGTTGATGCTCCGGTTCAATGTGGTCTCGTACGGTTCCTTCCGCTTCTTCCGGAGGTTCTCTCGGATCCGGTCGAACACGACGATCGTGTCGTTGAGCGAGTAACCGACGATCGTGAGGATGGCGGCCACGGTGCCGAGCGTGATCTCGATCCCCATCAGCGAGATGAAGCCGAAGGTGATCACGATGTCGTGGATCGTGGCGATAACCGCTGCCACACCGAAGCGCCACTCGAAGCGGAAAGCGAGGTAGATCAGGGTCAACGCGAAGGACATGAGGATGGCCAGCGCGGCCTTGCGCTGGAGCTCGCTACCGACCTTCGGGCCCACCGCCGCCACGCGAAGCACGGTGTAACCGTCTTCGCCGTACGTCGTTGAAAGAGCATCCAGCATCCGATCCACCTCGCCCTCGCCGGACACCTCCTCGAAGGTCTGCAGCCGAACGAGGTACTCGCGGTCGCCGCCGAAGCCCTGGATCGCCGCTCCCGCGAACCCGGCTTCCTCCACGACGGACCGCAGGTCGGCCGCGTCTACCTGCTCGTTGAACTCCAACTGCACGAGCGTACCGCCGGTGAAGTCGACACCGTAATCGAGCCCTCCATGCAGTACGATCGATATGATCCCGATCGCGATCAGCACGCCCGATGCCAGGAAGGCACGGCGGCGACCCGCCATGAAGGGATAGTGCGCGTCCTTGAATAATCTCATCGTCAGATCTTTATCGGCGCACCCGCCGCTCGCCTGTCCAGATAGATCATGAACAGAGTTCGCGTCACGTAGATCGCCGTGAAGAAGGAGGCCAGGATGCCGATCACGAGTGTCACGGCGAACCCGCGGACTGGCCCCGTTCCGAACTGGAAGAGGATGATCGCGGTGATCAGCGTCGTGAGGTTTGCGTCGACGATCGCCGAAAGCGCCGCCTCGAACCCGGTGTCTACGGCGGTCCGGGCCGTTTTTCCGGCCTCGAGCTCTTCCCGGATTCGCTCGAAGATCAGGACGTTCGCGTCAACGGCCATGCCGATCGACAGAATGATGCCGGCGATGCCCGGCAGGGTCAGCGTCGCACCGAGCCCGGCGAGCCCGCCCAGCAGCAGCACGACGTAAACGCCGAGGGCGATGATGGCCATGAAGCCGGCCACCCGGTAGTAGGCCACCATCAGCACCAGGACCGCGAGGATGCCTATGGCGAAAGCGACTTTCCCCTGCCTGACCGAGTCGGCGCCAAGAGATGGACCGACGGAACGCTCCTCCACGATGTGGATCGGCTGCGGCAGGGCGCCGGCACGTAGGACCAGAGCAAGATCTTGCGCCTCCTGGAGGGTCGATCCCGTGCCCATCTCGATCTGGGCTCGCCGGCCCAGCGTTTGTCGGATCACCGGTGCGCTCTGCACCTTGTTGTCGAGAACGATCGCCATCAGATCGCCCACGTGTCGGCTCGTCCCTCGCTCGAATTTTCGCGCCCCCCTCCGCGTCGTCTCGAACGGCACGTAAGGCTGGTTGAACGTCGGGTCCCGCGCCGCCGGGCCGGCATCGGCCAGATCCTCACCGGTCAGGAGAGGCTCATCCTCGAGGACGTACAGCGTGCGGTAGGAGTCGGCTCCGCCGGCGATCGGTTCGACGCCCCACTTCAGCTCAGTGCCGCGAGGAATGGCGTCCGCCACAGCGTCGAGAGCCAGATAGCGCTCCGCCGTCGGAATGTCCTGCTCGCGCACGAGGAACTGGCCGACCTGGCCG
>JARRMU010000207.1:0-3154 GCA_037385645.1 Gemmatimonadales bacterium
GTCACCGGTAGGCGCTGTGTGGTCAGCGCAGGCATAATGGCGGGAGTTCCCAAAAAGGAGGGCCCGCCACGGTAGCCGCCGTGCGGGCCTGTGGCCAGTGCAGCTTCGATTTGAAACGGGGCTCACCAGCAAGGAATACGTTAGCCGACAAGCCTGGCAGGATGCAACCCTGGCGTGCTGTCCGTTGCATCCGCAGGGTGGCTGCTCGTTTGCCCGTCACGGCACCGATGAGCGGGTCTCTCCGCCCGGCACCCGCATTCCCCGCTGGTATTGCCCGGAAGGTCATCGGACCTTCAGTCTACTCGCCGATTGTTTTGCCGCGCGGCTCTCGGGCACATTGCACGAGATCGAGGCGGTCGTCGATCAGGTGGAACAGGCCGGCACCCTGGAACAGGCGGCCGATGCGCTGCGCCTGGATATCGAGCTGCCGGGGGCGCTGCGCTGGATGCGCCGTCGGGTCACATCGATCCATGCCTCACTTATCACCCTGAAGGGGCTGGCGCCTGAGCATTTTCTCGCCTGCGAGCCCACGCTGGTCTCGTTCCGCCGGCACGTTGTGGTGGATCCAGTACTGCCTGCATTGCGGGAAATCGCTGCCGTTCATCTGCCTTGTCTTCCGCCACCCTTCGGATTCCGCCCCCCGACAGGTCGTGGCGGTGAACCGTTCAGTGGACATCAACACCGAACGGGGCCGGACCCGCCGCAGGCATTGGCGTAGCGTGCCGGAGCGCATCGCGTTGATGCTGAGCCCCAAGGAGCGAACGCCCATGAACGATTCTGATACCGACTACCCCCATGAGGTCGCCCTGTTCCGGTACGGCCTCATCGCCGATCTCGTGCAGCTGCCGCCGGGCACCAAGGGACTGTACCGGCGCCTCGAACAAAAGGCGGCGGGGGAATACACCATCCCCGGTACAACACGCACCCACGTGGCTGCGGAGACCCTGCGCGACTGGCTCAAGCGCTACCGCAAGGGTGGCTTCGAGGCATTGATGCCCAAACCCCGTGCCGACCGCGGCCGCTCCCGTGGATTGCCGCCAGCGGTGGTCGATTGCCTGCTCGCGATCAAGGAGGACAACCCGAAGCTTTCTGTGCGCCTCGCCATCGAGGAAGCCCGTCGCACAGACAAGGTGCCGGATGGACTCGCCATGCCGCCATCCACCGTCCATCGTTTGTTTGTCCGCCATGGCCTGATGCAGTCGCGGCGCGATGAACCCACCGAACGCGACCGGCGCCGTTTCGCCTTCGAGCGGGCCGGACAGCTTTGGATGAGCGATGTGATGCATGGCCCCAGTGTCACGATCGGCGATCGCAGCAAACGCAAGACCTACCTCATCGCCTTTATCGATGATGCCACGCGGGTGATCCCCTATGCCGCCTTTGCACACGCGGAGAACACCCGCGCGTTTCTGCCCATCCTCAAGCAGGCCATTCTGCGAAGGGGTTTTTGTGAACGCTTTTACGTCGACAACGGCGCCAACTACCGTTCCCAGCATCTGGCGCTGGTGTGCGCCAAGCTCGGCATCGCCTTGATCCATGCCCGTCCGTACCGGCCCCAAGGCAAGGGGAAAATCGAACGCTGGTTCAAGACCGTCCGCGCCCAACTCCTCACCCGGCTCACCCCCGACGATACCCGTAACCTTGAGGCGCTCAACCGCAAGCTTTGGGCATGGGCGGAAGGAGAATACCACCACACGCCCCATCGCGGACTCGATGGCCAGACACCCCTGGAGCGCTGGGCGCAAACCGCCGATCAGGTGCGCTTCCCCGAGCCCACCCTCGATCTGGATGATCTGTTCTTGTTCGAGGCCGCCCGCAAGGTGCAGAAAGACCGCACCATCAGCCTCGGCGGCATCGTCTACGAGGTCGATGCCGCCCTGGTGGGGGAGCGGGTGACGCTGCGCTATGACCCGGCCGCCGCAGCCGGCAAACCCGTGCAGGTATGGCATGACGGTTGCCAGATCCAACTCGCCCGGCCCGTCGACCTGTACGCCAACTGCTTCGTCAAGCGCGACCAGCCCTCGCGCACCCTCAGTCCCGACACCTCCGCCCCCGAGCCCACACCCTCGGCGCTGGCACTTCGCCTCCTCGCGGATGATGACGACACACAGGAGAATGGCTGATGTACCGCAAACACTTCGCCTTGACCCACTTCCCCTTCGATCTCCCGCTCGAACCCGAGGCGCTGTTTGCCTCCGCGACGCTGGCCGAGGCCGAGGCGCGCCTGAAACATCTGCTGGAGCTGCGCGCCATCGGACTGGTCACCGGCGAGGCCGGCTCGGGCAAGACCACCGTGTGCCGCAAAGTTGCCTCCTCCCTGCATCCCGGCCTCTATCGGGTCTTCTATGTGCCCCTCTCCACCGGCAACGTAATGGACATGTACAAGTGTATCGGTTGGGAGCTGGGCCTGCCCACCGAGCGTAACCGTGCCGCCGCCTTCCGCGTCATCCGCTCCGAGATCACGCGTCTGACCCTGGAGGCCAAGCAGCGCCCGATACTCATTGTCGATGAGGCTCATCATCTGCGAAATGAGGTGCTGGAGGATCTGCGCCTGCTCACCAACTACCAAATGGATTCGGACAATCGCCTTTGTCTGCTCCTGGTCGGCCTTACGGAGCTGCGCCGGCGTCTGTCCATGGCCGTGCACGAGTCCCTCGCCCAGCGCATTGTGGTGCGCTACCACCTCGCCGGCCTCGAACGCGAGGAGCTGCCCGAGTATCTGACCCATCGCCTGCGCCTGGCCGGCTGTGAATTGCCCCTGTTCGAGCCTGCGGCCATCGAGGCGCTGTTCCAGGCCACCCAGGGGATGCCACGCAAGCTCAACCGCCTCGCCCACTATGCCCTGACCAGCGCCGCCCTGGAGAAGACCCGAACCGTCAGCGCCGAGCATGTCCAGGCCGCCCGCGAGGAGGTGGCCCCATGAGCACGCTCAGCGAGCTTTTTACCCTGCCCCTTCCCGATTACTGGACCCCAGCAGAGGCCTTGGCCGTCTACGAGCTCCTCAACGAGCTGGCCGAGGCCATCTGAAACCGCTACGAAGTCGCCTTGATCGAGCAACTGCGCAGCGAGCGCGACTACGGCGATACCTCGCAGCTGGATCTGTTCGACTTCGACGATCCACTCCCATTCTGAGCCATCAGCGGCGGGTCATCAC
>JARRMU010000208.1:0-3732 GCA_037385645.1 Gemmatimonadales bacterium
TGTCTAGATCGCTCCTTTATTCGATCGTCCGACTTCTCCTGCGCGCCCTTGGGCAGACCGCTAGAAGAAGAGGTTGATCGTTCCGATGAATCGCCGGGTCGGCGGCAACGTCAGGAACTCGGCCCGAGATGCCTGCGTCTGTCCCGAGTTGTTGATCTCGGGATCCAATCCACCGTAGCCCGACCAGCTGGCCAGGTTCTCTCCGATGAACTGGATCGACATGCCGCTCATCTTCAGGAACCGCAGAACGCTCGGCGGCATGTCGAACCGGAGCTGGACCGTCGCCAGCTTGGCAAAGTTGCCGGTGTCGTACCAGGGGTCCGCCGACTGGATCCCCGCCGCGAACGCCTTGATCTGCGCTTCGTCGGTCAGCTCGCCGCTGTCGGAGGTGGCAAAGCCGCCCGACGTGGACTCAATGATGTCGCTGCACGTACCGCCTCCGGGCCCACCGCCCAGGAAGCCGCACAGGAACTCGCTCGTGCCGTCGAACAGCTGGAAGCCCGAGTTGAAGTTAAAGAGCGCGTACAGCTGCACGTACTTGAACAGGTTGATCGTCGTCTGGGCCGAGCCGTACCACTGCGGGGTGGGCTGGCCGCCGTAGCGGGCGTTATCAATCGGATCGCAGAAGTCCTCCCAGTCGCCCGGCTCATCGTCCGGACCCCAGCGATTGGGCGTCTCGTCGCACGTCAGAACGCGGGGACCGTCCGTGTCCATGAGGACCCGCGGGTTGGCGTACGTGGCGAAGGGCAGACCCTGCTGGTGACGCTGGCTGTTGGTGCCGAGCCCGAAGATGATCGGGTCGACGAGCTCCGAGATCGACCTCGAAGCCCCGGTTGTCGATCTGCCCGACGTTCGTGAACTGCTCGTTCGGGAAGCCGACGGACGGCGGCAAGTCCCTCGTGACCACGGAGTTGTAGGTCTTCTGGTTGTAGTAGGTCGCCAGGAGGCCGATGCGGTCGTTGAGAAACGACAGATCGACGCCCGCCTCCCACTCCTCGCCGGTCTCGGGCGAGAGCAACGGGTTGCCGGGCCTCAGCGGCGAGATGCCGAGCTGGTCGGTCCCCTCGAACGCCACCTGCGTCGTCGCCACGAGGGCGAGCGCGTTGGTGGTTCCGGGCAGCGTGCCCGACCTGCCCCAGCTGCCGCGGAGGCGGAGGCTGTTCACCACGCCGTCGCCTTCCACTGCTACCCAGGAAAGGCCGGCCTTCGGGTACGTCTGCACGCCGAGGTTCTCACCCTGGGCGCTGTTGTTGTCCCAGCGTACCGCCCCGTTCACGAACAGACGGTCGCTGATCCCGAACTGGCCCTGCACGAAGAAGCCGATCGACTTCTGCTCGACGAAGAAGTCGCTCGCGGTCTGGATCACCGAGTTGTTCACGGCCGGTCCCGTCGCCGGGAAGGTCTGGCCGGTGACGAGCGTCGACTCCCTGGTCTGACGGTACCACTGCACGCCGCCGGTGAACTCGAAGTCGAGGTCCTGGCTGATCAGCCAGTCGTACGAGGTCGTGCCCTGCAGCGTCAGGTTTCGGCTGGACTCGAACGGCTTGGCGATATTGCCCAGCGAAAGCGTTCCGTTCGGCAGCTCGGGATCGACGGGGAACAGCTGCGAGTTCCGGTCGTTGACCATGTCGTAACCGATCGTGAACCGGTTCGTCCACTGTTGGAGCGGGTTCCAGGTCACGTTGCCGCTACCCACGTAGCGCTCGATCTTCTCGAGGGTCTCGATGCTCTCGACGACGTCGAAGGTTCGGCCGGCGTAGAAGGAGGTCTCCGGGCAGCTTGCGCCGAAATCGGCCGCCGGCACGCCGGTGACCTTCGCGAGCTGGAGGGCCTGTGGGCAGCTGTTGATCGTCGCGCCCGTCACCGGATCCTGCACGCCTTCGAGCGGCTTCTGCCACGGAAAGCCGACCAGCGCCACCCCCATGTAGCCGAAGATGTTGTTGTCGTTGTTCGGCAGGGTCAGGTTGCTGCTCGTGTATCCGTTGGAGAAGGAGAGGTTGAGCTTGTCGCTCGGGTCGACCGCGAAGTTGGCTCGGAAGTTGAACCGCTCCTGAGCGTTGTTCGGCAGCGTGCCTTTCTGGTTCAGGTACTGCGCCGATCCGAAGTAATTCAGGACGCCAGAGCCGCCCGTCACGTTGCCGTTGTAGTTCTGGTAGAGCCCAGTCGAGAACGGGTCTTCGTCCCTGAGGAGATTCTGCGAGTAGAGCGAGCCGTCGCCGTCACTCAGGCCGAACGACGCCGGATCCCAATACGTGGTGGGCCAGTCCTCCCGCAGACCGGTCGTCTGGGTGTTGGAGCCGAGATCCGCACGCGCGTTCCACTGCGTCTGCTCCTGGGCGCCCTTTCTCGTCGTGATCACGACCACGCCGGCGTTGCCTCGAGCGCCCCACAGCGCCGAGGCCGCCGGGCCCTTGATGACCTCGATACTCGCGATCTCATCGGGATTGAGGTCGGTCAGGCGGGTGGCGGACTGGCCGCCGAGCGCGATTGTGCCGTCGTAGCGGTCGTAGAGATCGTTGTTGGAGTCGATGATCGCGCCATCGATCACATACAGGGGCTGCTTGTTCAGGCTGATGGAGCCCGTGCCGCGGATCCGCACATCCGAGCCGGTTCCGACGGTGCCGGAGTTGTTCCGGACCACGACCCCGGTCGTCTGCCCCTTCAGGACGTTGACGACGTCGTTCATTCTGTTGTTCTCGGTAACGACCTCGGCATCGACCCTACCGATGTCGGCCGTCAGCTCGCGGCGTCGCCGCTCGCCGGTGATGGTCGCCACCACCTCGTCCAGCGCGACGGCGGAGACGTCGAGCACGAAGTCCGCGGTCGCCACCTCACCGGCAACGACGGTGATCGCCATCTCCGATCCCTGGTAGCCGATGATGCTGGCGCGCAGCGTATAGTTGCCCGCGGGCACGCCGGTAATCCGATACCGGCAGTCGTCGCCCGTCAGGGTCCCGTAGGACGTCCCAGGTATGAACACCTGGACGCCATTCAGCTCCTCGCCCGTGATCGCGGTCACGCAGCCCGTGACAGCGCCGTCCTGGGCCATCGCTGTGCCGACGTTGGCCAGCAGCAGCATGGACGCCGCGACGGTGGAGACGAGGAAGCCTGTACGGGACACGAGTCCCTTACGCGTAAACCACTCAGGCTTCATGGAAGCTCCCTCCTGTGACATGTTGGGAAGGCCGATCCTTCCTCTTGAGCGAAGGCGCGTCCGCGTCTTCGCAGAGCTACCTAATCTATAGTTCATACCGGCATAACGACAGAATTTGCGCGAGCATACGACGGCTCGGCGCGTCTGCCGAGAAGCTGGTGCTTATTCGGGAGGCGTCACCTCCAGGCGAACGAACGAGCGCTTGCCTTTCTGGATCAGATATGCCCCCGCGGCGAGCTGTAGATCGCCATCCGAGACGACCTCTTCGTTTACCTTCACCGCCCCCTGCGCTATGAGCCGCCGCGCCTCCGATGTCGAAGCTGCAAGTCCTGATCGCGCCAGCGCATAGCCGATCCAGAGCCGCTGTGTTTCGGCGTCTGGCGGCAGCGTGACCACCGCCACGTCGTCGGGCGTTCCCCGCTCGCGGTGTACGCGGTCGAACGCCTCCCGGGCCGCTTCGGCCGCCTCGGCGCCGTGGTACCGGGCCACGATGTCCCCGGCCAGCCACCGCTTCGCCCCCAGAGGGTCCTGCTCCGCCTGCGCGACGCCGGTTTTCAGGTGCATTTATTCTGGAGCAA
>JARRMU010000209.1:0-3082 GCA_037385645.1 Gemmatimonadales bacterium
CATTTCGCGAAGTGCTCGGGGCGCAACCATTCCAGACCGATGCCATCGTTGTGCTGCCCGAGCAGCTGCATGCGGTCCTCACGTTGCCCGAAAACGATTCCGCTACGGCGTCAATCTTCGGTTGGGCGGCGTCGGGGGTGTCGCCCACTCGTCCGTGGTGCTCGGCTGCTCGCGGCGGCGCGGATGCGGCGTTGCAGACCTTCGGAGCGGACGAGGTTGCGGTCACGTTTCGGTAGGGAGGCCGTCTCGATGGCGGTGGGTGAATCGAAGAGCGCCGGGATGGTCTCGATCGGCAGGCCGTCGAGCTCGCGCGTACGCGCGTCGGCGTCGAGAACCGAGAAGGCTGCCGGGAGGCGCTCCAGGGCACCGCACAATAAGTCCACATAGTCGGGGTCGTGCAGGTTGAAGGCAAGAGGGGCTCCGGGTGGGAGGTTCTCCAGGTCTTGGGTCAGTTTCTTGCGGCCGGAGCGGCGGCGCTCGCCGTGCTTGATGTCGCCGTTGAGCGACTCCAGCCGGCAGTTGGTCCGGTCCACGACGCGGATGCCGCCGCCGGCCTGCTCGGGGAGCGTGATGACGTGCCCCCACAGGGTGGGACCATGGTCCTGGATGTGCTTGAGGATGACGTCGATGGCCTGGCGCTGGTCCTTACCCGGTCCGCGCGCGGGGCGGCGCTGGCGCAGCTCGGCGGCCAGGGTCTCGACAGCCTTGCGAATGTCACGCAGCGCCGCTTGGGCCTGCTCGGGCGGGATCGTCTCGGCCGGCGCGCGGGTTGGCGGGTTGCGGCCTGTGGTCTTGGGAACCAGGCGGAGTGCGTCGCGTAGCTCGTCGAACAGGCTGGCCCGCCAGCGCAGGGTGCGCGCCACCTGCGCGAACGGCACTTCGCAGACGATCGGGTCGAGGACGTCGCGAACACGCCGGAGCGTGCGGTGAACACGCTGGTCCTCGGGCGGGCGGCGCAGAAAGGCGTCGACGGCCCGCCGCGCCTCGCTGCAGCGCTCGTACAGGTCGAGGTAGGGGCGGTCGAAGGGCAGCCCCAGGTCGTCGCCCTCGGCAGCGTAGTCGAGGACCCACTGGGTGAGGGCTCGGACGACAGCCAGGCCGTCGTTGCCGTCGGGAATGACATGGTCTGCTTCGGTCTGGTCCTTCCACGCCGCCACCGCGTCTCGGCCTCGATCGACGTCCTCGCCGAGCTTGCGGCCGAGATCGCGCGCGAGCGTGCGTAGCCCTGGGCGGATTTTGAAGCGACGGAACAGCTCCCGAAGCCTGGCGTGCGGCCGCTCGAGCAAGTCGCCGCCCACGTCGGCGAGGAAGTGCTGGTGGCAGGCCAGCACGGGAATGTCGCCGCCGAGCTCGTCGACGAAGGCGAGGACGGCCGGCGTCATGGCCCTTCCGAGGTCCCGGACCACGGCCACGGGAGGCCCGAAGGCGGCGGCGACCTGGCGCAGACAGGGCAGAATAGCGTCCGCGTTCTCGGTGGGGATCTTCCACGAGCCCAGCACCCAGCGGCGCCAACCGGCATAGGCGATCAGCAGGGTGCCGCGGCCGTCCTCGCCGGTGGCGTCGATATGCAGGGGCCAGCCGCCGTCGCGCGCGAAGGCTTGGCGGATGGCGTCGCGGCGGGCGGCGTGGAGCCGTTGCAGGTAAAGCACGAACCGCCGTTGCAGGGTACTCACCTCGCCGGTGGAGATGTCGACGCCGTGCTCGGTCCGCAGCGCCTCGCGGACTTCTTCGCGCTGGTGGTGATGGACGAAGCGCTGCAGTCCGGCGAAGACCATCACGTCGTAGCCCACCGTCTGCCCCGGAGGCAGGCTCTCGGACAGGCAGGCAGCCCGCCGTGTGACTTTGCTCCCCGAGGTGGGCGGCAGCCAGCGAGGCAGACAGGCAGACGCTCTCGCGGGCCTCGAACGAGCCGTGCGCCAGGGTCCGGCCGGAGCGGGGCACCGTCTTCTGCACGCCCATGGCGCTCCCGCAGCAGGGGCACGGGCCAGGCTCCTCGGCGATGGTGACCTGCACAGAGCAAAGGCTTCGCCGCCGCTGCCCGCAGCTCTCCTGCACCGATTGCAGCAGGCTCCTCAGCTTTGCCAGGGCGCTCAGGTGGGCGGCGGCGTTTATTTTCCAGGCGTCAACTGATGGGCCTCGTAGACACAGCGAACGAGGCGGGGCTCGACCGCGACGCCGCGCGCGGCCAGTGCGCGAACGACCTCGAGCGGCGAAGGGATCTCGGCAGCGCCCCGTAGGGCCTCTGCAAGGATCTCGATGGTCTCCTCGAGGGTGGGCTCTCGCAGGGTCCGGGCAAGCGCCCGCTCACCCTCCAAGCGCTGACGGACCTGCTCGGCAGCCCGATCGGCGTCGGCACTGACGTAGAGGTGCTGACCTCGATAACGCTCCCGGCCAATGCGTCCCTCGTGGACCAGCTCAAGCAGGGGATTGTGCACCCGCACCCCGAGCAGGTGCGAGAGCTCCCCGTGGGTACGGCCGTCGGGCGCCTGTTCCACTTGCAAGGCGGTGGTCTCCTTGAGCGTGCCGCTTCGGCTGAAGCCGATGTCCCCGTGGAACCACAGACCCCACTCGTCGAACTCTGGGAGCTCGGCCAGTGTGTAGTACTGGCCTCGGTGTGTGAAGCTCGTGCGGTAGCCCACCTCCCGAAGGCGGCGGAAGACCGTCATCCGAGACCGAGTTCCGAGCGCCTCGAAAAGATCGCGCAGCGCAACGACGCGGCGTCGTCGAAGCAGCTTCAATAGCCGATCACGTGCTTGCTCGCTGATCCGCTTCACCCCATATGATACAAGTAGGACACATACTGACCAGACAAAGCCTATTTGTATCACTTCGAGGCGAATTAAACCATCCTCCATAACTATAAATCAGAGGCTTACGCTTCGCCGCACGAGCCGGCGGCGATACAGATGGGACTATAAGGGGGAGGGAGAGTCTTGATAAATTAGTGGGTTATGCCAATCCAACCAAATCCTGACGCCGTAGAATATCACCATGGCATGGAACACCCATCACATGGACCGGGTGCACAAGGCGTGGCGAGAAGAACAGGCGGACAGAATCAACGTCGAAATGCTTCCACACA
>JARRMU010000210.1:0-3049 GCA_037385645.1 Gemmatimonadales bacterium
GCATGGGAGTCGACCGCCGCTCCCGCCCCACAGTCGGAGGTACGAAGTTCGCGCGCCGTTACTGCATATCTTCACCAGAAGCATCGACTTAGGGGCGTCTGAATCGCCGACCAAGGCCAGGCACGATGCGTGCGTGACACACACTCGCAGGGCCTGTAGGTCGATAGCGGGACCAGAGATAGCGGGCGGTTGGGACTACGCTGCTCGCCGTGCTGAGGCACGGCGAGCCGCGTCGTTTTGTCGCTGCAGGGTCGATCGGCGCCGCCGAGACCCACGGAGCAGGCCGGATCGGGTCCGGTACGGGCACCGGGAGCGGTACGAAGAGCGGTAGCTGGTGGAGGGCAGTCAATGCGTTGTATACGAATCATGCTCAGATGTGAACAGGGCGCCACGGCGGCGTTCGTAGCAGTAGGTATCGTCGTCATGCTCGGTATGGTCTCGCTGGCCGTGGACCTCGGCATGATGCTCGGCGCGAGAACCGGGTCGCAGCGGGTAGCTGACGCTGCGGCACTCGCGGGTGCCGGATCGCTCATCACCGCACCCGATGACGAGGCAAGAGCGCGCCAATGGGCGCTTGACTACGCGGCGCAGAATACGGTGCTCGGCCAGACCGCGGACGTGCGGCCGGAGGACGTAGAAGTGCTCTTGGACGAGCACAAGGTGCGGGTGCGGGTCTTCAACGTGGACTCCCGCAGCAACGCGATCAAGACGATCTTCGGGCGGGTCCTGGGCTGGCAGACCATGAATGTTTCGACGGTAGCCGCCGCGGAAGCGGTGTCGGCTGGCGCGGGAGTGTGTCCCCTGCCGATCGCCATCCCGGATCGCTGGGTCGATAACCCGAACGGTCCGAATCCAAACAACCAGAGATTCGATCCGAGCGACAACGACAAGTACGAGCCGTTCGAGCCGGCGAAGCCGAAGGGGAACCAATGTCCGGACTGGGCCAACTGCAGCGTGCCGCCCGGACAGAACCATCAGCAGTACACGGGTCCCGATTTCACCGGCTATCTGGGTGACGAAGCGGCAAGCAACCTGGGTGCCGTGCTCGAGGTCAAGACCCAGTCCGGGCCCCCCAATAGTGGCGGGCCGTCGGGACAGCTCGTCTTGCCCGGAGGGATCGAATCTTATAACGCCAGCCCTTGTGTCGACTCCGATGGGTGGCGGTGCTGGTTCCTGCCGGATGGAAGCAGCGGAGCTTCGAACCTGAGCGCGTGGGTCGACGGCTGCCCGGACCCGAACAACCTCATCACCCTGGAAGTTGGGGACTGGATCGATCCTGAGACCGGGAACGTGCAGTCGACGGTGCTCTCGGCATTCAAAGAGCTCGTCGACACGTATGGCGGGGACAACTGGAATTGGGATGCGGTAGACGAGTGCATGGCGAACGGGAACGGGTGCATGGACCCGAGTACGGTCGACTTCGCCAAACGGCATCGGGCGATTCCGGTGGTCGACCCGACGACGGCGACGTCGTCAACGGGCCCGGCACAGATCATTCGTTGGGAGTGTGTCTTCATCGAGAAGGTCGCTGACACCTACTACATCGCCAACTCCTCGACCCCGACGCCGAACGGTCACGGAGCTCCCGGACAGTACAACGTTTACGTACGGTTCACGCGATGCTCGGACGGGATGGTGCCCGGACCCGATACGGGCACCACATTGAAAACTCTGCGACTGGTGGAGTAGGCCGCACCAGGTTCGCTTAAAGCGTTATATACGAAGTCTATACGGCCTGGTGCCATGAGGGCCCGCTGCGTGTGTAGTACGGGCCCTCTGGTGCGCGGCCCGCCTCACGCATCATCTTTCCTGTCTGCTTATTGCTAGATTGTGCCGCAGACAGGATGTAGTCAGATGATGTCGTCACGCCCGCCCATTCCGCACTCCTTCACTCTACGACTTCGCCGGCGATTCGCCCTGGCCCTGGCATCCGACGACCGCGGCGCCTCGGCGGCGTTCGTCGCGGTCGGCCTCTTCATGATGCTTGGCATGGTGGCGCTCGCGGTGGACGTCGGGATGCTGGTGGGAGCACGGACCGACTCGCAGCGCGTGGCCGATGCCGCGGCTCTCGCCGGCGCCGCGTCGTTCATTACCGCTCCGAACGACGCCGATCGTCCCAGGACCTGGGCGATCAACTACGCCTCGCAGAACAAGGTTCATGGCACGATAGCCGACGTGCGGCCGGAAGATGTGGACGTTTTGATGGACGAGAAGAAGGTGCGGGTGCGTGTCCGGAACATCGCAGCACGCGGCAATGCGATTCGGACGATCTTCGCGCGCGTTCTGGGGTGGGACGAGGTGAACGTGGGCACCGTTGCCGCGGCGGAGGTCTCGCCGGCCGGCGCCGGCAACTGCCCGCTGCCGCTCGCCCTTCCGGACCGCTGGACGGAAGAGGTCAACGACGACCTGTACTTCGGGCCTCCGAACGACCTCTATATACCGTACGACGAGGGAACCACGGACACCCAGTGCCTGGCCGGCAGCACCCTCGGGGCGCCCAGTCCGCCGAGTTGCGACTTCACCGGTTTTTACCCGGGCAGCATCAACAACCCGCTCGAGCCTCTGGTGGAGATCAAGGTGCAGTCCGGGCCGGCGGACCCGGAAGATCCCGACTACGTGGCCAGCCCCTGTACGGATGGGGCAGCTGGCGTTGCTGGTTCCAGCCAGAGGCCATCGATGGCGGTCCGAGTGGAGGGGGCGCGAATGCGCTCGCTCCGTGGGTTTTAGGTTGCCCGGACGTGACCCTGACGATTCATGGCCCGCCCGACCCGACCATCCTGTTCGCCGGCTCGGGCGCCGGCAACATGCAAAACCTCGTCCTGCAGGAATTCAGGGAGCTGATCGACCTGAACCCCGCGGAATGGGATGACAACAACCCCAACGCACCCGTCGACTGGGCCGGGCCCCACGCTTACGGCTGTGCGGTGGCCGCCGGCGATATCGACGGGACCTGCCTCACCAACAGGAACCATAAGCGGGTGCGTTTCATGCCCGTCGTGCGTCCGGACCAGGTGACGGGGAGCGGCTCGAGTACACAAGTCCCCGTCGC
>JARRMU010000211.1:0-3012 GCA_037385645.1 Gemmatimonadales bacterium
GGGGACTGGGTGGCGCGAATCACCATCAACCGGCCCCACAACTACAACGCGTACTCCACGCCCGCGCTGGAGGAGCTCGCCACGGCCTTCCGCGATGCGGCGTTCGACGACTCGATCTCGGTGATCGTCTATACGGGCGCCGGCCACCACGCCTTCTGCACGGGCGGCGACGTGAAGGAGTACGAGAGGCTCTACACGGAGCGGCCGCGCGACTACTGGAAGTATATGCGGCTCTTCCGGGCCTACATCGAGAGCATCGTGACGTCGGGAAAGCCTGTCGTCGCCAGGCTGAACGGCATGGCCGTGGGGGGAGGCAACGAATCTCAGATGGCGTGCGACCTCGCCGTGATGGCGGAGCACGCCTGGATCGGTCAGGTCGGGACCAGGGTCGGCAGCGTGGCCGCCGGGGGGGCGACCCAGTGGCTGCCGATCATGATCGGTGACCGTCGGGCGCGGGAGATGCTCCTGTTCAACGGCCAAATCCCGGCCCACCAGTGCCTTGAATGGGGTCTCGTGAACCGGGTCGTGCCCTCCGTGACGAAGGACGGCGAGTTCGTGGAAGGCGCTTCGAAGGACCAAATCAAGAAGGCGCTGGCCGAGGAGGAGGGCTATGCGATAGACCTCACGCGACTGGATGAGGCGGTCGATGATCTGGCCAAGAAGCTCCTCCAGCAGTTCCCCGAGTGTACGCGCTACACGAAGCAGCAAGTCAACTTCTGGAAGGAGCTCTCCTGGAGCCAGACGATAGGCCACGCGGCCGATTGGCTGGCGCTCCACTACTCCAGCTACGAGCCGTGGGAGGGCATGCGGGCGTTCGTCGAGAAGCGAAAGCCCCGCTACATGGAGCTCCGCGAGCTTGCCGCGTCCGGTGGCTCGAGCGAGTTCGTTTGGGGCCCCCCCGCCGGCGACTGCCCCGATTGTGGGGCGGCCGGCATCCCGTCCCTGTTCTCCTACTGCGGCGCCTGTGGGGCGAGCTTGAATGGCGCCGAGAGGGCACCCGTCGGAGGCGATGCATGAGCGCCGAGTTCCTCCGCCTGGAGCGCCCGGGCGAGGGAGTGGCGCGCGTCGTTCTCGACCGGCCACCCCTCAACGTGCTCCACATCCCGATGTTGCAGGAGCTGAATCAGACCCTCACCGAGCTGTCCGCCGAGTCCGAGCTGAAGCTCCTCGTGCTCACCGGCGCGGGGAAGGCATTCTGCGCCGGCGTGGATGTCGCGGACCACACGGCCGAGCGCGTCGAGTTCATGATCCAGGCGTTCCACGGCGTCGTCCGACAGCTGCTGCTGCTGGAGGTGCCGGTCGTCGCGGCCGTCAACGGCGCGGCGCTGGGTGGTGGCTGCGAGCTTCTGCTCGCCTGCGATCTGGCGATCGCGTCCGAGAAGGCGAAGCTCGGCCAGCCCGAGATCCGCCTCGGGGTGGTCCCGCCGGTGGCCGCAGTTCTGATGCCCCGTCTGATCGGCCGTCAGCGTGCCTTGGACCTCGTCCTCACGGGTCGCGTGATCGGAGCCGCCGAGGCTCGCGAGATGGGGCTCGTCGGACGGGTCGTGCCGGTAGAGGCGTTCGATGAAGCCGTCACCGAGTACGTCAGGAGCCTATCGAGTCTGAGCCGGCCCGTGCTAGGGCTCACCAAGCGCACGGTGGTCGAAGGGATGGGGGAACCGCTGTGGGACGCGTTCGAGCGGGCGGAGAACCGTTACCTGCACGAGCTGATGGAGCTGGAGGATGCCCACGAGGGGCTCGCCGCCTTCCTCGAGAAGCGCGAGCCGGTTTGGAGGGATGCGTGATGAGGAGCGAGGACGAGCGACGATGACCGATCCCGCGAAGACGATCGAGAAGGGCGCCCCGCCGCCACGCCTGCTCGAGCTCGACGACGGCCTCTCCGTCGCCGAGACGATCGACTGGTGCCGGGACTACGTGGAGGACCTGGAGTTCCCGACCGTCCGACGGTGGCGGGAGGCCGGCGGCAAGGTCTTGGGTCACTTCCAGGTCTATTTTCCCGAGGAGCTCGCGCACGCCGCCGGCATGCTGCCGGTGAAACTACGCGGGGCGCCGGTGGAGCGGCGCGAGGCGGACTCGCACTTCGGCTCCTACCTCTGCTCGATCATCAAGAGCTCTCTGGAGCTAGGACTCACGGGCACGGTCGAGCTGGATATGTTCGTGACTCACCCGATCTGCGATGCCGCGCGCAACCTGGCGGGCATCTGGTCGAGGAACCTGCCGCACCCCGCACAGATCCTCTATTTCCCCCAGAACGCCAACTCCGCGTTCGCGCCCACCTACCTGCGCGAGGAGTACGCGCGGGTGCTGAGGGATATCGAGGACGTGACGGGACGGAAGGTGGGCGACGACCAGCTCCGGCACTCGATCGAGGTGTTCAACGAGAACCGGCGGCTCTTGCGCGAGATCTACGGGATCAAGCGTGAGACGCCCTGGCTGCTGGCCGCCGACGAGGCCTACGTGCTCGTCGCGCTCGCCGGACTGATCTCCCGGGAGGAGCACAACGAGCTTCTCGCCTCCTTGATCCCGCGCATACGCGACAGGGACGCCCAGCCGCAGGACAAGATGCGAGTGGTGTTCGAGGGCGGGTTCTGCGAGCAACCGCCGATCGACCTGCTCACATCGATCGCACAGTTTTGCTACGTGGTCGACGACGACCTGCTGATAGGCCTGAGGTGGATCTTGGATGACGTGCCGACCGACGGGGAGCCGCTACAGGCGCTCGCGGACGCCTACCTGAACAGTTCTTCCTACAGCCCGGTGCAGCACGATCTGCACAAGCCGAAGGAGAGGATGCTCCTTCAGCGCATCCGGGAGTCGGGCGCCGAGGCCGCGATCGTGTCGGCGGCCAAGATGTGCGAGCCCGGGTTGGACGAGCAGGTCGCCTACTCGGATGCGTTGGACGAGAAGGAGATCCCGTACTTCGTGACCGAGTTCGAGGAGAAGTTGGCGCGCTACGACCACCTGAAGTTCCAGCTCGAGACCTTCGTCGAGAACATCCTGTTCGAGTGAAGC
>JARRMU010000212.1:0-3605 GCA_037385645.1 Gemmatimonadales bacterium
TCTGACGCTTGATCGTTTTCGTGTTGTCACGGACTTCGGCGACCAAGAACAACACGGAGACCAGAACTCCGAGGTTCGCCACGATCTCCGCCCATCGCGACAGCTTCTCTATCTTCATGGCACCGTCTTTCACAGGAGGGACTCTCGACGCCCGTTCAGGCGCGCGATAAATAGCGAGTGGGGCTCACAGGGGCTGTGCCTCGGAGACCAGCCAGCCGCAGCTTCATTGGCCAGTCAGTATGAAAGCCCCAGGCGCGGAGACACAATATCGGTGGTTCCACGAAGGGGGCGGCCGAGTCGACCGTCTTGCCACGGTGACCCTGCGGCGTGGCTCACGGCCTCGGAGGGCAGAAGAGATGTCCCGTCATCCTTCGGTCCAACCAGCCGCGAAGCAGGTGCAGAGCGAAACGGCCGAATCCGTTGATGCCAGCGGTCAATTTCATGCGCGAAGTTTGTTCACGTGCGCTCGTCGATCATGCCTTTCCCCGAGCCTGGCCCGTTCATCGATTCAAGATGCAACCTGCGGGCCTCCTTGACTTCGCCTCGCCCATCCGAGCTAGCGCAACCTGGCCTAGTTCAGGCTGCTAACTGGCACCCGTAAGGTTTGCAGGGCTAAGTGCACCGAGCTAGTGAGGGCAGACAGTCCAGCATTCTCTAGGGAGGTACTCGAATGGCCACCATTGAGCGTCCAATCAATCTCACGCTTATCTTCGACGGAGCAGCGCGCGGGGTGAGGATGCAGTTCAACGTCCTATTCAGCGAAAAGGAGCAAGAGCTAAACCTGGACTATTTCATCCGCGCCATGTTAGTAGAACAGGATCAGGCGCATTCGGGACTTCTGCAACGTGAGATTGCTTGAGTTCCAATAATCGCGAGGGCGGCCCCGATGGAACCGGTCACACTGGCGAGAAAGGGGGCCGAGAGGCCCCCTTTGCGCATCCTGCTACTTCCCTGCTCTTCTTAGGATTACAGCGATGCCGGAGGAGGGACTCGAACCCTCAAGGGATTGCTCCCACCGGATTTTGAGTCCGGCGCGTCTGCCAGTTCCGCCACTCCGGCGCGGGGCTTGAGCTTTAACCTAGCAGCTAGGTAGAAGATCCGCTTCCCGTAGCTGCTCGACCAGGTGGGCGGGATTGTGGGTGGGTTTCCGCCCTCGGATTCGAACGTCGCGCGACCTCTCGCGACTCCTGAACAGACTGGCTCAGACCTGAGATCTGCTCAGTCAGTTGGGCTCGCCAGACCATACGCCAGCGTATGCTAAAAACGGCGCCAGCGTATGATCGGGGAACAAGATCAGGACGTGTAGGGGGCCGTGTTGCTACAACGGTAACCCCGCGCTTGTGCGTTGGGAGGAGGCGGAAAACGTGCCTGCCGTTAAGCAAGCCCTGGCCCGTTGCGAGGGGGAAATTCCTTACAGCCCGAATCGAACTTCTTTCCATTGCGACCGGACGTGCGCAGCCGCAGCCTGTGAATAGTGAGAATCGTTGAGGTGGCCATACAATTGTCCGCGGGGGGCACCTCAGGTAATACAGACGCCTGCCGTAACTGCTGCTGATCGCCACACTGGATCATAGAGCTGCCGTCGCGAGGCTGTACGGTTCTCACACTGTTCCTCTCAACACATGATCGCAGAAATGCGTAAGAGCAGAACCTCGCGGATCGGAGTGCCCTTGGGATCCTTGACCAAGCGATCATGGTCCTATCTCCATGATCACGTCCACCGCTAAAGCGGAGGCACACAATGACCTGCTTCACACGGATTACGCGGCTGATGTTGTCGTTGGCTGCCGTCTTCCTCCTCGCCACCCCCGGGCTCGGGCATGCCCAGAACATACGCGGCTCCGCCGACGGCCCGACCACGGCCCCGGGCTACGACCACCCGCAACAGTCCATGACGATGAAGGATGTCAAGCCGGCCCCCAACATGTATCCGGTGCTTCAGCGTCCGGACCAGTTGAGGGAAGCGGAGGCGAAGCTGGCGGCGCTGCAGACGAAGACCGGCCAGAAGCCCAACATCTTCATCTTCCTGATGGACGATACCGGCTACATGGATCCCGGCTTCAACGGCGGCGGTACCGCTGTTGGCAACGCGACGCCGAACATGGACAAGTTCGCCTACGAGGGGCTGGTTCTTTCTTCCGCCTACACGACGCCATCCTGCTCGCCGACCCGCTCGACCATCCATACCGGGCAGAACCCGCTGCACCACGGCATCCTGCGCCCGCCGATGTACGGCGAGGCGGGCGGCCTCGACGGGGCCATCACCTTGCCCATGCTGCTCAAGAAGCAGGGCTATTACACGCAGGGCGTGGGCAAGTGGCACATGGGCGAGAACACTGGCTCGATGCCGCAGAACATCGGTTATGACGATTACGTCGGCTTCCTCGGCGTGTCGGACATGTACACCGAGTGGCGCGACGAGTACTTCAATCCGGAGGTCGCGCTGTCGCCCGCGCGCTTCAAGATGATGGAGGAGGACGCGTTCAACCATACCGAGGTTCACTGCACGCCCGCCGACAAGGAGAACTGCGAGAGTGGCCGCCTGATCGACCTCGACTACATCAAGGACCTCGACCAGCACTGGCTGCAGGTCAGCCTGGACTTCCTCGACAGCAGAGAGGGCAACGACCAGCCTTTCCTCCTCTATCACGCCACGCGGGGCTGTCACTTCGACAACTATCCGCCCGATGAATACGCCGGCAAGTCGATGGGCCGCACCGTGTACACCGACTGCTTCGTGGAGATGGACGACATCTTCGGCGCGCTCATGGCCAAGCTGGAGGAAACCGGAAAACTCGACAACACGCTCGTGCTCATGCTCGGTGGCGACAACGGTCCCGAGTGCGAAGTGCCGCCGCATGCGCGCACGCCGTTCCGCGGCTGCAAGGGGTCTCACTGGGAAGGTGGCGTCCGCGGCTCCGTATTCGCCTATTGGATGGGCGTGATCGAGCCGGGCCGGGCCGATGGCCTGTTCGACTTCGCCGACATCCTGCCGACCGTAATGCATCTGGCTGGCGTTCCCGGCGCGCAGCTGGCGGGCGAATTCCCGTCGGATCGCTACGTCGATGGCGTCGACCAGACCTCGTTCCTGATCGCCGATGATCACCTGTCGAACCGGCGCAGCCGTCCCTATACCCTGAACCAGTACTTCGCTGGAATCCGGATCGACGAGTTCAAATACGTTTGGACGGGCGAGGTACAGAACGCGATTGTTCAGAAGGGTGACATTGGCGGGTTCAGCGGTGGAATCTTCACAGAATCGGGCGGCATGATCGGGTTCAATCTCTACTCGAATCCGCAGGAGGATGTCAGCGTGGGCATTCGTCATCTACCGATGATGATTCCAGTTGTCGGGACAGCGGGGTGGTATATGAAGGAGCTGATGGACTACCCGCCGCAGTTCAAGATCGGTTTCCTGTCCAACAATCCGCCGATGTATGACCTGGCGCCGGTAGCGCGGGAGGCGATGAAGAAGCTCATGCAGGAGCGCGGGGTCGGGAGGGTAAACCCGTAACCGGAATGTAGGGTACGATGCGAACCTGCACGCCGGGTAGCAGGGCACCTGGACGGGGCGGTTCCTTCGGGTTCCGCCCCGCTCACCTCCG
>JARRMU010000213.1:0-4794 GCA_037385645.1 Gemmatimonadales bacterium
CGAATGAGACTAAGCTGGCACTCTCATGGCAAAGCGGAGACTGCCTTGGGCGGAAGTGGCCACGAGTTCGAGATTGTCACCGTCTACACGGAGCCGCACTGGGGGAGTCCGAGCCTCCCCTACGGATGGTGTCTGAGGGTGGACGGCCAGGTGGTCCACTTCGACCGATCGTACCGAGGCTGCAAGAACGTCGCGAGGCGCATCGAGGACGATAGCGCGAAGCCTCCGTACTGATTTCGTGCCTCACAGATGCTCTCCGCTCAACCGCTGACCGCGCCGGACGCGTGAGGGCGGGGCTCTACTCCGCGGCCAGGCGGGCCAGGACGTCCCGATTCAGCTGGTGGCCACCGGGGAAGCTCACTTCCTCGTAGGGTATCCCGGCCTCTTCGAGCCGGGCTCTGGTTGTCTCGATTGCGGTCGGACGCATGTATTCGTCCGCCTCGCCGATGACGAGCGTGAGCCGCGCCGCGCGTAGCCGATCGCCGTGCGCCTCGAGGTCCAGGTCAGGCGGAATTAGACCGCCCCACAGGATCAGTCGGTCCAAGTCGGCCTTGCCCAGCGCGGCCCAACGGCTGGCGGTCGCTGCTCCCTGCGAGAAGCCGAGCGCGTAGAGCTGGAGCGAAGCCTGGTCCGCGTCCCCAAGCATCACATCGTGCAGGCGATCCAGGTACGCCACGTAGTCCGCGATGTCCGTGAGCCGGTCCTCGGCGGTCATCCATGATGCGCCCACGGTTCGCGCGGCGTGATCCACGTAATAGCGGGAGAGGCCCTCGGGGGCGACGATGAGTCGAGATCCATCGTCGAGCCCCGAGAAGGATCTCAGGAAGCGATGCGCGAGCTGGCCGTACGCGTGACAGACGAACCAGACTTGCCTGAGGTCGTCGCTCATCTCGCCGAGCGTGGCGTAACGAACGTGCCGGGCAATACTCAGGTGGTGTTGTTGCAAGTCCCTGATTCTCCGCGAGGTCGGTCATGGGAACGCCGACTTGGCGCCACGTCAATCATCCGACAACTTAGGCCATCGGCGGGCAGGTGAGATACGCCTACCCGTCATACTGGCATATGGTGGACTCGAGAGAGCTGAGAGGTATAGGCGGATGATGGCCTCGAAATGCGCGGCGCGGGTGGCCGGAACTACCGCCCTGCTGCTGTTGGGATGGACGCCTGTACTGACGGCTGGCGGTGTGGGAAGAGATTCCGGCCGACCCGATACGACCTTCGTTCATCCGGGCGATCGGGTACGGTTGCAGGCCCCCCGAATCAGTTCGGGGCGACTCGTTGGCGAGGTGACCGAGCTGGAAGGCGATACGCTCGTGCTGTTGAGCGAGGGCGGTGGATCGACCATCGCGATACCCACGTCCGATCTTGAGCGAATCGCGGTCAGTCAGGGGAAGAAGTCGAACGCCATCCTCGGACTGCTTGTTGGAGCGGGTGTCGGCGTCGCATCGGCTGTCGGGCTATCGATCTGGGTCTGCAATGCGGATGACGACGGGTGTACCTCCGGGCAGGTGGTAGGCGGCGCGCTGGCCGTGACCTTCATCGGCGCCGGGCTTGGAGCCGGTATCGGAGCCCTCATCAAGACAGAGCGTTGGAGGGAGGCATCGATACCCCCGCCTCCACCACCGATAGGTCTGGGCTTCGGGAGGGACGGTTCGGTGCGGCTGGCCTTTTCGCTGAGGCTATGAGCCTGAATCCGAGGCATGCCGCTTAGCCCGTAACGCCCACGCGCCGCGCGCTCGTCTCCGCGTGTACCTGCGTCACGGTGCGCGTTCTGGCCCCTTCGATAACGCGCCTCCTACGACCCCTTCATCCGGCAAATCCCGGCGCCATTGACGAGAGGCATGCAGACGTGTATAAGCCACCCATCTGTTGGCGTCGCCAACCCTTTTCTGCGGAGGAACCTGCCATGGCGAACGCTCTTCGGGTCGCGGCACACGCGGCCCGCCTCCAGGACGAGGACGAGTGGGGTGACTACGGCCTCGGACAGGACTGGGACCTCAACGAAGACGAGGGCAACGGCAAAGAACGGGATGAGGACGACGATGACGAGGACTGGGATGATGATGACGATTGGGACTGGGACGAGGACGAGGACGAGGACGAGGACGAGTACGAGGATGAGGATGAGGACCAGTGATCCTGCCTGAAGCGGCGTGAGACGAGGCCAGCCGAGCGAGGGGCGGGGAATCGTCAGGCGGTAGCCGGCCCGACAACCGCTCCGATCGCGACCACGCGCTTCTCGCTCGGCTCCGGCCGTGAGTCGATCCCCTTCTCTTTGAGTTATGCCCTCACTTCGATACTCTGCTTGAT
Organism: Gemmatimonadales bacterium; assembly: GCA_037385645.1. Lineage (GTDB taxonomy): Bacteria > Gemmatimonadota > Gemmatimonadetes > Palauibacterales > Palauibacteraceae. The sequence continues at coordinate 2,311 of JARRMU010000213.1, forward strand.
CGATATCCCGACCACTGAGCGGCAGGCTCGCGTCAGGTGCGCCGTGCGCATCGGCCGGACCGCGCATCGTTCGGACCCTGGACCGTGGCCCGGATGACCAAAGACAACCGATCCTCCGAAGTCACGTTCGCCCGCGACCTGGGGTTGTTCGACGCTACGATGATCGGCGTCGGGGCCATGATCGGTGCCGGGATCTTCGTTCTCACCGGGATCGCGGCTGGCGTATCGGGGCCCGCATCGATCCTCGCCTTCGCCTTGAACGGTGCCGTTACCCTGCTCACCGCCTTCGCCTACGCGGAGCTCGCGTCGGCGATCCCACGTGCGGGCGGTGGCTACTCCTTCGTTCGCATGGCCTTCCCGGGGGCGGTGGGCTTCACCGCAGGCTGGATGCTCTGGTTCGCCTATACCGTGGCCTGCAGCCTATACGCCCTCGGCTTTGCGGGATACTTCTGGGAGTTCTTCCTCAAGTACATGCCCGGGGTTGCGCAGGGTGCGATGGGGCTGGTCGGCGAGCACACGGCCGTGCTGCTGGTGACGCTACTCGTTGGCGCGGCATTTATTCGTCTGAACGTTCGCGGCACCGAGGTCACCGGCTTCGCCGAGAACGTCCTGACGGTGTCCAAGCTGGTGGTGCTCGGGATCTTCGTCTTCTACGGTCTCAAGCAGGTGGCCGCCGAGCCGGCGGCGACGGCCGAGAGCCTCACGTTCATCGCCTTCGAGGGCTACGACCTCATCGCCACCGTGGCGGAGGAGATCAAAGAGCCTGAGAAGAACATCCCGCGGGCGACCTTCATCGCGCTCGCAATCACGATCACCATGTACCTGCTCATCCTGTTCGTCTCGCTGGGAGCCGTCAACGCGGGCGATACGCCGAGCTGGCAGTTCCTCGGCAAGTACAAGGAGACGGCGATCGTTCGGGCGGCCGAGGACTTCATGCCCGCCTTCGGCGTGGCGGTCATCGTATTCGGCGGGCTTCTGTCGACGATGTCGGCCCTCAACGCCACCGTCATGGCTGCTTCTCGCGTCGCGTTCTCGATGGGCCGCGATGCGTGGCTTCCGGAAGCGGTCGCCAAGATCGACCCCAAGCGCCGGACGCCGCGCGTGGCGATTGTCGCGACGGGCGTGATCCTCCTGGCCATGGCGCTCACCCTTCCGATCGAGACGGTCGGCTCGGCGGCCAGCCTCATCTTTCTCCTGACGTTCGCGCTCGTGAACCTCTCGGTAATCGTGCTGCGCCGGAAGGCGCCCGAGATCGAGCGGCGCTACAAGGTGCCCCTTTATCCGTACGTGCCGATCCTCGGGATCGGGCTCAACGTTTTCCTCGCCCTCTATCAGTTCAAGTTCCAGCCCGTCGCCTGGTTCGTCACCGCCGGCTGGATCCTGCTCGGCCTCCTTATCTACTTCGCCTACTCGGAGAAGCAGGCCGTGCACGAGATGCCGCAGGTCCTCGTTCCGGGGGAGCGGGAGCGGGTGGCGGCTGCGGGGTACAGCGTGCTCGTACCGGTCGCAAACCCCGACACCGTGGGCAGGCTGCTGGACACGGCGTGTCCGATCGCCAAGGCGCACGACGGGCGGGTCGTCGTCCTGGCCGTGGTAAGCGTGCCGAGGCAGCTGCCGATCCACGAGGGGCTTCGTTACGTGCACCACAAGGACCGACTGTTCAAGGTTGCCCGCGAGCACGCGTCGAGGTACGGCGTGCCATGCGCCTGCGAGGTGATCGTTGCCCACCACATCGACGACGGCATCCTGTCGACCGCTCGACGCCTGCATCCGGATCTGCTCTTGATGGGCTGGAAGGGCTACACGAACACGCGGGAGCGAATCTTCGGCGAGGTGTCCGACCACGTGATTCGGCATGCGCCCTGTGATCTCATGTTCCTGAAGATCCGCCCTGAGTCCGAGCGCCACCGTGTTCTGCTTCCGACCGCCGGCGGACCGCACGCCCGCCTCGCCGCCGAGTTCCTCGGGATACTGGCGCGTGCGGAGCACATGAGCGTCACCGCGTGCTACGTGGTGTCTCCCGACGCCTCCCAGGAGGAGCGGGACCAGGCGGACGTGTGGATCGAGAAGACGCTGGGGCGGTTCAGGGACGCGGGCGCCGTCGAGAAGCTGCTCATCGAGTCGCGCTCGATCGCCGGGGGCATCGCCAAGGCCAGCCAGGACTATGACCTTGTCGTGCTTGGCGCGGCCAAAGAACCTCTGTTCCGAAGGGTCCTGGTCGGCGAGATCGCCGCCAAGGTCGTCCGCTACTCTCCCGCCTCCGTCATGCTGGTGAAGCGTTACGAAGGCAAGCTCCGGTCGGTGTTGAAGAGGCTCCTCGGCTGACCGGGGGGTGGGCGGCCGAGTCGGTCTGATCGGATCGGGCCGAGGCGCCGCACGAGCCGCGGGATCGGGGGGGCAGGTTGCCACCTGTGGGAGACCTCACCACATTTTGAGACAGACTTTTCCCTACATACGTTTGGCTGGCATGGCCTTAGAGTATTT
>JARRMU010000214.1:0-5607 GCA_037385645.1 Gemmatimonadales bacterium
CCCGGACCGATCATCGTTCCGCCGGGCAAGGGAATGGAGTTTCTCGCACCACAGCCTTTGAGCTGTCTTCCGATCTCCGAGGAGCTGCGAGCAGCGTTCCGGGCCTTGGGATGGACACGGGTCGGGCAGCTCGCTGAGCGGGGCCGAAGCGAGCTAGAGGCTCGCTTCGGCCCGGCCGGCCTCCGGGCGCACCGCTGGGCATGCGGAGAGGACGAGCGTGCCTTTCATGCTTTTCCACTGCCGGAACACAAGGAGGTGTCGCTGGAGTTCGAGAGTCCGGTCACGGCCCTGGAGCCTCTACTTTTCGCGCTCCGTCACTTACTGGCCCGGCTGTGTGCCGATCTGACCGGTGGGTCGTGCGCATCGGAGCTCCGGCTTCATCTGCTGCTGGATAAGGGGGGATCTCAGAAAGCGACGGTTATGCCGGCTCGGCCGACTCGCCGCGAGTCCTTGCTGTTCGACCTCTGTCGAGCGGCGTTGGAGCGGTCGCAGGACGGAGGGAGCCTGCCGACGCCCATCACCGGCCTCGGTTTGGAGCTTCGCGAAACGGCGCCGGCGGAAGCTCGCCAGGGAGACCTCTTCCGCCGCGGTTGGCAGGTAGGGGGAGGGTGGGATGATCCGCTCGGAGCTGCGATCGCGCTGACCCGTCTTCAAGCCCGGTTGGGGGGAGAGGTGGTGGTGACACCTGCCTTCCGCGCCGATCATCGGCCCGAGAGCCGCAGCGTCTGGATGCCGGTCACGCCTCAGACCCTTTCGGCGCAGTCATCTTCTACGCGCCTTTTATCGAATCGGCTTGCGGCCGGTCGTTTTCGTGGAAAAACGGAAACCGACTCGTCTGATGTGAACTCTGCCCTTCGGTTGCTGCCGGAACCAGCGCCCGTTCGGGTGCAGGTAGAGGGGGGCAAGCCCATCGAGCTGCGGGACGAGCGGGACTGTCACGAGCTGGTTGCCGCCGAGGGACCCGAACGACTCTCGGGGGACTGGTGGAAGGACCCGTACCGGCGCGAGTACTTCCGCGTCTGCACTTCGACGGGAGAGCTGTTCTGGCTGTTTCGTGAATACCGCCGGAACGGCGAGTTGCGTTGGTGGCTCCACGGATGGTGGGACTAGAGCAGGGGTCGTTTTCCCACGCGCCGGAACCGTCGCAGCAGGAGGCGCTGTTCGTCGAGCTGGCGGCGCGCTCCGCTTTTTCGCTTCTGACCGGCGCTTCCACGCCTGAGGCCCTTGCCGAGCGAGCGGCCGAGATCGAGATGCCGGCGCTGGCGCTCACCGATCTCTTCGACCTCGGCGGGGTCGTCCGCTTCACCCGTAGCTGTGATCGCCTGGGAGTGCGTCCGATCGTCGGTGCCGAGATTCGAGTCGTTCCGCCCGTGCGCTCGATCACGGCCGCTTCTTCGACAAGCGGGATCTCTGCGGCGAGAACGACGGCTGCTCGGCTGAATCTCTTCCTGCTGTGCATGGATCGGGAGGGTTACCACAACCTCTGCGGACTCATCACGCAGGCCCGGCTCTCCAACCCGCGCGGCCATCCGGTGCTCGAGATCGGGGCGCTGAAGAAGCGTTGCGCCGGATTGATCTGTCTCCTCGGGACGAAGTGGCTTTCGGAGCCGCGTACGCACCGCGCGGTCGTCGAGGAACTCGAGGAAACGCTTCCTGGGAGGCTTTGGCTCGCTCTCGAGCATCACGGGCTGCCGGAGGATGCGCGGCGTTGCGCAGCATGGATGGCTTTCTCGCAGGAGGTCGGTTTCTCCTGGGCTCCCATCAACGCTCCGCGATACGCGCGACCATCGGATCGAATCGTGCACGATGTGCTCACCTGCATCCGCCATGACACGACACTGGACGACGCCGGCGATCGTCTTCTTCCGAACGGTGAGTGGTACCTGAAGTCGGCCGAGCAGATGAGGAGACGTTGGTGTCAGGCCCAAGGCGCACCGCTCCACGAGCGGCGACGAGATCCCCGTCGTCAGGTTGGCGAACGGCTGATCCCTCCTCTGCTCGAATGCAGGTGTCTCGGTTGCGAGGGACTGCAGCGGACGGTCGAGATCGCCGAGTGCTGCACCTTTCGCGTCGAAGGACTGAAGCCGCCTCTTCCCACCTTCAAGGGTTTCGGCGAGGCGTCGGAAAGCGAGCCAGAGCTCAGCGCGATCCGCTCACCAGGCAGGAACTTCGAGAGCTCGGGTTCGGCCGGCGACTCTCACGGCCTCCTCCGCAAGCTCGTGAACGAAGGGGCCCGGCGCCGGTACGGCGATCGTTTCGGTCCAGAGCACCGCCGACAGCTCGACCACGAGCTGGGGATCATCGGCTGCCTCGGCCTCAGCGACTACTTCCTGATCATCCACGACATCGTCCGCTTCGCCAATGAGCGGGACATCCTCGTCCAGGGACGCGGCTCAGCCGCCAACTCGGCGGTATGCTACTGCCTGGGGATCACGGCGGTGGATCCGGTGGGACTGGACCTTCTCTTCGAGCGTTTCCTCTCGGAGGAGCGCGATGAAGCGCCGGACATCGACCTGGACATCGCGCACAACGACCGAGAGGAAGTCCTTCAATACGTCTACCGGAAGTACGGCCGCGACCACGCGGCAATGGTTTGCGAGGCGATCACCTACCGGGGGCGAATGGCCGTGCGGGACGTGTCTCGGGTCCTGGGTTTCTCTAGATCCCCGGCATCCACGCGTGCCGGCGCTCATACGGGCGGTGCAGGGCCTGAACGAGCTCCCCCGTCACCGCTCGATCCACGTCGGCGGCTTTGTCCTCTCGGCTCGGCCGGTCGGTGAGGTAGTCCCCGTCGAGGCCGCCTCGATGCCCGGCCGCACCGTGATCCAGTGGGACAAGGACGACCTGGATTTGCCGGGCCTCATCAAGGTCGACCTCCTGGGACTCGGGATGCTCACGGTCCTCCAGGCGGCGATCCGTCATATCCGCCGGGTCCGCGGGGTGAATCTCGACCTCGCCCAACTGCCCCCCGACGATCCGGTCGTCTATGACATGATCTGTGCAGCCGATACGGTCGGTGTTTTCCAAATCGAGTCGCGCGCCCAGATGAACACGCTTCCGCGCGTCAAGCCGCGCTGCTTCTACGACCTGGTCATTGAGGTCGCTCTCATCCGACCGGGGCCGATCCAGGGAGACATGGTGCACCCGTACCTGAGGCGCCGAAACGGCGAAGAGCCGGTCACCTATCTGGACCCGCGGCTCGAGCCGGTGCTCGCCCGGACCCTCGGAGTGCCGCTCTTCCAGGAGCAGGGGATGAAAGTGGCCGTTGTCCTGGCCGGCTTCACACCCGCGCAGGCTGACAAGCTCCGCCGGGCGATGGGTTTCAAGCGCTCCCACCAGGCGATGAACGAGGTGGGAAAGGAGCTGGCCGAAGGGCTGCGAGCGAATGGAGTCTCGCCAGATGTTGCCTCCCAGATCTTCAAGCAGCTCACCGCGTTCGCCAATTACGGCTTCCCCGAAAGCCACTCCGCGAGCTTTGCCCTGCTCGTGTATGCTTCCGCCTACCTGAAGCGCTACTACGCCCCTGAATTCTTCGCCGCGATGCTGAATGCGCAGCCGATGGGCTTCTACGCGCCTGCCACGTTGATCCGGGATGCCCAGCGGCACGGGGTGGAGGTGTTGGCGTTGGATCTGGCCCGTTCCGAGTGGGACTGCACGCTGGAGCCGACGTCCGGCTGCGAGGGACGAGCCCCTGCCCTCCGGTTAGGGCTTCGGCTCGTGCGCGGGCTCGGAAGGCGGGCGCGGGACCGGCTGCAGCGGGCGGTCGAGGAGGGAGCATTCACATCGGTCGAGGATGTGGTACGCCGGAGCGGCCTCGAACGGGCGGAACTGCGCGTGCTGGCTGAAGCAGGCGCATTCCGAAGCCTCTGGCCGGGGCGTCGCGAGGCCCTGTGGGAGCTGCTCCGCCAGTTCCGCGGTGATGCCGGTCCGTTGGCACCCCGCCGCTTCCGTCGCGGCAGGCACAAGCGACTCCCGCGCATGAGCCGGTTCGAGCGGGTGCTTGCCGACTACCGAACGCTCGGGCTTTCGGCCGAGGGGCATCCGATGGAGTTCGTGCGGCCTATGCTACGGGACCGGGGCGTGCTCAGCGCTGCCGAGGTGCGAGAGTGCCCGGCGGGAACCGAAGTGGCGGTGGCAGGCCTCGCCATAACGCGCCAGAGGCCGAGCACCGCGAAGGGCATCATGTTCGTCACGCTGGAGGATGAGACGGGATTGGCGAACTTCGTCGTGATGCCGAACGTACAAGCCCGCTACCGAAAGGCCCTCATGGCGCATGTACCTATATTGCGGGGTATCGTGGAAAGCGAGAGCGGTGTCGTGAATGTCCTTGTCGGGAGTGCATCGATTCTTCCGCTTGGCAACCGAACGCCGGCTGTACGAAGCCGAAACTTCCGCTAGCAAGGTTTTCAGGCCGGCCTTCAGCCCGGCTTTCCACTCCTTCGACCTTGCCCCCGCAGCAGTCCTCGTCTATTGAGAAGCGGAATCGGAGAACGAATGAAGACTCGCGAGCCAACGATCGTCGACAAGCCGTGGGGGCGGGAGATCTGGTACGCCCACACGGACAGGTACGCCGGGAAGGTCTTGGAAGTGGAGGAGGGGCACGTGCTCTCCCTCCAAAAGCACGAGATCAAGCACGAGACGCTCTACCTGCAGAGCGGACGCATGCGCTTCACGTTGAGGGATGGGGAGTTCGAATGGCTTCCGGGCCAGTGCGTAGAGATCCCGCCCGACACCATCCACCGCATGGAGGCGCTGGAGGACAGCGTCATCTTGGAGACGAGCACACCCGAGCTCGATGACGTGGTGCGGCTGGAGGACCGATATGGCCGTGCTTGAGCCTTCGGTGGTGGCTTGATACCCGGCCGCGGCGAACCGACGCTCATCGGTACGCGCAAGTACCCGCAGACGTGGTACTTGCTCGACGTCGTCGGACGGGAGCCTCGGCTGCTCGGCCAGGAAGTCGTCGACCTGTCTCCCGGCGCCATCGAGCTTCGAGCACTCGCAGCCGCGCTGCGTGAGCATGCCGAGAGCCAGGAACGGTGGATTCCCTTCCGCGATGAACGAACCCGTGGCCGCATGCCGCCCGCCTACTGGAGGCGGCTGTCCTTCGGTCCGGAGGTTGGCTACTGCGTCGAGCACGACGAATCATGCGTGATGCACGGGGGACGGCCGGTTCGCCATCTCGCCCTTCGTTTCTCTTCTCAGGTGCTTACGCCCGCCACCGCGGCGGAGATAGGCCTCTACTTCTATGGCCGAAAGCCTGCTGCCTTCGCCTACACGACCGCGGATGAGGTACACGGCTTCATCGGTGTGGGATGGGAGCCCATATCCCCGCGCGATCTCGATGTGTTGCTCAGCAGGGAGTTGGGGTGAGTGCCTCCCGTGCACCCGGACGATCGAGTGAGCGGACGGCATGAGAAGCCCCCTGAGCCACGGGCTGACTGCGGGGATAGGATCCGAAGGTAGGAAACCGCGGCTTCGGGGGCTCCTCTCACCCCTTACAACGCACTGTTCGTCCATCCGGTTTCCGGCCCGGCCAGCGACCACCCACACTCTGGGTGATAATGGTCCGCGTAGAACGTGATGCAACGGCTTCACCGAGGATTG
>JARRMU010000215.1:0-2977 GCA_037385645.1 Gemmatimonadales bacterium
CGGTAGGCTGAGATTGATGTAGTCTGGCCACGTCTCGCCTGGTTATCACCGCCGAGGCTTCGCCGGCAGTACACCACACGAAGGGCCTTTCAGCATCGAGGATCAGCCGGAAGACGCATTGGCTGTTTTGCGGCTAGCGGCCAGCAGCCGCGCGGGAGGCGTTTTCTTCTCACAGAGACGGAGGCAGGATCATGCGAACGGTACGGCTCATGCTTGCGGCGATGCTTCTCGCGTTGCCTTCCACCTTGGTCGGCAAGGATGACGGCGGAGAGAAAGCGGAGATCGAAACGGGCGATGTCTCCTGGCAGACTGAATGGAGCGCGGGAGATGCGGCCGCCATCACCGCTCTCTACGCCGATGACGCGATCGTCATGGCGCCGGGGATGCCCAGCATGAGGCGTCACAAGGCGATCCAGGCCGGCCTGCAGGTCGCGCTCGACATGGCCGAAGGCAGCCAGCTGACGCTCACGCCCAAGGAAATCATGGCCCACGGCGACATGGCCCTTGACGTGGGGAAGTGGGTGGAGACGGGGGCAGATGGCTCCCACAAGGACCACGGGAAGTACATCGCGGTCTGGAAGAAGATCGACGGCCAGTGGATGCTCGTCCGCGACATCTGGAACAGCAGCATGTGACACACCTGCGCGAGCCGGCGTCGCTACTCCCAGGGGCGGCCTTTCGGAGCTGCTCCTGATCTCGTCCTCGTGGGGCCGCTGCGCCCGCAGGCTTCGTTGCTGGCGGGACGAGCGTTCGCGAGAATGAGGGACACCGTCGTCTCCCGGTTAAGGTTCCCCATGACCCGATTCAGGCGACTCATCAGCGAGATCCACCGCCGCTCCCTGTGGCAAGTTCTCGGGATCTATGTGGTGGGCAGTTGGCTCGTCCTTCAAGCGGTGGACACGCTGGCCGGTGCACTCAACCTTCCCGACTGGGCGCCGCCCTTAGCGTTTTTCCTACTGGTTGTCGGCCTGCCGGTGGTGTTGGCTACTGCGTTTTTGCAGGAGGGGGCCGGCCGTGGACCGTCGCCTTCTTCCGTCGGAAAGAACGAGAAAGCCACGCCCGCGAATAAAGCTGACTCGAAGCACGGGCTCTTCACGTGGCGGAACCTCATCATCGGAGGTCTTGCTGCCTTCGCCCTCCTTGGCCTGGTGACGGCCGGTTACATGGTCATGCGCACCCTGGGAATCGGCCCCGCAGCCACTCTAGTGGCGCGCGGTGTGCTTGACGAGAAAGCGCCGCTGGTTCTCGCGGACTTCGAGTCCGATGACGAAGGGCTAGGGCGCGCGGCCACGACTGTCTTACGAGTGGATCTCTCGCAGTCGCCGAACGTTAGGCTAGTGAAGAGGCAGACCATCGCGGAAGCGCTGACCCGAATGGCGCGCGATCCGAGCGTACCGATTGACCTGACGACGGCGCAGGAGATTGCCCAGCGCGAAGGTTTCCAGGCGGTGGTCGCTGGCCGCATAAGTCAGGCGGGCACGGGCTTTGTTTTTTCGGCCGAGATCGTCTCGGGCGAAGCGGGCGACGTACTGCTGTCCGAGCGGACGACGGCGGCGGACTCAACTGAGATCATCGAAGCCATCGATGCGCTGTCCCGAAAGCTTCGGGAGCGAATCGGCGAGTCATTCGGATCGCTTCGTTCCAGCCCGCCGCTGGAGCAAGTAACGACCAGAAACCTTGCAGCACTGCGCAAGTACTCCCAGGCCCTAGGGGCGATCGACGATCAGGACCGCCGCCGCGGAATCGAACTGCTCGAGGAGGCGGTCGCACTGGACCCAGAGTTCGCGATGGCCTGGCGCAAGCTCGGCGTCGAGCTTGGCAACGCGGGAGAGAGCATCGAGCGCTCGGTACAGGCGCTCAGCAAGGCGTTCGAGTATCGAGACCGGCTTACCGAGCGCGAGCGCTATCTAACCATGGGCAGCTACTACATGGTGGTGGGCGATGTGGATCGGGCGATGCAGTCGTTCCAGAACGCACTTGACCTCGACCCGGACGACACGTGGGCACTCGCCAACTTGGCCACCCTCCATCTCTGGTTGAGACAGTTTGACCAAGCCCACGAGCTGTACGTTCAGGCGACCAAGGTGGATTCCACGACAGCAAATCTCTATCAGGGCGCCATATTTGCGCTTGTTGGTCAGGGTAAGTTCGAGGAGGCTGAGGCTGTTCTGGGCATCCCTACGCGTCGGGTACCCGAATCGCCTTTCAACCATTGGTTGGCCGCGTTGATCGACGCCGCGCAGCTGGACTACGACCGCGCCGAGGCCGAGTTCCGCGCGATGCTGGAGGGAGCGGATGCCGATCTGTTCGTCGTGTCCCTTGCCCCGTCTTCTCTGGCCGCTGTACTGGCGGCACGTGGCCAACTGGCAGAAGCCGCTGAGTTTAGGAGCCAGAGCGCCGCGTCGGCCGAGGCACGCGGCATTCCGGGCAGCCTGGACGATGCGATTCGGACGGCGTTCGTCGATCTTGCGATCCGCGGGGACACCGTTGCCGCCGTCCAGCGTGTTCAAGTGGCCCTCGAAGCTCACCCGATGTCTGCAATCCCTCCCCTCGACCGGCCTTACTGGCCGCTCGCCGCCTTCTATGCGGTGGCTGGCGAAACGGATTGGGCAGAGCGAACGTGGGCCGAGTTCGAGGAGGCGGTAGGCCCCGAACTGAGAGGGGGCGATTTCGCCAGGGTGGCTCGAGAGTTCGTTGATGGTGCGATCGCTCTTTCAGAGGGTCGCTTCCAGGATGCGGTGGCGGATTTTCGAGGCGCCGACCAGAGAATGTGCGTCGGCTGTGCCCTTGCCAACGGGGATGCGTCGCCGCTGCCGCTGGGAACGGGCGCGCTTTATCCGCTAGCGCTGGCCTTCGAGGCCGCCGGAGAGCCGGACTCTGCCCTTTCGACCTACAAACAACTCGTGAGCCGACCCGATCCTGTCCGTCTGTTGGTCGATCAGGGTGCGGTCGCTCTCTCCTATGAGCGCCTCGGCCA
>JARRMU010000216.1:0-2963 GCA_037385645.1 Gemmatimonadales bacterium
GCCTCGACGTCGAAGGCACCTTCGAATACCTCGTCGATCGTCATCTTCCCGAGGTCGTATCCGTAGCCCTTCGTTCCGTCCTTGCGGATGCAACACGAGGTCTGCGCCGGCCCCATCCGCTGATCGCCGTCGATGTACCAGGCGAGCTCGCCGTTCACTTCCTTCACCTGGGGCACACGGTCTCGGTATCCGGGCGTCGCCCGGGAGGTCCAGAGATCGTGGACTTCGGTGATGTGTGTGTCGGCATCGATCACGTGTACGCCCTTCAGGACGTCGGGCTTCGCGTGTCCAGTCATCTCAGGCCTGCCTCCTGTCGGCGGCGCTTGCTCGTACCGCGCATCCTTATCAATGATACAACATGTGATATATTGTACCACTGAGTGGGGTCGCACGAGCGACCCTCCGATCTCATCGAGCAGAGGGTTCGTCCCCCACCATCGTCCCGGAGGATCCCCAATTGGCCGAGGTCCGCACTGCCACCTCGTTCTGCCGCTTCTGCCACAGCTGTTGCCCGATCGTGGTAACGATCGAGGACGGCGTTGCCACCGAAGTGCGCGGCGACGTCCGGAACGACTTCTATGGCGGCTACAGCTGCGTGAAGGGGCGGGCGCTGCCCGAGCAGCACGCCAGCCCCGAGCGCTTGCTCCACAGCTTGAAGCGTCAGCCGGACGGCTCCTTCGTGGAGGTCCCCGTTCAGCAGGCGATCGACGAGATCGCCTCGAGACTCGACGACATCTTGTCCCGGCACGGCCCGCTGGCCGTGGCCGGGTACGGGGGCACCTACGCACAGGTCCACCCCGCCACAGGCCCCATCCAGTCCGCATTCATGAAGGCGATCGGGAGCCCATGGGGCTTCACCGCCATGACGATCGACCAGCCGGGGAAGGCGATCGCCAAGGGACTGCACGGCATCTGGATGGCCTCGCCCCAGGGCTTCGACGATGCCGACGTCGGGCTCATCGTCGGCGGCAATCCGCTCGTCAGCATCTCCGGCGGGCTTCCCAACGCCAACCCCCATCGCTGGCTCCACCGGGCGCGAGCACGCGGCTTCCAGCTGATCGTGATCGACCCGCGGCGCACGGAGACCGCGGCCAAGGCGGCGCTCCATCTGCAGCCGCGGCCCGGTCACGACATCGCCATCGTCGCCTCGCTGATCCAGACGATCCTCGAGGAGGGTCTGCACGACCACGACTTCGTGTCAGAGGAAACCACTGGCGTCGAGCTGCTCGCCGAGTCCGTCGCGCCGTTCACCCCCGAGCGCGTCGCCGCCCGCGCCGACGTGTCCGCGGACGACCTGCGAGCCGCCGCCCGTCTGTTCGCCGGCGGTCCCCGCGGCACGGCCGTCGCCGGAACCGGCCCCAACATGTCGTCGGCCGCCGGCACCCTGTTCGAGTACCTGATGCTGTGCCTGAACACGATCTGCGGGCGATGGCTCCGGGCGGGCGAGCCGGTGTGGAACCCGGGCACGCTCATCGAGCCCATGCCCGCCACGGCCGGCGCCATCCCGCCCGTGCCCGCGTACGGATTCGGCCAGAAGCTCGGGGTCCGCGGCCTGGCCAACACGCTGGCCGGACCGTCCACCGCGGCGTTGGCCGACCAGATCTTGACCGGTGGCGAGGGAGGCCGCGTCCGCGCCCTGATCAGCATGGGCGGAAATCCGGTGGCCGCCTGGCCCGACCAGCTGAAGACCATCGAGGCGCTCGACGCGCTCGAGCTCCTCGTCCACGTCGACCCGTTCATGTCGGCCACTGCGCGCCGCGCGCACTACGTCATCGCACCCAAGCTTTCGCTCGAGATGCCGTCGATGACGCTGCTCTTCGACATGCTCTCGGCATACGCACCGGGCTACGGCTGGAACCAGCCCCACGCTCAGTACACGCCCGCGGTGGTCGATCCACCCGACGGCTCCGACGTGATTGCCGAGTGGGAGTTCTTCTTCCGCCTCGCCCAGAAGATGAACCTCTCGCTGCAGATGCGTCCAATCGACATGAATGGGCCCACGGGCGAGTCGTACCCGTTGTCCACCGAAAAGCTTCCCAGCGACGACGAGCTCTTCGAGCTGCTGACGCGGAAGTCCCGCGTGCCACTCGCGGAGGTGAAGCGTCATCCGCACGGCGCCCTCTTTCCCTCGGATCTGGTGGTGTCAGCCAAGGCGCCGGGTTGGGAGCACCGCCTCGATCTCGCCAACGCTCGAATGCTCGCCGATCTGGCCGACGTCGCGGACGATCCCGCCGGCGATCGGGCGTCCTGGGCGAGCGAGGAGTATCCCTTCCGCCTCGTCTCGCGCCGGATGAACTCGCGCTACAACTCTGGCGGCCACACGCTGCGCACACTCCAAGGAAAGGATGCGACCAACCCCGCGTTCGTCCACCCCGACGATCTCGCGGAGCTCGGCCTCGAGGCGGGCGACCTCGTGCAGGTGCGATCCGTTCGGGCATCTATTCCGGCGGTCGTGCAGCCGGACGACGCCCTCCGGCGCGGGCTCGTATCGATGACGCACGCCTGGGGAGATGCGCCCGACAGCGACGACGAGGTGCGGACGCGAGGGGGCGCGACAGCTCGCCTCTCCAGCGTCGACGACGCGTACGATCCCTACAGCGGCCAGCCGGTGATGAGCAACATCCCCGTCGCGCTGCGGGCCATGCCGCCCGACTGACGACGCGCCCGCGCCCGGGCGCGCGACGACGGAGCGACGGAATCACGAGATTGGCTGGAGGGGCTCCAGCACCACCACCGGGATCTCGCGGCTCGTTCGGGCTGCGTACTCGTCGTACCGCGGCCACGTGGCCGTCATGATCTTCCAGAGCCGTCCGCGCTCGTCCCCGACCGCAATACGCGCGCGTGCGGAAAAGCGGTCGGCCTTCACCTGCACCTCGACGCGAGGCTCGGCCACCAGTTTGTGGTACCAGGACGGATGCGTGGGTGCGCCGGCCTTCGAGGCGACCACGACGTAGTCGTTCCCG
>JARRMU010000217.1:0-2918 GCA_037385645.1 Gemmatimonadales bacterium
GATGAGGTCGTCCTCGGGCGCGCGCCTGCGTGCCACAATCAGAGCACTGACGATCGCGATTAGCTCCGTTCCAATCTGGACGGTCCGCTCACTCACCTCCAGCTCACCCGGCTCCCGGTGCATCATCTGGTTGGTCAGATGGCGTACGGGGTCTCGCTGCTCGGCCGGCACCCCGAGCATCGTGCTGATCACGTCCATCGGCATCGACGACGCCAGCTGCTCGAACAGATCGATCTGCATGCCCGGCTCGAGCCCCGCCAAGCGCTCGCGGGTGAGCTCGCGCACCGCCGGCTCGATCTCCGCGACACGTCGAGGCGTGAAGGCCTTCGCGACGAGAGCTCGCACGCGGGTGTGCTGAGGCGGATCCATCGAGATCATGATCGGCAGCGGAGACTTCACTTCTTCGAGCGTCTGGCCGTGCGTAGAGGTGAAGGTCTGCCAATCGAGGGTCGCGTCCCAGACGTCTTCGAAGCGAGACAGGGCCCAGAACCCCATCTGCTCGTTGCAGTAGACGGGAGCCTCGTCGCGCAGCCAGCGATAGACGGGATAGGGGTTCTCCTGGATCTCCCAGGACGTCGGGTCGTATTCCACCTTGGCTCTCCTCCTCCAGGCCGAGACCAGTGGTCTCGCAGCTCGAAGTACGATACCAATCCTGCGGCGGAGACGCCCCTCTGACCGGGCGGCCCCGGCAATGCATCGCAGCGGAGAGCGCCCATGACGTCTGACCCCAGCCCGATCTCACGGCAGCGCATGATGCTCGAGATGGCGGCCAAGCACGCCGTGATCATCCTCGTCTTCCTGGCCCTCTACCGGCCCCTGAACGATGGGTTGATGGCTGGGATGCCCCTGGGCGCTCAGGGGTCGGTGATCGAGCTGCTGGGATTTCTCATGGCCGCCGCGATCATCGGGGCGTTCGAGCTGAATTACTCGCGGACGAACCTGAGCGATGATCTCCAGCGATACCTTGCGCACTTCACCAAGTTCACACTCTACTCCTCCATCCTGCTACTGATGGACGTTGCGGTGATGGCCATGCGGCCCAGCGGCGACGCGCTCGCCGACATCACGATCATGGCCGCGACGCCCATCGCGATCGCCCTCGTCGCCTATGACTTCTGGGACGCCCTGCGCGCACTGGACGGCCACCAACCGCACTGACACACTGACCAACCCGCAACCGAGAAAGGAACAGCCGATGGAGACCCAGGACCTGGGACGCGTGATCTACGAAAAGGAGGACAGCGGAGTCGCTCGCCTGATCATGAACTGGCCCGAGAAGGCGAACCTCCAGGATCACGACATGGTCTGGGCCTTCGACAAGGCGCTCGGCCTCGCCGAGTACGACTACGACGTGAAGGTTCTGATCATCAAGTCGACCGCCAAGGGATTCAGCTCGGGACACGTCGCAACCGGTGATTACCCCGAGTTCCAGGAGAACCTCGAGCGGACGGGAACCACCTGGCAGGGCCATACGAAGCTCTTTCTGCATCCGATGCTGCGGCTCTGGGAGTTTCCGAAGCCGACCATCGCCCAGGTGCACGGCTATGCGGCCGGCGGCGGCTCCTACTGGGCGCTCCTGCCGGACCTCACCGTCTGCTCGGAAGATGCCTGGTTCCAGATGCCCCATGCGTACCTGATGGGGCTTCCTGGGGCCGAGACGATGATCGAGCCTTGGATCTTCATGAACTACAAGCGCGCCGCGGAATATCTCTACCTGCGCAGGAAGCTGACCGCCCAGCAAGCGCTCGACCTCGGGATCGTGAACGAGGTGGTTCCAAGAGAGCAGCTGGAAGAGACCGTCGAGAGCTGGGCGGCCGACATCGCGCTCTGCCCTGTCACCACCCTCACCGCCTGCAAGCTGATGATCAAGCGCGCCTGGGAGCTCATGGGCTTCCGGGTCCACCAGCAGTGGTCGGCGGACATGACGACCACAGTCGCCGCCCATTCCGACTTCCGGAACCACCTGGTGGAGATGATGAAGAAGACGGGGGGACGCGCAGGGTAGCGGTCAGCTCGCGCCCGTCCGCGCTTCGATCGGAAGCGTCATCCATCCACGGAGAATGCCCGTCGGAATCCGTGCCCCCCGGTCGGGCCGAATCTCGACGTCTGGCAAGAGACCACCCAGGGCCTCGATCCCGATTCGCGCCTCGAGACGCGCGAGGTGAGAGCCCAGGCAGAAGTGGATGCCGTGGCTGAAGGCTACGTGATCGTTGGGGCGTCGATCCATCCGGAACTCATCGGCACGGTCGAAGTGGCGCGGATCGCGGTTGGCGGCCGCGAAGAACACCATCATGACGTCACCCTTCCGGAGCTTCTGGCCGTGGAGCTCGACATCTTCGCTCGCCCTGCGAGCGAGGCAGTTGACCGGCGACTGGAGTCGCAGGAGCTCCTCGATCATCACTGGAATGCGGTCTGGCTGCTTCTGTACGGTCCGCAGCAGATCGGGGCTCTCCTGCAGGACCAATGCCGAATTCGACAGGAGGTTCGTCGTCGTCTCGTTCCCGGCCGTCCACAGCAGCTGGCAGAGCCCGACGAGCTCTTCGGGTTTCAGCGGGCTCTCGTCGTTCTCCGACGCGTCGATCAGCGCCGAGAACAGGTCGTCGCGCCGGTCGGCACGCCGTTCCTCGATCAGCTCGGCCAGGGCGTCGTACATCTCGCGCATGAGCGTCGGCGCCTGGTTCTGCATGATCTCCGATGCACCGGTGACACTCGTCGTGGCGTTCCACATGCGAAGTTGATCGTGCTTCTCAGGCGGGATCCCGAGAATCTCGGCGATGACGTTGACCGGAAACGGACTAGTGAACATGCGGACGAGATCGACGGCCTCCCCGCTTCGCAAGCGCAACCGTAGCTGCTCGATCAACCCATCGGCGATTTCGCGGAGCCGCTCCTCGCGCTCGGCCGTGATTCTCGGTGTA
>JARRMU010000218.1:0-2871 GCA_037385645.1 Gemmatimonadales bacterium
CCGCCAAAGCTGAACGGCGACGGCCTCGAAGTCGTTCAGCCCCAGCTCAGTCGCGGCGGGCACGTCCTCCTCCGCGATCGCGAGTCAATCCCGATCCGGCCCGGGACCCAGAGCCGACTCCCGCTCTGTGCCGGCCGCCATCAGGTACGCCCCACGATAACGAAGCAGCGGCGCGACAGATCCGTCGGCCGGTTCCGAGATGTCGGCGGCCTCGACGCGCCCGAAGAACACGGTGTGGTCCCCCGCCGCTACTTCCTTCACCACCACGCAGTCGCAGCACGCCAGTCCGGCCTCCAGCACCGGCGCCCCGGTCACCATCTCTCGTGTCGGAACACCCCCGAACTTGTCTTGGTCGTCGCCCGCGAACCGATCCGCCACAGATGAATCATGCGCGCCTAGGAAGGTGACGGCAAAGAAGCCCGAGGCCGTGATCGCGTCGTGTGTGCGCGAGCCGGAGCTCAAGCAGACGAGCACGAGCGGCGGGTCCAGCGACACCGAGCACACGGCGGTAGCGGTGAGGCCTCGCGGCCGCCCTTCCCGGTCGCGGGTCGCGATCACGCACACTCCGCCCGCTAGCCATCCCAGAACGTCCCGGAAGCGCTCGGCAGATACAGTCATGGGCTTCCGTGCGGTGCGGCAGCGGCGCCGGAGATCTTCACCAACCATCGGTTCAAGAGCAGGAAGGCGGTGATCGCCACGATCCACTGGGCCAGCACGCTGCCCACGTTAAAGGTGGAGAAGGGCGTGAGCGTGGCAGCGAGGTCGGACGGGTCCACCGCCTGCCACAGCCACCACCCCATGAGCACCACGGCCTGAACGGCCACCAGACGAATCGTGACGTTCCACCATCGGCCGACCACCAGGTCGCAACCCTCCGTATTGACCATGGTCGCGCGGAATCGATCCACGCCGAAACGAAGCACCGCGAAGGCGAAGAAGAAGCCGGAAAGCATGAGTCCGACGCCCCATACCCAGTCCTGATTCCTGAACATGTCTATGGAGAGAGCGGAGGGCAGGCCGACGACAAAGCCGAGCGCGCCGACTGCCATGATCGCCCGCGTGCGCGCTACACCCGCGTCCCGCAGCACGCGGGAGGCGAGCTCGATCATCGCGATCAGGCTGCTCCAGGCGGCGAAGACCAGGGCCAGGAAGAAGAGCACCATGAAGAAGCGACCGGCCGGCATCTGTCCGAACAGCTGCGGTACCCACACGAACGTCAGCCCCTCGTTTCCAGCCCCCACGATCTGACCCGCCGCATCGGGCATGATCGCGAACACCGTGCAGAGTACCATGATGCCGGCCAGGAGCGAGACGGAGTTGTTGCCGAAACCGAGCAGGAAGGCGTTCAGGGTCGTGTCCTCGCGTCTCCTCAGGTAGACCGCGTAGGCGACGATCAGCCCCCAGCCCGCCCCCGTGTCCCAGGCATTCTGCGTGAGAGCCTCCAGCCATACGCGAGCGGTCAGCAGATCGCTCCAATCGGGACTGAAGAGGAACTCGAGACCGGCGGAGGCGCCCGGGAGGGTCACCGCCCTGATGACGAGGACGACGACCAGGACGAGGAGGCTCGGAATCAGCACCCGCGCCGCCCGTTCTATGCCCATCACACCTCGGGCCACCACGAGAGCCCCCAGCGTGATTGCGACCGCGTGCGTCGCGACCGCCGCACCGGAGCCGACGTACGCCGACCAGAACTCCTGTGCCGCCTCTGGCGAGTCCATCGGCACGGCGCGGGTCAGCGAACCCCACAGGTATCGGGCCGTCCACCCCATCACCACCGAGTAGTAGCACATGATCGCAGTTGCGGTGAAGGCCACCCAGGCGCCCATCCACGCGAACTGCGGGCCGGCGACCTTCACGAACGCCCCGATCGGCCCTCGGCGCGTGTTCTTTCCCATCGCGAACTCGACGATAATCAGCGGGACGGACCAGAGGAGGAGGAAGATGACCCAGGCGACGAGGAAGGAGCCTCCTCCGTTCGAGGCCGCGACGCGCGGGAATCGCCAGATGTTTCCCGTTCCTACGGCCATCCCGAGCATGGCGAGCATCGTCCCCCAGCGCGAGGAGAACACGGCGCCGCGTTCGGTCATGTCGTCTCTCCACGCAAACGCCCGGGGCAATTGACCGCCTCGGTAGCTTCGATCCTCCGGATCCACTCGAGGACTGTTTGGTTGAAGCTGCCGGGCATCGAGATGTGGGAGCAGTGACCGGTCTCCGGGACCTCCACACTGCGCGAGCTCGGCACGAACTCCAGGATTTCCTCCCACCAACGCGGAGGCATATAGAAGTCTCTGTCCCCTCGAACCACCAGCGTCGGGGCGCTTACGCGTCGAAGCTCCGCCCGAAGATCCACGTCACGGAACAGATCCACCCTTCCCTTCGAGACGCTTGGCGGCACGGTGCGCGATCCGGTCCAGAGCACGTATTCCACCACATTGGCCCATCCGGGCGAGTCGTCGAAGACCCAGACCTCGGCCCGGCTCCAGAGTCGAGCCATCGCGCGCGAGGCCGGCGTCGGTAGGTACCGGGTCGTAAAGCGCGCGAGCGGGATGAGCCCGGTCCGGTTCAGCCCCAGGTGGTCCAGCGTGATGTGCGTGAGCGAGTTCGAGATGACCAATCCCCTAACCCGCTCCGGGTAGCGCGTGGCGAATCGGAGAGCGACGGCACCGCCGAGGCTCTGACCCAGGATGAAGGCACTCCCGACACCGCATTCATCCATGAGCTCGGCGACATCGTCCGCCAGACGATCGAACGAGGCGTCGGGCTCATGCCGAGCGCGCATGTCCGCGACGATGACGCGATACCGACCATCCAGAACCGGCACCTGGTATCGGAAGGTCTCCTTCATGCCATCCGCGCCCGGGATCATGACAA
>JARRMU010000219.1:0-4758 GCA_037385645.1 Gemmatimonadales bacterium
GTTGCCGACGGCACGAGCTGCCTTCGGCTTCCCGATCCGCTTGGCCAGCTCCGAGTACGGGATCACCTGTCCGAAGCGGATCGCCTCCGTCAGCTCCTCGAGCACGCCGCGCTCGAACTCGCTGAGCACACTCAGGTCCACGTCCATGTCGAACTCGAGTCGTTCGCCGCGAAAGTACTCCGTGACCTCTCGCTCCACGTCCGCCAACGCCTCCGGGTCCCGGATCAGCGGACGCCCGGGGTACTGCTCACCGATCCATTCCAGGAACTCGTCCTCGCCGAGATCCCGCCAGGTGAGCCGGGCCACGCCCTTGCTCGTGGCGGCCACGTACATCCGGCCGAACGGACTCGCGAACGCGTGCCAGCGGAGCGCCTCGTCCCGGCAACACTCGGAGATGATCGGTTCCAGCGCTTTGAAATCCGCCGCGCTCTCCCGGCACTCCGCACAGTCGCCGAGGTGCACCGACATCTCCAGGTCCGCCTCGACCGCGAGCTCGCCGGCCACGTAGGCGAGAACGTCATCCTCGCAGTACGTGCATCCGTCGCCCGTCATCGTCCATTCTCCTCGTTCCATACGTCCAAGAGCTCCACCCGAAGCCGCTTCATCCCGTTGTAGACGTTCGCGCGGGCGCTCGCCTTCGAGCAGTCGAGCCGCACGGCAATCGCCTCGTAATCCCGTCCCTCCACCCAGCGAAGCCACACAGCCTCCCGCTGCTTCGGCGGGAGCGTCGCCACCTTCTCCCGGACCCGGAGCCGCGCCGCCGGGCTCAAGGATCCGAGCACCGCATCGGGATCCGAGGCCGGATCCGGCGCCACCTCGAGACGGCGCCCGGCAAGCGCGCAGCACCTCCGGCCGTCCATTGCCAGGCGGTCGAGGGCCGCATTCGTCGCTACCCTGTAGAGCCAGGCGCGCACGTTCGTTCCCGGACCCGAGTCCGGCGGCTTCCGCATCGCCCTGACCCACACATCCTGCAGGAGGTCATCGGCGTCCGCCTCGCTCCGAAGCATCCGCGAAAGGTGCCGGCGGAGCTCCGGGCCGTAGCCGTCGATCCACCCCTCCAGGCGGTCCGGAGCCACGATCCCTCCGTGCCCGGCCTGACCGGTCTCACCTGCCTGAGCAGAGACCGGTGTCATACAGCCGGGAACCCCGTGCCCGCCAACACGGCGCCCAGATACCCGAGGAGCACGACCGGCACGCCGATGCATACGGCGCCCAGGAACGCGACTCCCCTGATCCAACTCAGTGTATTCCTCATCGTCACCGACATCATCGCCTCCGCGTTCGTACGTTCAGCGCTCGACGAGCCGGGCTTCGCTCTGCGGGGCCCCGCCTTGCCCGACCCGCTCGAGTCACCTCTATAACGACCGACCGGCGGATACGTGAAAAAAGGCTCCTCGACGGAGAAGCGCCTTCCGGGACAAGCTTTCCTGGAACCCTGTGGACCTCGCAAGGCTATAGAGCAGGTCATGCGATTCGATTCGAGAGGACCCGTCCGACGCTGCG
Organism: Gemmatimonadales bacterium; assembly: GCA_037385645.1. GTDB lineage: Bacteria > Gemmatimonadota > Gemmatimonadetes > Palauibacterales > Palauibacteraceae. The sequence continues at coordinate 1,504 of JARRMU010000219.1, forward strand.
TCGTTCTCACGGCGGCCATCGTCGCCTTCCTGCCGAGCGTGTCAGAGCTCGACGCACAGACGCGAGGCCGTCCGCCGGCGGAGCTTCGTGCCCGCCTCCAGTACGTGACCAGCGTCCGCCAGCTCGGTCCCGTGGCCTATCGCGACCCTCTCGGCGTGCTGTCGCCGGACGGCGAGTGGCTGGCCTTTACCTCCGGCCGGCGCCTCGCGATCCAGCGCGTCACCGGCGGACCCGTGATCGAGCTCGCGAGAGCCGAGGGGAGTTTCACATGGCTCACCTGGCACCCGGACAGCCGCCACGTGGTGGCCCGGGAGAAGAGCTTCGACCGCGGCACCTCTCGATGGTACTCCTTCAACCGGCTAGGCGGCGAAAAGGAACCCTTGTTCCCGGACGACTTCGAGATACGGACGCCCAGAGGAAACACGGTCATCCCGGGACCGAGCGGGCAAGGCGAGATCTCCGTCATCGAGCGACGTTACGACGTGAAGGCGGAGGAGCTCGATCAACTGACCTGGTCCCCGAGTGGCCGACGGATGGCCGGCATCAAGCGTGACGGCAAGCGGACCCAGGTCTGGCTCTTCGATGCGGATGGCGGCGGCAACGCCCAGGCGCGGGAGATCGACCGGCAGCTGACGTACCCCGTCTGGCATCCGAGCAGCGTGGACGTGGCCTGTCTCTCGATGTCAGGCCGCGACATCCACCCGCAGCTGGAGTTCAACTGCGCCGGGTCGGTGACCGGCGGATTCTCACCCGTCGCCTACGGACCTTTCGCCTTTTCGGCTGACGGACGGCGCCTCTACTACTCGGCGCCCAACGAGCTGGGTACGCTGGATCTCTGGGTGCGCGGCGTGCCGAAGACCGGCGCCAACCCCCGCCAGGATCAGCTCACCCGGTTCTCGCGCGACACCTACGCGCCCTCCGTGTCGCGGGATGGCAAGATCTTGTTCAAGACTCAGGACTATCGGGCCAATATCGCCTTCGTGGCCGCGGAGGGCGGGACGACCCGCCTGGTCACCACCTTCCAGTCCGAGACCCCCTCCTGGGACTGGAGCGGGTCGCGGGTCGCATTCACCTTCGGGGAATGGCGACGCGCCGTCGACGATCTCCGATACCCGGATATCGAGCAGCACATCGGATACGTGACCTTCGATGGCACGCTCCCCGAAGACCGGCCGAGTCGCACCATCCTCGCCTCGGACTCGGAGGACCAGGGGATGCACTGGTCTCCCAACGGCAAGTGGATCGTCTTCCACTCCCACGCGGACGATTCAGACGACATCTGGCTGATGCCACGAGACCGGCTGGCCCCGCTGGTCGCCCGATGGCCGCTGGATCGCCTACCCCAGCTTCGATGAGGACGATGGCGTGCGACGCAGCGGCCTCTACGTGATCGGCGTGGACCAGGAGTCGGGCGAGGTGACGGTGTCCAGCAGCGAGATCCCCCTGCCGGAGCCGGTGGGCGAGATCTCGATCGCCGAGTGGTCGCCGGACAGCCAGCAGCTGGTGTTCGAAGCCGACGACGGCAGCGGCACGAAGGCGATCTACGTCGTCGGACGCAGCGGCGACGCGCCTCGAAAGATCCACGAGTTCGAGAGCGAGCAGGCCTTCTCCGGAATCAGCGTCTCACCCGACTTCGAGTGGGCGGCGTATATCGCACCGGCCGAGGGAGGTCACTTCCAGCTCTGGAGGGTGCCGATGGCTGGCGGCGAGCCCGAGCAGCTCACCTTCGATCCGACCGACAAGGCGCACCCGGCCTACTCTCCGCAGGGGGACAGGATCGCGTTCACGCTCTTCAACTACGAAGCGATCTTCTGGCTGATCGAGCCCTAGAACGCACCCCAACGGAGCAGCGGCGGCCTGCGTGCCGCGCGCCGCAGCCCGACCGACTGCAAAGGTTGTGCTCTCGACGCGTCCCGACGGCGGGGCCCGAGCGGGGTCGCGCAGCGGTAAGCCCCGTCCGCTAGGTCTGAGCCTTCAGAAGGTCGCGGATCTCCGTCAGCAGCGCCTCTTCCGCCGTCGGCTCGGGCGGCGCCTCGGGCTCCGGCGCCTCTTCCTCCTCGCGCTTCATCTTGTTGAAGCCCTTGATCACCATGAAGAGCGCGAAGGCCACGATCAGGAAGGTGATGAGGCTGTTGACGAAGATGCCCCAGTTCACCGTGACGGCCCCGGCCTCCTGGGCCGCCGCGAGGGTCGCGTAGGGACCGGCCGGATCCCCCTCGCGCAGCACGGCGAAGAACTCGGAGAAATCCACCCCGCCGATCGCCAGGCCGACCATCGGCATGATGATGTCGTTGACCAGGGATCCGATGATCGTGGCGAACGCCGCTCCGATCACGATGCCCACCGCCATGTCCAACATGTTGCCTTTGGCGGCGAACTCCTTGAATTCCTTAAGCATGGCGTCTTCCTACGCGAGGGTGCGAGAGAGAAAAACCAGTGCAAATAGAATGGGCGGCCCCGCGGGGCCGCCCACAAGCCGCGCGGAAAGCTACGACTACTAGTTGTCCGGCCCCACCTGGAAGCCATCGGAATCCGCAGAGGGAAAGTCCGTCGCGCTAACGCGCAGTCGGAACCCACCGCGGCCTATGATACACAGGGGCTCCGAGAACACCGCGACGCCGGCACTACCGCTCGCGTCGTTCTGCGTCGTAGCCGTAATGTTGTCGGACAAAACGCAGGTCTCCACGCCTCCCACGTCTTGTATCGTTCCCAGCCCCTTCAATTGGCCGTTGTTATCGACGGTAAAGATTCCGGTCTCAATGTCCTCTATCCGGGAACCGTTCACGGTCTCCGCTATGATCCGGAGCTCCTCCGTATTGGCGTTGCACGGCTCGAAGTCGAGCTCGTGGGTCGCGCTGCCATCCGCGGTGCTCTCCAACTGCTTCTTGCAGGGCTGATTGTCGAAGACCAGCCGGACGCCAGTGATGTTGGATATGTCGAAGGGACTCCACTTGCTCCCGAAGCCGCCGAATCCTCCTCCCACCGCGACGGCCGCGTCGGCGTGCAGGGCTGGTGGCGTGAAGATGCCGCCGACGGCTCGCGCGAGCCGGGACAGAATCGACGTGCCAGAAGTCGCTATACCGTCCGTACAAAGCGTGTCACCTGAATAACTGGTCAGGACATTCCCGGCGCGCTGGATGCGGGGCCCGGTCTGGCCCACACCGGGATCTACGACCTGGCAGGTCACCATCAGCACGTCCTCATCATTCTCGAAGGCGACGACAACCCGGGGCAAGTTCTTGAACTCGGCCGAGC
>JARRMU010000220.1:0-2766 GCA_037385645.1 Gemmatimonadales bacterium
TGCGACCAGCCAACTCAGCACTTCGTCCGTCTCCGAACCATCGATGTGCAGCCGGTACCACACTTCCAGGTTCAGCAACAGCCACAGCCTGTAGTTGTGGTCGATGCGCCCTTCCACATGCTCCGATAGCAGCTCCGACATGTACGATCGGTTGAAGACTCCCGCCTCGACGAAACGCGATTCGGCGATGACGCGCTCCAGCAGGGGCCGGAGCTTCCCACGCATCCAGTACGCGAGCGGAAAGCCGAAGCCCACCTTCGGGCGCTGGACGATCTCGCGATCCAGATGTCTTGCCGCAACGCTGCGGAGAACGTGTTTCAGGCTGCCGCGCTTTACCTTCAGCCGCCCGGGGATGCGCATTCCGAACTCGACCATCCTGTGCTCCAGGATCGGCGGTCTGACTTCGACGCCATGGGCCATAGACATCCTGTCGACGATCGGCAGCAGATGATCCGGCATCCTGGTCATGAGGTCGGTGTACAGCATCCGGTCGACGAGGTCGTCGACGTCGTAGGCGTCGAAGTGGGCCAGGATCTTCTCGGTAGAGCCGCCCCCGTTCAGCTGCGGCTTCGCCCCCTCCGTGAACAGACGATCCTTAGAGCGTTCCGTGAACCGCAAGAAGCTCATGCTCTCTGCGTACCGCTCTCCATCCTCGAACCGCGCCATGGCCTGAATCCAGCGGAGCTTCTGGGCGGTACTCTTATAGGCGAAGCTCTCCGGAATGGCCTCCAGGATGCGCTTCAACACGGACTCTCTCAGCACGTTGGGGATCATGCGGTAGAGGCTCGCGAGCTGCTGCCCGTAGTACCGATCGTAGCCGCCGAACAGCTCGTCTCCGCCGTCCCCGCTGAGCACGACCTTGACATGGTTGGAGGCCAGGCGCGACGCCAGGTAGACACCCACGCCGAACGGATCAGCCGGCTCCTCCAGATGCCAGACCATGTTCGGGAGCAGCTCGATGAGATCCGGTTCCGCCACCTCCTCGTAATGCCGGGTGTTGTACCGGTCGGCGACCATCCGAGCGAAGGGAAGCTCGTTGAAATCCTCCTCCATGACGCCGATGGCGAAAGTAGGGGGCGGAGCCTCCCCCTGCTGGGTCGCCAGAGCCGTTACGAGGCTCGTATCGATGCCCCCGCTGAGGAAACACCCGACAGGGACATCGCTCAAGAGATGCTCCCGAACCGTGTCGGCCAACCGCTTGTCGAGCTCGTCCACGATCTCGCGCTCCGATCCTTCGAGCTTGCTCTGACCGGAGAGCTCCCAGTAGCGCGCGAGACGCGCTCTGCCGTTCTCGTAGATCAGATAATGCGCCGCGGGCACCTTCGAGACCCTATCGAACAGGGTCATCTGATCGGGTATGAAACGCAGCGAGATGTAGTGGTAGAGCGCTTCCAGGTCCGCTTTTCGCTCCGGCAGCCCGGTAGCGAGGATCGCCTTCAGCTCCGATGCGAAGAGGAAGGACCCGTCGGCCTGGAAGAAGAAGAGGGGTTTCTGCCCCAAGTGGTCGCGTACCAGTATCAAACGGCCTCTTGACGCATCCCATATCGCCACGGCGAACATTCCGTCGAGGTGGCGGACAAAGCCTTCGCCGTGCTTCTGATAGAGATGGAGCAGCACCTCGGTGTCGCACCGGGTTTGGAAGCGCACTCCATCGGCCTCCAGGACGCGGCGCAGCTCAGGGTAGTTGTAGATCTCTCCGTTGAACACGACGGCCACCGAGCCGTCTTCGGTGGTCATCGGTTGGTGACCGTTGCCAGGGTCCTGGATGCTGAGGCGGGTACTCCCCAGAGCCACCCCAGCAAGGTCGATCGTGCCCTGCTCGTCGGGCCCACGGTGCTCCAGCCGTGCCACCATCTCGGGGATGAGCCCCCTGATGGAAGGATCCGCGGATACGATCCCGGCAATCCCTCACATGGTCAGAAAGCCCGTTTCATTGAGATCAGGAGAGGTAGCCCTTCGAGCGATACCACTGGCCGGTCTTTCGGAGACCTTCGTCAATGCCGACTCGCGGGGCGTAGCCGAGCTCCTCCTTGGCCCTGGTTATGTCGAAAGCGCGGTTCTGTCGGTACCAGTCGACTCGCCTCGGAAAGATCGGTGGAGTGATGCCGAGCGGGCGGCAGATCCTTTCGGTGACGTGTCCGGCTACGATCAACGGCGTGATGGGTAGGTGCCTCACCTTTAGATCGACGTCGATCGCCTCCCCCACCTTCCGCACGAGCTCTTCGATCGTCCAGTACTCTTCATCGGCAATCAGGTATGCACGTCCCGTGGCCCTTCCGGGCTCGAGACAGAGCAGAAGGGCGTCTACGAGGTTGTCGATGTACAGAGGATGGTACAGAGTCCGACCGTCGCCGAACATCGGGAACCAGCCCTTGGCGGCCCACTTGAAGAGCATCAGAAAGCGCTCGGGATCCCCCGGTCCGTAGATCGCGGCCGGCCGCAGTATGACCGTCTCCATGCCGTCACGCCCATGATATGCGGCGACCAGCGGCTCGGCCTCGTATTTCGTGCGCTGGTAGTAGTCGGCAGGCGTGATTGGAGCCTCTTCGTTCGCCGGAGGGTCCTCGACATCGCCATGGACGCCACACGTGCTGCAGTAGACGAACTTGGAGGCGCCGTGCCGGGCGGCGGACTCCAGCACGATGCGGGTGCCGTCGACGTTCACATTGTCGTAGTGACTCTCCGGCACGTCGAGCTCACGAAAGGCGGCAGCCAGATGAAACACCACTTCCGCCCCCTCCATGCAGCGGTCCACCACCTCTCGGT
>JARRMU010000221.1:0-2753 GCA_037385645.1 Gemmatimonadales bacterium
GCATGGGTGTCGTCTGGCGCGCAGAGGATACCAAGCTGCACCGGCCCGTCGCGCTGAAATTCTTGCCCGAGGGTGTGTCCGGCGACCGCCAGGCGCTCGCGCGCTTTCTGCGCGAAGCCCGGGCGGCCTCGGCCCTCAACCATCCGAACATCCTCACGATCTACGACGTCAACGAGTTCGAAGGGCATCGGTTCATTGCCACCGAGCTGCTGGAGGGGACGACGCTGGCGCAGCGTCTGGCTCGTGGGGCGCTGAGTCTCGACGCCCTGCTCGAAGTCGCCACCAGAATCGCCGACGCGATTGACGCCGCACACGCGAAGGGGATCCTGCATCGCGACATCAAGCCGGCCAACATTTTTGTCACCGAGCGCGGTCAGCCCAAGATCCTCGACTTCGGCCTGGCCAAGGTGCAGGACCCGAAGCCCGAGACGACCCTGGACGTCAGCCCCGCCGAGCAGGAGACCCGGTTGGGGGATCTGACCCGGCCCGGCTCGGTGATGGGCACGGTGGCCTACATGTCCCCCGAACAGGTCCGGGGCGAAGAGCTCGACAACCGCTCCGACCTGTTTTCGCTCGGCGTCGTGCTCTACGAGATGGCGACGGCGCGCCGCGCCTTTGGCGGTAAGACGTCCGGGGTCATCTTCGATTCGATCCTGAACAGGGCTCCGGCCTCTCCGGTGCAGATCAACCCGGAGATGCCGCCCGAGCTAGAGCAGATCATCAGCAAGCTGCTCGAGAAGGATCGCGAGTTGCGCTACCAGAGCGCGTCGGACCTGCGAGCGGATCTCGCCCGGCTCAGGCGCGACACCGACGCGAGTCACTCCGTCATCTCCGGAACCGCACGCGCCGTGCCGGCGACCTGGGGCAGGAAGAAGGTGCTGACTGGGGCCGCCGGCCTGGCGATCGCGCTCGCCGTCCTTGCCTACGTCTTCTGGCCGTTGACGCCTTCCGGCCGTGCCGCGATCGACTCGATCGCAGTCCTGCCCATCGTGGTCGGAGGAGGAGCGGACGAGGAGGCCGAGTTCCTCGTTGACGGTGTAACCGAGGAAGTGATCAACAGCCTCGCGCGGCTGCCCAACCTACGCATCATGGCTCGCACCACCGTGTTCCACTTCAAGGGGGACGAGCGGGATCCGATCGACATCGGCAAGCTGCTGAACGTCGGCGCGATCATGACCGGGCGGATGACGCGGCTGGGGGACCGGGTGACGCTCGGCGTCGAGCTGGTCGACGTGAGCGACGGCACGCACATCTGGGGCGATCGATACGACCGCCCCGTGGGCGATATTTTCGCCATGCCGCAGGAGATCGCGCGTGCGATCGCAGACAGCCTCCGCCCGGAGCTGACCGACGCGCAGCAGACGCGCTTGGCATCCCGGCCAACGACGGACAACGAAGCCTACATGCTGTATCTGAGGGGAAGACACAGCTGGAACAAGCGAACCCCCGATGACGTCCGTCAGGGACTCGACTATTTCAAGCAGGCGATCGACCGCGACCCGACCTTCGCGCTGGCTTACGTGGGCGTCGCCGAATCCTACCTCGTGCGTTACGGCGATCTTCTCGGCCTCGACCCTCGGGAGGCGATGCGCAGGGGACGGGCGGCCGTGGATCGCGCGCTGGCCATCGACGACCAGCTCGGCGAGGCCTACTCGGCGCAGGCCCTCACCTTCCAGATCGCGTGGGACTGGGAGAGTGCCGACCGGGCTCATCTCGAGGCGCTCGCGCTCAACCCCGGATACGCGACTGCCCATCAGTGGTATGGCGAGTTCCTGGCAAGCATGCAGCGCTTCGACGAGGGGGTGGCCCAGCTGGAGGCAGCGCGCTCGCTGGACCCGCTATCGGTCGTCATCAACGCCTCGCTGGCCAACGTCCTCGAGGCAGCCGGCCGCCACGAGGAGGCGCTGGCCCAGGTCGACCGGACTCTCGAGCTGGGCGACGGCTTGCTGGTCCGGTTCGCACAGCTGAATGCCGATCTGAAGCTGGGTCGCGACGACGAAGCCTTCGCGGCGCTCGAAGTGGTTTTCAAGTTCTTCGGTCTTTCTCCGGAGGCCATTGCCTGGAACAGGGAACGCTACGTCGAGGGCGGTTGGGCGGCCATCAACAAGGAACGAATGAAGCATTCCTTGCGCCCCGGCAGCAGCGACTCTTCGTACGAAGTGGCCCAGTCCTGCGCCGCGGGCGGTGACCCTGACGAAGCCATGCGCTGGCTCGAAAAGGCGTACGCGGAACGGGATCCGTCCCTGCTGCTTATCCTCAACACGCGGGAGTTCGACGAGATGCATGAGGATCCACGGTTCCTTGATCTGGTGCGGAGGATCGGGTTGCCGGCGCCGGGGTAGTGAGTGCGTCGAGCTCGAATGCAAGCCGAAGTGGCTCATTTCCGTCCCAGCGATCTTTGCTTCCGTTCCAACTCTACGCGGATACTACGCAACGCCATGGAAACCCTGGACGCTGGTGGAAGCCATGGACACAAGAAATGGGCGACGTTTCAAAAAAGCTTGAAACGTCGCCCCTATCCGAGGCCCTCATAATCCGCGGGTCCCAGGTTCGAGTCCTGGTGGGCCCATTCAGTTGAAAAAGCACGACTTAAGCGTCGCGCAGGCACGTCGATGGCGCGTGACCATCGGATTTCAATCCGCTAGTCTGTGCCTCGCAATCGCTCGAACTTCCAGGCAACAGGCGCCTTCGCTGTCTTCGGCGAGAACGCCGCCTTCGCGTAAGATCTGCGTGCGTACTTCGGTTGTGGGAGT
>JARRMU010000222.1:0-3717 GCA_037385645.1 Gemmatimonadales bacterium
CGGATCTTACTGGCCTGACGGTCTACGCGGTTCTTCGCGGCGAGGTTGTCGACGTGGCCGGACAGCGTGACGACCCCCTCCTGGGTACTGACGCTGATTTCGGCGGCCGGCACGAGCGGGTCGTGCCGGAGGGCCTCGTTGACCCACGATGTGATGCTGGAATCCGTCACCTCATCGGCTGCTACAGGGGCGGATGTCGCAAGCATGGCTCCCAGCAAGATGGCACTCAGCAGGCTTCGTATCGCGGATGTCGTCATTGCTTTTCTCCCCTTCGGCCTTTGGCATCGCCAGCTGATTCGATCCACTCCTTCTCGCGGGCTTGAAGCCGTGGATGCCGTTCGCGCGGATCACGCCGGGGCCCTGTGATGACCTGGGCTCCGGCAGCGCTCGTCGAGCAGTCCCCTGATTGCCTCAGCCGCGGCGGTTGCCATCGCTCGCGTTGGACCGAGTTTCCATCGACGAGGACCACGGTGGGACGCGACGTCATGCTTTGACCCGATCAGGCTCAAGGAACTCGGGAGCGGCGTTCCGAATGTCGGCATCCAGCGACCCGAGGTCCCGAAGGAGGGCCGTCACCTGGTCGTCGTCCAGAACCTGCGACGGCGCCCCCTCGGGACGGCCCGGTTCCTTCGCAAGCTCGTAGACCCGTGTGCCGAGCTCGGCGCGCTTCTTGAAGCGCGTCCGCTCAAGGCGCGCCTTCTCTGTTCCCACCATGGCGGCGTCTGTCAGATCCTCGACGGAGCCCGCGACGCAGTCGCTGGTTCGATGGCCTCCCGGTACGAGCCGGCCGAGGCTGCTCCGGACCTGGCTCCAGATACTCTCCGAGCGGGGCTCCCGAAGCGCCGAAGCGAGGCGCTCGTAGCCTTTGCGAAGCTCGGTGAGGTTGCCACGAACCATGTCGGCGACGCCGTCACGCATGTCCTCGGTCCCTCGGGTCAGGTGCTTCGCCTGGTTCTCGAGGTTCCTCCAAGGCTTCTCGAGCTGTTCCCAGAGCTCCCGCGCATCCGCGGGGCCGGAGTGAACCATCGGCTCCAGCTGGCCGCGCGTACGACCGAGCGCTCGGACCTTACTGTGCAGGGCTGCGTGGTCATGGCTCATGATCTGTCTTCCTTTCGGGGACGGTGACGGGACCCTCACATCCCTGCGGGGGAACTCGCGACGGCCGCGGAACGCCAGGCGGCGCGCCGCGAGGTCGAGGGTGCCGGGTTCGACGAGGTCGCGGTTGCGGGCGAGGCGGATGGCCGTGGCGAATAGCGTCTTCGACACGGACTCTGCGCTGCGGATGTGCCGCTGCAGCGTGTACTGCCTCCCAAGGGCGAGGCATTCGTCGAGGAAGGCAGCTTCGTCGAAGTCCACATCGGGATCCTGCTTCTCGAGCAGGTCCCCCACCACCCGGTACGCCTCGAAGAACGGCCGCAGGATCCGGTGGGCGGAGAAGGGTCGAATCTTCGGCAACAGCGTGAAGATGGCCTCGGGGCCCTGGTCGAGGAGCTTTTCCCAGTCGCGGTCGTGGCCCGCCAGGCCCGCGCGTATCTCGCTCAGGTGGAGGTCCTTCTCCGCGAAGAAGAACTCGAACTTCAGGAGATCGCGGAGGCGCAGGACCTCCTCCAAGAACTCGGCGCGGCGGTCCTCGACGTTGGGTTCGGCGGCGCGCAGGAGGGCCAGCTCGGAGAGGGCGCCGTTCAAGAAGAAGTGGATGACGGAGTTGCGGTAGTAGGCCACGGACAGGTGCTGGTTCTCGCTGACGCCGAAGACGGGCTCGAGGCCCTCGTCGTAGCGTCTAAGCACTTCGTTGCCGACGAGAGGGCCGAGGGCGCGGCGCACTTCGTCCAGGTTGCGGGGGTCGAGCTCTTCGGAGACGGGCAGGTCCCCCGCATTCACGAAATCGACGAGGTTGCGCAGGGCGGCGCCTATCTCCGGCACCGAGAGGGCGCGGTCGCCGCAGCCCAGGATCGCCAGGGTGATGAGCGAGGTGGGCGTAATGGGGGTGACGCGGTTGATGCGGTGGCACACCTCGAAGGCCACCTTCTGGAGCGCCAGGCTCTCCTCGTCCGGGTTCGGGGTGGCGTCGGGGTTGGGGGCGCCCAGCGCCTTCTGGAGTGAGAGGGGCTCGCCGAAGCGCATGTGGACGTTGCCGTACTGGCGGTAGAGGCGGCGGATGAAGCGCAGGAACCAGCTGAAGCTCTCGCGCTCCTTCTTGCCTCCGCGCTGTTCTTTGGCGTAGTCGCCCACGTCCGAGATCTGGTCGTAGGCGATGGAGACCGGGATGAGCATGACGTCTTCGGCCTTGCCGCGGCGGTAGGCGTCCACCACGTAGGCGAGCATCCCGAAGCGCGGGGCCAGCAGCTTGCCCGAGCGCGAGCGGCCGCCCTCGATGTACCACTCCAGCGGGAAGCGCTTTTCGACCAGGTAGTCGATGTAGCTGCGCAGGACGAACTTGTAGACCTCGTTGTCCTTGAAGGTGCGCCGGATGAAGAAGACGCCCGAGCGCCGCACCAGCGGGCCCAGGGGGAAGAAGTTCATGTTGATTCCGCCGGCGGTGTGGTTCGGCGGCAGGCCGTTCTCGTGGAGCACCCACTGGAGGAGGGGGTGATCGAGGTTCGACTTGTGGGTGGGCAGGAAGACCACGGGGTGGCGCTGGGCCAGCTCGCGCACGCTCTCGATCTCCGCGGCGTCGTAGATGACCTCGCCGTAGCCGCGGGTGAACATGGAGTGCCAGAGCTGCAGGACGAGGTCGATGACGAAGCGGCTATGGTTGGCGGCGATTTCGTGGAGGTAGCGGGCGGCGTCCTTGTAGACACGCGCTTCCTTGCGGTCGAGTTCGCGGGCCAGGCGCGAGAGGCCGCCGCGGAAGGCCGGGCGCGAGAGGATGTCTTCGTGGACGAATCTGGGCACCTTGTAGCGGGCGCCGCGCACGCTGCGCTCGGCGCGCTCGAGGGCGAGGGCGGCCTGGAGAGCCACGAACTCGGCCACGCCCGCGGTCTGGCTGGCGTCGGTGTCGCAGGCGTCGCGCCAGCGGCCGCGCAGCTCGGCAGCTGGCGCCGGCTCGCCCGCTACGATGCGGCAGCGCTCGGGCTCGCGGGAGAGCACCCAGCGCTCGCGCAGGCGGCCCGGGTCGCGCGGGTCGCCCAGACGCAGCAGGTCCGAGAAGCGCGCGGCCCGGCGGCCGTCGCGCACGCGGGGGAACCACACCACACGCAGCGGCGCCAGCAGCGGGTTCTCGCCCGTGGCCAGGACGGTCTCGAGCTTGGGGTCGAGGCGGCCGCGCCGGCGGCGCGAAGCAGGGATGGTGAGGGCGTCGACGTCCTGCGAGCCTTGCGGCCGCTGGCGCGCGATCCAATCCCGGAGGAGCTTCTCCTCCAGGCTGCTGGCCGCGTCGAGTAGGAAGAGCACCGGGCGCCCCTCGGCGGCGGGCCAGTCGGGCTCGGCCTGGAGGGCCGGGGCGGAGAGCAGGGCGTCGATGTTCTGCGAGACGTCGTGGTCGCGGGTGCCCAGCCACTGCTCTGCGCGCTGTTCGTAGGGCGCAAGTGTGACCCGGGAGGTTTCATCGCTTGTGGCGCCTGCGTCGCTGCTCATACCGTCTCTCGCGCAGCTGCCCCCGGTCAGCTCCCGACCGAAGGGCTCGCCGCATTCTCAAGTCTCAGATCCGACGTTACGGATGTCGTCGTTTCTGTCCCGGCGATCCGCGAGGGTGGGCGAGGTTTTCCTTCCGGGTGT
>JARRMU010000223.1:0-2726 GCA_037385645.1 Gemmatimonadales bacterium
CCGAGGTCATCCGCGAGCGCCACGCCAGGGAGAACACCATGAAGGCACTGCTCGTCTACCCCGAGCATCTTCCCCAGACCTACTGGAGCTTCAGCGGGGCCCTGCCCTACATCGAGCGCCGCGCCGCTCTGCCGCCTCTCGGCCTCGTCACGGTCGCGGCCATGCTGCCGGAACACTGGGAATTGCGGCTGATCGACATGAACGTGGCCTCGCTGCGCGACTCCGATCTGCTGTGGGCCGACGCGGTCCTGACGTCCACGATGGTCGTGCAGGCGCCGTCGCTCGCCGAGGTCGTCGCGCGCTGCAACCGGCTGGGCGTCCCGGTCGCGGCCGGCGGTCCGTATCCGAGCATTTCGCCGGAGCGCCTCGACGGTGTGAATCACGACTTCATCGGCGAGGCCGAGGGAGCGATCGCCACGTTCGCCGAAGACCTGGAGCGGGCCCGCGCGAAGCCCCTGTATCGCGCCGAGGGCTTCCCTGACGTTGACGACTCCCCGGTGCCACGATTCGATCTTCTCGACCTCGAAGCCTACGCCTCGATGGCGGTGCAGCACTCACGCGGCTGCCCGTTCTCGTGCGAGTTCTGCGACATCTGGAAGCTCTACGGCCGCAGGCATCGGGTCAAGTCTCCGGAGCGCATGACGGCCGAGCTGAACGCCCTGCTAGCAGCCGGGTGGCGTGGGTCGGTCTTCTTCGTCGACGACAATTTCATCGGCAACCGCCGGCTGGCGAAGCGCTCGCTGGCGACGCTCGAGCGCTGGCAGCGCGACCACGGCTTTCCGTTCCAGTTCTTCACCGAGGCCTCGGTCAACCTCGGCGCCGATGATGAGTTGATGCGGCCGATGCGCGATGCCGGCTTCAGCTTTGTCTTCCTCGGGATCGAGACCCCTTCCATCGAGAGCCTCCTCGGCGCCAACAAGCCCGTCAACGCCAAGCTCGACCTGCTGGAGTCCGTCCGCAACATCCAGGCGAACGGCATCGAGGTCTCGAGCGGCTTCATCGTCGGTTTCGACGAGGATACGGACGACATCTTCGATCGTCAGATCGCCTTCATCCGTGAGGCCGGAATCCCGATTGCGATGGTCGGCATCCTGACCGCGCTGCAGGGAACGGATCTGTACGAACGTCTGCGCCGCGAGGACCGGCTGCTCGGGGAGTCGTTCGGAAACAACACGCACGCATTCGAGGCCAACTTCGTGACCCGCATGCCGGCCGACCGGCTGGCCGAAGGCTACAAGCGCGTCCTGCGCACGCTGTACGATCCGACGCTGCATAATTACTTCGAGCGCTGCCGGCGCATGCTCGACCGGCTCGGTCCGAACCCGCGTTTCACGCGGCCCGTCGTCGCCCGTGAAGTTCGTGCCATCGTTCGCTCGCTGCGGACGATCGCGTCCAAGCGATACGGCCGGCAGTATCTCCGCTTCCTGCTGTGGTGTGCCCGGCGCCATCCGTCCCAATTCCCGGAGGCGGTGCGTCTCGCGATCCAGGGTTTCCACTTCGAGGCGATCACGCGCGAGGCACTGGCCTGCAGCGCCATCCGTCACGACTCGATCCGGGTTGCCGACCGGATCCACCGACAGCTCGCACGACTCGCCGGTGAGCCGAGGCAGCCGGGGGCGTCGGAGGGCATCCGCGCGCTGGTCGCCGAGCGCGCTCGCCTCCTGCGCCGGCTTCGCCGGCAGATCCGCAAGCTCGCGCCCGACACACGTGCGATCGCCGCGACGGCGTACGGCGATGCCGTGAAGCGCATCAACGACCTGTTCGCGGAGTATGCTCCCTCGGCGGCAAGCGCGCTTGAGGCCGGGTCGAGACGCCTGAAGATCCTGAGAAAGTCGGTCCAGCGAGACGTTGACCGCATCTGCGCCCTCTACTTGGAGGCCCGGGAGCGAGCCGGCCGAGGGGTCGCGGACCTCAGCGAGGAGCTCCGGTTGCTCTATGGCATGCGTCGCGACGCGCTGAAGCGAGCAAGACGTTGGGTACGGCGGCTTCCCGAGGAGTACCGTTTGTTCGGAGCCCTCGAGCTGCAGACGCTCCGTCGGCGCCTGGACGACCTCATTCCGGAGCCTGCCGCGATGCCGGCCCTGGCGTGACACCGACGACGCCGGTGTCACCCACCGTCGACTCGAAGGACCCGCTCGCGCTACGGCCGATGACGCGAGGGACTCAGGCATTCTGGATGGTCGCGTTCTTCGCCCTCGGCTCTGCGCTTGCTTGGTTCGTTGTCGCCAACCCGTTCGATGTAGCGTTTCTTCCGCAACGGACGACCGTCGCCGAAAACGAGCGGGAGGTCCTCTATTGGTACGCACCGATGGATCCGACGTACATCCGGGATGACCCGGGTGTTTCACCCATGGGCATGAAGCTCGTCCCGAAGTACGCCGACGTGGAGTCGGGCTCGGAGGAGGGCGTCATCCGGATCGACCCGGTCCTAGTCCAGAACACCGGGGTCGTGAGCACGACGGCCGAAATGGCGGACATCGCTAGATATAGCCGGACGGTGGGTATCCTCGACTTCAACGCCGACAACATCACATGGGTCAACACGAAGTTCGAAGGCTGGATCGAACAGGTCCACGTCAACTACGTTGGCGACGAGGTCAAGAAAGGCCAGCCGCTGTTCGAGATCTATAGCCCGGAGCTCGTGACGACGCAGGAGGAGTACCTCCGCGCACTGGACTACAGAGCATCCCTGGAAGGCAGCGACCGCCCGGGCACCCGACGACAGG
>JARRMU010000224.1:0-3614 GCA_037385645.1 Gemmatimonadales bacterium
CGCTGCGAGCCGTTCTCCGCGCACGCTTCGACGATGGCAGCCTTGTCGCGGAAATGCTGGTAGATGGTGCCCCGCGACAGCTTGGCCCTGCGGCCGATCTCGACGACCGTGGTCTTTCGCAGACCATAGTGGCGGAAGCAGTCGAATGCGGCATCGATGATGGTCTGGCGCGTATCCTTCGTCGGGGACACGAAACGCTCCTTCCTCTTCCGCTGCTTCGACGCGCTGGCGTTCAGATGGTCACTTCGCGTGCCCCAGGATGAGAGCGCTCGTCGGCACACCCGTCCCGGAGGTCACGAGCGTGTGCTCCACGCCTTCGACCTGGTTGTACGAAGTACCCCGAATCTGCCGAACGCCTTCGGTGATACCGTTCATGCCGTGGATGTACGCTTCTCCGAGCAGTCCACCGTTGGTGTTGATCGGAAGCCTTCCCCCGACGGACAGGTTCTCGATCGTGGCGAAATCCTTGGCTTCGCCGCGCTTGCAGAAGCCGAGCTCCTCGAGCTGGACGAGCACGAAGGGGGTGAAATGATCGTACAAGAATGCCGTCTGGATGTCGGAAGGCTCGAGACCGGAGTCCGCCCAGAGCTTCCGCGCGACCACACCCATCTCCGGCAGACCCGTGATGTCCTCGCGGTAGTAGCTGGTCATCACCTCGCCGTCGTAGGCTGCACCCTGCGCCGCTGCGGTGATCACCGCGGCTGGCTGCGCGAGGTCCCGAGCGCGCTCTACGCTGGTCACGACCAACGCGACTCCGCCGTCGCTCTCCTGGCAACAGTCGAGGAGTCGGAGGACGGGCTCGACGATCCAGTGTGAGTTCTGGTGATCCTCGAGCGTGATCGGGCGCTCGTAGAACCAGGCATCGGGGTTCCTCGCTGCGTGCGCGCGGTCCACGACCGAGACCCTTCCGAAGTCCTCGTTGGTGACCCCGTAGGTCGACATGTAGCGCTGCGCATGCAGCGCCACCCATGCAGCGGGCGTCATCAGCCCGAAGGGCACATAGGGCGCCAGCCACGAGAGGCGTTTCGGTCATGGTTCGGCCCGTGCCACCGAAACGAAACCCGGATCGCTCGTTGAAGGCGCGGTAGCAGACGACCACATCCGCCACGCCGGTGGCGACGGCCATCGCCGCTTGCATGACCGTCCCGGCCGCCGCTCCGCCGCCGTGTGGCACGCGCGTGAAGAAGGTCAGGTCCCGGATGCCGAGGTTGCGGGCGACCTCGATCTCCTCGTTCGAGTCGACGCTGAACGTGACCATGCCGTCGACGTCGGCCGGCTGGAGCCCTGCATCATCGAGCGCTGCCTTGACGCATTCGCAGGCGAGCTGGAGTTCGGTCCTCCCGGACTCCTTCGAGAACTCGGTCTGGCCGATCCCGGCGATGGCCGCCTTGCCTCCGAGCGTACGGCTCACTCGCCGGCTCCCTCGACCAGGCTGAGCACGGCAGTGCCCGTGACGTGGTTCCCCATGCTGTTCGCTCCTTGGAAGGCAATCTCGACGAGGCCCTCACCCTGGCCCTCGGACTTCCCCGCCACCGAGCCGGTGAATCGCAGGGGATCGTTGGGGTACGCGGGCACACCGAGACGAATCGACAGGTTCTTCACCATCGCCTCCGGGCCCGCCCAGTCGGTGAGGAAGCGGACGCATAGTCCGTTGGTGGTGAGGATGTTCATGAACAGATCCGGCGACCCCTGCTTGTTCGCGAAATCGCGGTCGTGATGCACAGGCATGTAGTCGCGCGACGCGATCGCGCCGGCCACGATGACCGTGGTCGTCACGGGCACCTCGAGCGGCGTCACCTCGTCGCCCACCTCGATGTCCTTCCAGGCGAGGGTCGTGGTACGGGCTTTCGTCGTGCTCATCGGGTCGCCTCCGAGTATGTGCTGCCGAGTCGGGCGAGATGCCGGGATGCGGAGCCGAGCGCGAGCTCGTTGTGCTTCGCCCAGAGGAAGTAGCGGAACAACGGGTACGACACGTCGATCCCGATGCCACCGTGGACCTGCTGCGCGGTCGCGGCCACGCGCGCGCCGGCCTCTGCAGCCCAGAACTTGGCGATGCTCGCCTCCCGGTCCGCGGACCGGCCCCGGCCGAGCAGCCAAGCTGCATGCCAGGTGGTCCACCGGATGCACTCGACGTCGATGAACGCGTCGGCCATGCGCTGCTGGACCGCCTGGAAGCTGCCGATCGGTCGACCGAACTGCTCGCGCTCCGTCGTGTAGGCGGCCGCCATCCGCAAGGCCCGCTCGGCAACGCCAACCTGGATGGCGCACAGCCCGACCAGTGCGCGCGCATGGAGCGAAAGGACGATCTCGAGGCCGCGCCCGGGCTCGCCGAGCCGATCCTCGGCGGCTACCTGCGCGGCGTCCATTGCCAAGTCCGCGTGCGGTTCGCCATTGGTCGTCACGACGGGTTGGATCTCGACCCCCGAAGCCGCCGTATCGAGGACGAAGAGGCCGACCTCACCGTCCGCCATCGCCGCAGGCACAAGGACCGAGTCGGCGAGTTGGGCGGCCGGGACCAGCTCCTTCTTGCCATCGAGGCGCCAGCTTCCTCCATCGAGAGTCGCCGTTGTCGCCGGCACCGTCGGATCCGATCGGCCGGGCTCCATCAGGCCAGCGGTCAGGATGTGGGTTCCGTCGACCACTCCGGGCAGGTGGCGCTCCTGCTGCTCCCGATTACCGTATCGGGCGATCGGGTCGGCTCCGAGCGCGAGCGTCGCGTACGCCGGGACCGGCGCGACACTCCAGCCGACCTCCGACAGCAGCACGGCGACCTCGAGAAAGCCGTGACCGGTGCCCCCGATCGCCTCGGGCAGCCCGATCCCGAGAAGGTCCGCGCCTGCGAGTTCCTTCCAGAGCGCCTCGTCGTAGCGCACCTCGCCCGCCTCGACTTCGGTCAGGCGCTCGGGCGTAGCACGGACCTCGAACCGCTGGCGTGCGAGCTTCGCGATTGCTTCCTGTTCCTCTGTGAACGAGAAGTCCATTCGATCCCCTCAGCCGGCGGGCCGAAACTGGTGCAGCACGACATCGTTGTCGAAGGTCGTGTAGAAGACCTCGACGGGCATACCGACGCGAACGTCGCCGGGTTCGATCCCGCAGAGGTTCGACACCAGGCGGACGCCCTCGCCCAGCTCCACCAGAACGACGATGTACGGGTACTCGAACATGGGGAAGCGCGGATTCTGCGGCATCACGTAGCTGTAGACGGTGCCCCGGCCCGACGATTCGATCGTGTCCCATTCGAGCGAATTGCACTTCGGGCACATCGGACGCGGCGGCTGACGCAACGTCTCGCACTCGGCGCAGCGCTGAATCAGGAGCTTCTGGTCGCGGAGGCCGTTCCAGAAGAAGTCCGTGTCGGGACTGGTCGACGGTGCAACTCGACTGGCCATCAGGCGCCCGGCTTGAATCGCAGGATGCGGAAGCGCTGGCGCCCCAGCACCTCGCCCTGCTGGTCGGTGTAGGTCGTCACCCAGGTCAGGAAGTGTCCCGTTCCGATCGCCGTCTTCTTCTCGTCGGACACCTCCTCGTACACGGTCTCGGCAGTGTTCTGGTCACCGAGCTTCGGGTAGCGCTCGATCTCGAACTCCGAGTTGGTCGCGATGATTCCGGTGAAG
>JARRMU010000225.1:0-2666 GCA_037385645.1 Gemmatimonadales bacterium
TCGTCACATGCTCTTTGATGTGCGCGAACTCCTCCTTCGTGAGCTTGCCGGGCTTGAGCAGGACCGCCGAGTCGATGCCGATCTTCCCGACGTCGTGCATCGGGGCGGCGCGCCTGATCACCTCGACCTGACTCTCCGACCACCCGAACTCCTTGGCCAGCTTGGCCGAGAGGATTCCCACCCGCTTGGTATGCTTTCCGGTTTCGTCGTCTCGATACTCCGCCGCGAGAGCGAGACGCTCGACGATCTCGAACTGAGCCTCCTCCAGATCCGCTGTGCGCTGACGCACCTTTCGCTCAAGCAGTGTGTTCTGTTCTCGAAGGGCCAGCTGCAGGAAGCGGGTCTGGAGGAGGTTGGACACTCTGAGCCGGACCTCGCCCGGGCTCAACGGCTTGTTTACGAAATCACTCGCACCATTGGAGAGTGCGCGCGACTTGGCTTCTCGGCTCGTATCGGAGGTGAGGACGAGGACCGGAAGGTGCTCGAAGTCAGGTACGAGATCCGGCAACGCGTCCAGGACCTGAAAGCCGTCGAGGCTTGGCATTCTCAGGTCCAGCAGGACGATGTCCGGGGGAGACTGCCGGCAGAGCTCGGCGACCTGGAGAGGGTCGGTGGTCGTGATGAGGTTCTGGTAACCTGCCGGCTCGAGAACGTGACGAAGCAGTTCGACGTTGGCGGCTTCGTCGTCGACGATGAGAATGCGGGCCCCCAGAGGATCATCTGGGCCGGGCGCCTTGCCGGGGCTGTCGCTCGATCTGCCGGACAAGATCGTTCTCCAGGCTCCTGTGCGTGCTCGGACGGTTGTTTGGCCTTTTGGCGCAACGGCCTGAGGACGCGGGCGGTTGTGCCATCGACGGTTGGAGGGGAGCATCCGCCATGCCGTTGCGGCGGTGAGGGCAGGTGCCGATGAGCTCGGGTGGACAGACCCCCGCATCCTCTTGCCTCGTCGGTACTTCGACACCTCTTGCGGCTAAGGTTCATTCGAGGCCGCGGGTGGCTGGACCAGGGAGTTCGCCCGCGTACGTAGCGAAAGACCCACCGCTTCGCATTTTGCGCCGCGTTGTAGCGCGAGCGCGGGGAAGGCAGCTAATCTGCGCTCATGCAGGAATCGGGATTCAGCTTGGGGAGGGAGGACCTAGAGCGCTGGCTCGAGGACGCGTGGGCGTTCGCGTTGCCACGTCTGCTCCAGAGCGCCGGCTGGATCGTCGCGGCGGGGCTGCTCTACATCGCCATTCAGTGGGGGATGAAGAAGGTCGAGCGGGCGGCGGAGACGCGGACCGCGACCGTCCTCGACGACTGGTTGGCCCGCTTTGTCCGACAGCTTCTCCTTCTGTCCCTCTTGTTCTTCACGCTCTGGCGGATCACGCTGACCTGGGGTCTCACCAGGGCGAGCCAGGCGGTCATCGCCGTATGGATCGTCGGACTGGCGTTCCCGCTCTCGAGCTTTGTTTCCAACCTGCTTCAGCTGCTGGCGGAGCGCCTGGCGCCCCGCACGGAGAGTTCGCTCGACGACACGGCCTTGCCGCTGTTGAACAAGGTGATCGGCGGGCTGCTGATCGCCGGGGCTGCCGTTGTCGCCCTCGGGACGGTCGGCATCCATGTGGGGCCTCTTCTGGCCGGCGCGGGCGTCGCGGGCCTGGCACTCTCGCTGGCGGCGAAAGACACGCTGTCCAACCTGATCGCGGGCGTGCAGCTTATCCTCGACCGGCCCTTCAGGATCGGCGATCGGGTGGAGGTATGGACGGTGCCGAAGGAGTATGGCACGTGGGGAGATGTCGTAGAGATCGGGCTGAGGGCCACGAAGATCCGCACGCCGGACAACCTCATCGTGATCGTGCCGAACAACGAGATCATGAGGCGCGACATCATCAACTATACCGCCTCCGGCGATGACATCCGGCTCCGCATCCCGATCGGTATCGCCTACGATGCCGATGCGGCGTTGGCCAAGGAGCTCATCCTGCAGGCCATGGGAGAGATACCGGGGATCAAGTCGAAACCGGAGCCCGTGGTGATCGTGCGCAGCTTCGGGGCCTCCAGCGTCGATTTGGAGGCCCGGCCGTGGATCGCCGACGCGAGGCGCCGAAGGGCGATCGGAGACCTGGTCACGGAACGGGTGAAGGAGCTTTTCGATGAGCACGGCGTGGAGATCCCCTACCCCAAGCGCGACATTTACGTGAGAAGCGCGGCCGACCGGAGCCGGAAGCCGGCCGAATGATGGTCCGGGCGATCACGCGGCGCTGGCCGGCGTGGGCCGTCACGTTGACGCCGCTGCTCATCGCGCAGCCGCTCCCGCTGGCTGCGCAGACGGACGCGAGAGCTCAGCGCGAGGTCCGGGTGCTCGAGACGGTCGAGCCGTCCACCGGCCGCCGCTCGCTTTACGTGATGGAGGGGCTGTCGCCCGATGAGATCCGAGCCGTGCAACGGGCGCTGCGCGATGCCGGCTTCGGGGAGCCGTGGCGAGACGGCACGCTGGATCCGTTCACGCGCGGCGCGCTGCAGCGCTTCCAGACGCACCGCGGGTTGGCCGTGTGCGCCTGTGTCTCGCTGGAGACCCTCATCGAGCTGGATCTCGAGGTCCGAGTCGCCGAGACGATCGTTCTGGAGGAGCCCACGAGACCGCACGACGAGAGTGTGGAGGAAGCGATGGATCGCGGAGAGGTCGG
>JARRMU010000226.1:0-2651 GCA_037385645.1 Gemmatimonadales bacterium
GCCATCCTCCCTTCGCTGCTGGAAGTAGTCCCGGACGTAAGCGTGCATCGCAGCCTTACGCGACGCCCACCGCCAGACCTGATTAGAGTAAAGCTCGATGTCCTTCCGAGGGTCGAACTCGAAATCGTGCAGCCCGGTGTATCTGGTGGAAAGAAGCCGGCGCTCAGGCCAGCCATGCCAGAGATGGAAGATCTCTCCCTCCAAGGCGGAATGGGCACCGCCCACCCAATCTGAGACGGTTTTGGCCCAGGACAGGTAATGGGTCGCGTGCTCAGGGTGAAACTTGAGGGCGGCAACCAGCACTTCCGGTATTTGGAGAAGGGCACACGCGAGAGCCCGATCCCCGCTTCCCAAGATACAAGCATCGTAGAGGGCGGCCGCGTCAAAGAACTCACGGCGGGCCGCCCAGGCCAGGCCGTTGGCCGTCGCCTCGGTTGAGCGGTGCTCCGGGTAGCGTAGGCTCCGCGTCATGTCCCCGCCGCAGTGTGCCGCATACATGGTCGAACGCACCCCGCGGAACACGCGAGAAGCTCGTGCTGGTACGGTTCGGACTCCTTTCGGCAGATCAATCACTCTGCTGAAGAGCTGCACGAGCTTCGCTCGCTGTAGCGTCTCTCGTGCTCGCATCGGCCAACGGTCGTCGCCGAAAACCACATCGCAGTCGAGCCAGGCCACATACGCGCACGACGCCGGTAGAGCGGATGCCGCGATGTTGAGAAGCCGCTCCTTCTGCCACAGGATGTCTCCATCTCGGAGTTGGATCAGCCGATCGGCGTCGCCCGCTTCGAGCTCGAACTCACCGTTGAAGGAGAGCTCTACAGTCAGAAGCCGGAGGTTGAGGTTGTGACGGAACATCCGGTAGTTGATGCGGCGTTGCCAGAACTTGGCCGGGTTGAAATAGCACGTGATTGCCCAAACGTCGTTAGGGCTCATGGCTCCTTCGAGACGCCCCTCGCACAGTCTGACGAAGACGATTCCTGGTCTCGCTTCTAGACCTGCTTACTAGCGACTTCGCAGAGTCACCGCCACGCTCCTGATCTCGTCCTCCCACCGAGCCGGTCTAGTGCTTGGGACGGGCCGTCTGGCTGGAGCCAGGTGGCGGGAGCAGCTACTCTAGACGATACGGTGATTGGTTAGTGAGTGACCTGCGGCGCCTGGACACGCTCGGTTCACGTTCGGTTCGTGGGTGCAGGCACCTGTTGCACTTCCTCCAAGAGAGGGGCTTGCTCATGCCCAAGCATTTCGCTCGGTTCAACGCCCTGGCGTTCCTCACTCTCGGACTCCTCTCTCCAGCTGCTCTATCCGCTCAGACGATCACCGCCGCATCCCTGGAGCGATGGATCCGCAGCGGCTATGAGTTTAGTTGGGAGAGCGGCCAGCCGATGCCGGATGAGGTCCGTCAAGTGTGGAGCCAGCTCGGTTCGGGCGGGGTGGGCTACGGTTTTCGGACATTCCAGGCCCGGGGAGGCAGACCAGACTCGATACCGAGCATGGAATACTGGCGCGTCACGCTGGACGAACTCCACACGTCCCTTGTCGGAAACACTGGGCTAGCGTGGGGGGTGCATACCGAGGAGTTCAAGGTGAAGGGACAACCGCCGGAGGCCGTACGAGTACGCTTCACCAACACGCTAACGTGGAATGGGCAGCAATGGGAGAATCTCCTCTACCACCGTGACGCACAGGTTTTCGGGGAGAATGGGAGGTACTTGAAGGTGCGGGAGTAGAACCGGGGGGCCGGCTTTTCTCCAGCCCGAGCTGGCCCGGTACCTAGTCGGGCCGGACGAAGACGGCCTCGAACCAGAGGCTATCGTCGGAGCGAAGCCACTCGGCGTGCACGTTGGCGCCGCGGCGTGTCAGGACGACTCGTATGCCGTCGGGGCAGTCGCCTGTGGTCAATCGCTGCACCAGAACCACATCTTCGGTTCCGGCGCTTTCCAGAAGAAGGTCGTAGGAGCAGGACCACGATGCAGATTCGTAGTCCGCGCGTCCGACGGCGTCACCCACGGCCTGTTCACCGTACAAGGTCATTCGGACCGGATATGAGGGGGACCCAGGCGGTTCGATCTCAGCGATCCACTGGCCGACATAGGAATCGCCCTGGGGCGATGGGCCCGGTGCCAACGCCTCTGGAGGCTCAGCCTGGAGCGCTGGGGCCTGGGCTGGCCCTCGAGGAGCTGGAGGCCCCGGCGTCCGTTCCCCACAAACGACGTTGAACTGCAGTTCCGCGACGCTGGATAGCCGTATGATGACCTTTCTGGGATTCCCTTCGGGAACGACGCATGCCTCGGCCACATCGAGAAGTTCTGCGGTCTGGATGCCCAGCTTGACGTTGGTGAAGACAACGGAATCGTCGACGCTGACCGAACGACGCAACGTGTCGACGGCGACGACATAGCCGTTGATGTCGACCGTGAAGCCCGATGTCGCAACGACTACTCGAAGGTCGCCCGTCTGCCCGACTAGCCGCAGCGGCGTCAGCAACAAGGCGGCCAGCAATAGGTGACCCGACAAGCTGGGTCTCTTCATCTCGCGGCTAGCCTTCAGGCAAAGGTGGATCAGCCGGTCGAGGAACCGGAACATCACGAGCTGCAAAGTCCATGATGATCGCTCTGTAGCGCGAGTATAGCGCTCACCAAAGCTCCGGTCAT
>JARRMU010000227.1:0-2640 GCA_037385645.1 Gemmatimonadales bacterium
CCTCATCGCCTACGCCGTCGCTGTTGTGGTTGGCTTCCTGTTGTATGTCCTTTTCAAGTTTCTTACCATGGGCGGCGGACACTGACGACGCGACCGTTGATGGCGGTTCCTTCGGGCCGCCCCCTAGCTGCATCTAGCTGTTACACGCGTTCCGCGGCCCCTCCACGCTCCTGATCTCATCCTCGTAGACGCGTACAGTTGCGTATGGTGGGGCCCCTTCCACCATACTGTATGCCTCATATCCGAGTGCATGGAACGAGGCCCCCGACGCCTCTGGAGCGATACAAGTCCCCGCGGCCGTAAGACCGCGGTTGCAGATGTGCACTTGGAGGTCCCCATGAAACGACTGCTGCACCTCCCCATCCTCGTTCTGCTGCAGCAACCTGTGAGGACACTGGCCCGCCACACAGGCTCCCGAGACACGCTCAACCCCTCTGCCGACCTGAGGACAGCATGAATCTCCATCGCGTCGTCTCTCGGATTCTTCCCCTCGCCGTTCTAATGCTTCCGTTCGTCGGCTGCTCCGGCGCCGACCCGACGTCCGGTACCCCAATCCTCACGGCAGCGCTGCCCCTTCACCTCGAGGAGCATTTCGAAGCGGCGACTCTCGTCGGTTCACAGGTTCCGGCGGAGGTGCCGATCGCGGTCCAGTGGCCCTTCGATGAGCCGCAGCCGGATTGGAGGCCGGTCCACCCCTTCCGGCCGGAGATTGCGCCGGCCCGCGTGACGTACGTGGACGACGCCATGCGGCTTACGCTGACCGAGGCCAACACCTTCGTCAGATGGTGGGATGACCGGAGCGTGCTCGTCGGCGGAATATACGTCGACGTGCCGGAGTGGAGCCTCGAGGACTGGGCGTATGTCCTAGTGCGAGCGCGAGCATCGGAGGGGGTCGAAGAACTAGGGCTCGGATTCAACCTGAAAGAGGGTTCCGCAGCGGCCAGGGACGGTCCATTCCCCTACCGCTTCTTCGGCGAGGCGCTCGATGTGTTTAACGACGGCTCGGTGCAGACATACCTGCTAAGAGCCGACTGGTCGGGGGGAGAATGGAATGGCTCGTGGGAGCAGCTAGGCCTCTGGTTCAGCGCTGACGACCCAGGGAGCATAGACATCCTTTCCGTTCAAGTGATCCCCAAGGCGGCCAATTACAGCGCCGCAGCTGCGGGCGTGCGACCCGAAATCCGCACCCGGGTCTATCACCGTACGCTTTACACGCACGCGCCGGGACGGCTGGAGTATCGGGTCCAGGTGCCTGAGGCCGGCCGTCTGGACTTGGGACTCGGCGTGCTGGCCGACGATCCCCCCGTCACCTTTCGAATCAGCGCCACGCCGGACGGCGGCGAGACCGAGATTATGCTCGAGGAAACGTACGGCGACAGAGAACACTGGGGGCAGCGCTCGGTCGACCTATCGGACCTAGCCGGGCGTACCTTGACACTGTCGCTGGAGGCCGATGCCGAGACAGCCGGCACCGTCGCGCTCTGGTCGGCACCGACCCTAGCGGGTACCGGTCATGTCCGACGACCCAACGTCATTTTCTACGTCATTGATGGCGGCGCCGCCGACTACATGAGCGTCTACGGCTACAACCGTCGCACCACCCCCAATCTGGAGCGGCTGGCGGCCGAAGGCGCCTTGTTCGAGCGCGCCTACAGCAACTCCTCCTGGACGAAACCGTCCACGGCTTCCTTCATGACCTCGCTCCAGCATAGCGTGTTGGGTGGTTTGAACTGGACGGACAAGGTGCCGGAGCAGGCAACGACGATGGCGCAGCACTTCCACCGGGCCGGCTACCAGACGGGGGTGTTCATCGCCAATCCCAACGCCGGCACGCTGAGCGGGCTCGAGCGCGGCGTGGACGTGCTCCAAGAGGATTGGGCGGAGTTCACATACTTCGGCGGCGATAACTACGCAGAATCCTCGAGATACCTGCACGACGGGTTCTGGCGTTGGCGAGAAACATATCCCGCTACACCCTACTGGGCGCACTTTCAGACCGTCGATGTGCATGAGGATTTCCCCGCCGTAGCCCCCTTTTCCGGTCTTTTCGTCGGTCCTGAACAGAAGAAGACCTGGAAGGAATGGAACGACCGCCTTCGAGAGGCCGGTGGCCACGGCGTCTACTCGGAGGCCTACGAGAAGACCGGTCTCAGCCGGGTCGACTTCTTCGCTCTCCATCAGGCCATGTACGACGAGACCATGGCCCACAACGACTGGCAGATCGGGCGGTTCATCGAGCGTCTCAAGAGCGAGGGCGAATGGGAAAACACGTTGCTGATCATCGGTGCGGACCACGCCGTTCGGGCCGCTATGGACGACATGGGCATCGCGATACTCGACTCGCCGCCGCCGCGCTGGAACCAGCCGATGCTGCGGCCCTCGATCAGCAGGGTCCCGCTCATCTTCGTGTGGCCAGGGCACATCGCCCCGGGGCAGCGATTTACTGAGCCGGTCTCGATGATCGATGTGCTGCCAACGGTGCTGGATCTGGTCGATCTGCCACTCCCCGAGGTCCTCCAAGGGCAGTCTCTGGCTCCGCTCCTGCTGGGTGAGGCCACCTGGCAACCGCGACCAATCATCCTGGACCAGTTCACAGTGGATCACGAGACCGGGGAGTTCAGCGGCATGATCGAGGTGATC
>JARRMU010000228.1:0-2586 GCA_037385645.1 Gemmatimonadales bacterium
GCAGCTCAGGGACGTGACCGGGCTTCCGCCTCACGCTGTCCCGCGCGCAGATCGGCCCAGAATCGCGCGCGCACCCGGGCCGCGCGGCGCTCCGCGGGACTTTTCTGCGCCCATCGCCAGAGGCGCCCCAGCGCATCTTTCAGACGCTTCCACATCATGTCAGCTGCCCTCGGCGAAGGCCTGGTCGGGATCCGGCTTCGCTCCTTTGCCCCCCACCGGCAAGCTCTCCGACGTCCTCTCGAGGGCGAGCTTCCGGAGCTGGCCCACCGCGGCCCCGAAGCCCAGGGCCATGTCCCCCGCGTGGGGTACGGAGCGTTCGCACGCGACGACTCCGAAGTCGACCGATTCGGCGTAGCTCAAGACCGTGAGGTTCAGGCCCACCCCGTCCATCAGCGGACCGAGAGGATAGGCAGCGCACAGCGGCGCGCCGGCAACGTAGAGCCGAGACCCGGGCCCGCGGACGTTCGAGATCACCAGGTTGTGAAGGGGCCGGTGGCGGTTGGCGAGCTTCCGGTCGGAGTAGAAGCGCGCCGCCATCCCGAGGAGCCGGGTGGAGGTGAACTCGGCCCACTCCCCCAGCGCACCGACGCCGAGGCGAGCGTGCTGCTGCTTCGACGACACTGCGTCGTGCCGCAGCGCGAGGAGCTGGTCCACGGGATCGGCCAGGTGAACGGGCAGGTGGACGAGGAGCGCGGAGAGGCGGTTGCCGTAAGGTCCGCTCTCCTCCGGGCTTCTCAGCGAGACCGGGATCGCGGCCACCAGGGGAGCCTCCGGTGCGCCGCCGTGCGCCTCCAGGTAGCTCCGGAGCGTCTGGGTGCACGCCGCGAGAACGACGTGGTTGACGGTCGCGCCGAACGCCGAACCCACTGCCTTCACGTCGGCGAGCCGCGCTCTCCCGAAGGCAACGGTCCGCTGGGACGAGAGGGCCCGGTTCCACGGTGTCCGCGGCGCACTGAACGGCATCGGCATCCGAGGTTCGCCCGCGGAAGCGCCGCCCACCGCCCTGCGCGCCATCCCGGCGACCGACCCCGCGGAGGCGCCCAGGAGTCGCGCGAAGCGCGCGGACCGCTGCGGCAGCCGCGAGGCCGCATGGGCCAGAAGCGAAAGGCTCGTCGGCCCGGGAGGGGGCTGCATGCGTGCCTCGGATGCCTTCCCCTCCGCTTCTCCGGGCGAGGAATCCAGCAGCTGCAGCATCAGCAGGGCCGCGGAGAGGCCGTCGGCCACGGCGTGGTGAAGCTTGAACACGAGGGCGACCCGGTCCTCGGCCAGGCCTTCGACGACCGTGAGCTGCCACAGCGGCCGGGTGCGGTCGAGGGGCTGCGAGGCAATCCCGGCCACCAGATTGGCCAGGACTCGGTCCGACCCGGGCGCGGGCGCGCGCACCCTTTCGACGTGGCTCCGAACCTCCAGGGCGGGATCGTCGACCCAGACCGGGTGGTCGAGACCGAACGGCATCGCGACCATCCGGCGCCGGAAGGGAGCCAGACGGGGCGCTCGTGCCTCCACCAGGCGCAGCACTCGTTCGTACGAGCAGGCGCCGCTCGGGCCCGAAGCATCGAGCACGAGCGTGCCCACCACGTTCATGGGAGCGCTCGGCGTCTCCAGGGAGAGGAAGGCGGAATCCAGTCCGGAGAGAGAGACTCGGGAGCTCACGTAGGGTCGATCCTCGGGAGCGCGGATTCGGGCTCCGGTTCAGGGTGTCTCGCGCTGAGAGCCGCTCGTCGCGACGGCGGGTCTGGCAGGTCAGGCTGCCGCTGAGGCAGCTGCCCTCGCGGACGGGCCCGCGGTCGCATGGACCGCGGAGATCGGCTCGGATTCGTTGTCGAGGCCGTGGGCGCCGCCGAAGGCGTCGTAGTTGCGCCACTCCTTGGCGTAGGCCTCGTCGGCAGAGCGCGCGTAGCTGTAGGCGAAGTGCGTGTAGCTGCTCTCGGCGTTCTCCACCCGGGCGGATGCCGGAGTCCGCACGGGAAGCGGTCCTCGGCGATGCCCTCCCCACGGTGCCTTCGCGGGGGAGGCATAGCGCTCGTACCGGCTCGGCATGCCCACCCAGTCGTGCAGTCGCTGTCGCAGGTCGCCGTCCGAGCGGCCCACGTAGAACACGACGAAGGCGTCGCCGTCCATGTACCCGAGGGCATAGTTTCCGGGCGACGTCCGCATCAGCGTCTCGTCGATCGCCTCGTCGCTGAGCGGAAAGGAGCCGCTCATCTCCAGCGATCGCAGCGTCGAGAACCCCTCCGTGCAGGCGGGACACGCGGAGAGCGGGTGCTCGCCGGGATGGAGTCGCTCGCACCAGAAGCAGCTCACGGGCGGGGGAACTTCCTGCCCGATCTCCGAGCGGTTTTCGGTGAGTTCACGGCGTTCGCAGTCTTCCATGAGGGAGTCTCCTTGGGCAGTCAGTCTGCCAACGGCAGCCCGACGAGCCGAAGCGCGGGATGGCGCACCAGCCGAAGCGCGGGATGGCGGGACGCTTCGCCGGGGCTCGGCTGTTGTATGGCCCCACACCCCCGGTGGGATGTGGGGCCGCGGACGGGGGGCACCTTGGAGGGGGGTTCCGTGGAAATCCAGGGAATGGGACCCGGAACCTTC
>JARRMU010000229.1:0-2531 GCA_037385645.1 Gemmatimonadales bacterium
GGCTGCACACCGGCCTGCCGGTGAAGGTGACCTGCGACTGCCTGTCGGGCCCGGCGATCGACGGGCGGATCACGGCCGTGAACCCGCTGGTGGACGCCCAGACCCGCAACGTCCAGCTTCAGGCGACGGTGGTCAACCGCGACGAGCGGTTGCGACCCGGGATGTTCGTCACCGTGGCGGTGGGCCTGCCGGTCCGAGCGAAGGTACTGGTGATCCCGAGCACCGCAGTGCTTTACGCTCCGTACGGCACCTCGGTCTTCCTCGTCGTCACGAGCAAGGAGAAGAAGGGGGGCAGGGTGGTTCGCCAGCAGTTCGTGCGGCTCGGCGAGAAGCGCGGTGACTTCGTCGCCGTAACCCACGGACTGCGGGAGGGCGAGACGGTCGTAAGCACGGGCGCGTTCAAGCTTCGCAACGGGCAGGCGGTGGTGATCGACAACACGCTCGCGCCGACCTTCCGGGAAAATCCGAGGCCGCCGAACCGATGAAGATCACCGACCTGTTCCTTCGCCGTCCCGTTCTGGCGCTGGTCGTGAACCTGCTCATCCTGATCGCGGGACTGCAGGCGATCCGGACCCTGAACGTGCGGCAGTACCCGCGCAGCGAAAACGCGACGGTCACCGTCACCACCGTCTACGTCGGCGCGAGCGCCAAGCTCGTGCGCGGCTTCGTCACCTCGCCGCTGGAGCGCGCCATCGCCGCGGCCGACGGAATCGAATACATGGAGTCCCAGAGCACCCTCGGCCAATCCACGATCAGCGTACGCCTCAAGCTCAATTACGACGCCACGCGGGCGCTGGCCGAGATCAGCTCGAAGGTGGACCAGGTGCGGCGCGACCTCCCGCCCGAGGCCGAGGTGCCGGTCATCAACGTCGAGTCGGCCGACAGCCGGTTCGCCTCGGCGTACTTGAGCTTCAGCTCCGACCTCCTGAAGCAGAACGAGATCACCGACTACCTGGTGCGGGTGGTGCAGCCCCGCCTTTCCGCCCTGCCGGGGGTCCAGCGCGCCGACATTCTCGGCGCCCGGACGTTCGCCATGCGGATCTGGCTGAAACCCGACCGGATGGCGGCGCAGGACATCAGCCCGGCCCAGGTTCGCCAGGCCCTGGCCGCCAACAACTTCCTGGCCGCGCTCGGGCGGAGCAAGGGAGAGTACATTCAGGTCAACCTAACCGCGGACACGAACTTGAGCACGGCCGAGGAGTTCCGGCAGCTGGTGGTTCGGCAGAGCAACGGGACGGTCGTGCGCCTGGGCGACGTCGCGGACGTGGTGCTGGGAGCGGAGGACTACGACGCCGAGGTCCACTTCTCCGGGCAGACCGCAGTGTTCATGGGGATCTGGCCGCTCCCCAACGCCAACTCCCTCGACGTGATCAGGCGGGTGCGGACCGAGATGGCGTCCGTCGAGCGCGGCCTGCCCACGGGTCTGAACGCCCGCATCGCCTATGACGCGACAAAGTACATCTCGAGCGCGATCCACGACGTGCTCAGGACCCTGGGCGACACGCTGATGATCGTCATGGTGGTCATCTTCCTGTTTCTCGGGTCGTTCCGGTCAGTCCTCATACCGGTGGTCGCGATCCCCCTGTCGCTCATCGGCGGCGTCTTCCTGATGCAGGCGTTCGGGTTCACGATCAACCTGCTCACCCTGCTGGCCATCGTCTTGTCGGTGGGGCTTGTGGTCGACGACGCCATCGTGGTGGTGGAAAACGTGGAGCGCCACATCCGGGAGGGGAAAACGCCCATGGAGGCGGCCCTGGTCGGAGCCCGCGAACTGGTCGGACCGATCATCGCCATGACCATCACCCTGGCGGCCGTCTATGTTCCGATCGGCCTGCAGGGGGGCTTGACCGGTTCGCTCTTCCGCGAGTTCGCGTTCACGCTCGCCGGGGCCGTCGCCATCTCCGGGATCGTGGCCCTGACCTTGTCGCCGGTCATGTCGGGCGCGATGCTCAAACCGGGCCTGGCGGAGCGCGGGCTGGCCGGCCGCATCAGCCGCGACTTCGAGCGGATCAAGAAAACGTACGGCCGCGTTGTCGATGCCACCCTAAACGCGCGTCCGGCCGTCTACCTCGTCTGGCTCCTCGTATCGCTGTGCGCCGTGCCGATGTACATCATGTCCCCGAAGGAGCTGGCGCCGACGGAAGACCGGGGGGTCATCTTCGGCATCCTCGACGCGGCCGCCGACTCCACCCTCGACCAGAACAGCGTCTTTGCCGCGGAGGTCAACCGCGTCTACGAGAAGGTTCCGGAGACCGACTTCACCTTCCAGCTCACCATGCCGACCTCCGGGTTCGCCGGCATGGTCGTCAAGCCGTGGGACAAGCGCAAACGCTCGATCTTCCAGATTTTTCCCGATGTCCAAAAGGCGCTGCAGAAGCTCCCCGGGGTCCGGGTTTCTCCGGTCCTGCCCCCGGCGCTTCCCGGAGGGGGCCAATTCCCGGTGGAATTCGTCCTCGCCTCGACCGCCGAGTCCAGCCAGATCCTGGAGTTCGCGAATCAGCTCCAGCAGAAGGCAATTCAGAGCAAGATGT
>JARRMU010000230.1:0-2528 GCA_037385645.1 Gemmatimonadales bacterium
CCCTGATCGTCCACATTCCCTACCGACCGGTCGCGATCGGGCTCACGGTGCTCTTCGGTCTTCTGGCCTACGTGGGCACGTCCGCCTCCGGACGCCTTCAGCGCGTCCTCGTGCTGTCCGCGCTGGGCATTCTTACCGTCTTCCTCGTGGCCGGCGTACTGTTCGTGTTTCGGCTCGAACCGGCGGACGTCCTTCAGCGTCGAATGACGCCGTTCTTCGCCTCCGGGGTGGAAGGACTGGTGGCGACGGCGGGTCTCGTGTTCATCTCCTACGCCGGGCTCACCAAGGTCGCGAGCCTCTCCGAGGAGGTGAGGGACCCGGAGCGGAACATCCCCCTGGGCATGATCTCCGCGCTCCTCACGGCGGCCGCCATCTACGCCGTCGGCGTGTTCATCATGGTCGCGACCCTTGACGCGGAGCAGTTCCATGGCGATCTGACGCCGGTCGCGAGCGCGGGCCTCGTGATCTTCGACGGGTTGCCACACTGGATCCTGCTGCCAGCGCTGATCCTCGTGGCCTTGGCGGCACTCGCTTCGGCCGCCAACGCCGCCATCCTCTCGGCGTCGCGCTATCCTCTGGCGATGGCTCGCGACGGACTGGCGCCGAAGCCGCTCGGTCGGCTGGGCCGTTTCCGCACCCCGACACTCGCGATCTTGGTCACCGTGGCTTGCGCGATTCTCGTCGTGTCCACGCTGGATGTTGTCAGCCTGGCCAAGCTCGCCAGCACCTTTCAGCTGCTCGTGTTCGCGCTACTCTGCCTGGCCGTGATCATCATGCGCGAGAGTGGCCTGGCGGCCTACGATCCAGGCTATCGTGCGCCGTTTTATCCCGTCCTGCAGGTCGTCGGACTCATAGCTCCGTTTATCCTCATCGCCGTGATGGGGATCGGACCCGTGCTGTTCGCGACCGTGCTCGTCACCCTCGGCATCGGGTGGTACTTCTGGTACGCCCGCGCCCACATCACGCGGGAAGGCGCGGTCTTCCACTGGTTCGAGCGCCTCGGCCAGCGGCGCGATCTGGACCTGGACACCGAACTCAGGACCATCCTCAAGGAGAAGGGTCCACGCGAAGAGGATCCGTTCGACGAGGTCGTGGCTCGTGCCTTCGTTGTGGATCTGACGGGCCCGACGACCTATGGAGAGGCGACTCGCGTCGCGGCGGCGGAGCTCTGTCGCCGAATAGCGGCGAGCAGCGACGCCCTCGTCGAGGGACTCCTGAAGGGCACGCTTGCCGGGGCCACGCCGGTCTCCCACGGTGCCGCGCTGCCCCACCTCCGGACTTCCTTGGCGGAGGCACCGGAACTCGTACTCGTTCGCTCCCGGTCCGGGATCCGCATTACGTCGGAGCGCGAAACGCCAGCGGCCGCGGACGAATCCACGAGCGCCGCTGACGTGGTGCACGCCCTCTTCTATCTGGTCAGCCCGACAGATGACCACGCGGGGCACCTGCGGCTGCTGGCCGCCATCGCCGAGCGGGTCGATAGCGAGGAGTTCTGGGACGACTGGATGTCGGCCACGGAGACCGACGAGCTTCGGGGCGCGGTACTGAAGAACGATCGCTTCGTCACGCTCCGAATCGTCGCCGACGGGCCCTCGAGCGCGCTTGCCGGCCGCCCGCTGAGCGACGTCGATCTGCCCTCCGACGCTCGGGTCGCTCTTATCCGCAGACGGGGGCGGATCCTCGTGCCGCACGGAGCCACCACGCTCATGACCGGTGACCGCCTGAGCATCGTAGGCGAGCCGGATGAGATAGGGGAGATCCGAAGTCGCTATTGGTAGCGGCTGGCGTTCGCCGGCTTGGATCGTGCCTTTCATTCGTAGAATGGCGCACAACCGTGGCGTTCCCGACTTGAAAGGCGTGCCGTCCCACTACCCGGAGTGAGGGTTGGATGAGCCTACAAGAGAGACTCGATGCCATCAGCAAGGCCGCCGCTGAGCGCATACCGGCTGAGATGCTGGAGGGAATGTTGGAGGTGATGCACGGCGCCGTGAGCGACCTGCGTGATTCCGGCATCCTGGAGCGCATGGTGGGCGTGGGAGATCTCGCTCCCCCATTCTCCCTCACGGCAACCAGCGGAGAGACGGTAGCCCTCGAGGACGTGCTGGCGCGCGGCCCGCTGATCCTGGGCTTCTACCGGGGACGCTGGTGACCGTACTGCAACGCGGAGCTGGATGCTCTGAAGCAGCAGTACGGGGAGATCAGGGAAGCGGGCGGCGAGCTGATTCAAATCTCGCCCCAGCTGCTCGATCACTCGATCGCGTTCAAGAAAGAGCGGCAGTTTCCGTTCGAGCTGCTGAGCGACCCCGGTAACCGGACGGCACACGAGTACGGGCTGACCTGGACGCTTCCGGAGGCGGTGCGGGCCCTCTACCTATCGTGGGAGATCGACCTTCCCGCTTACAACGGGGACGACAGCTGGATGCTTCCCATGCCGGCCCGGTATCTGATCGACCAGGATCGCGTCGTGCGGTGGGCCCACGCTGACCCGGACTACACCGTCCGGCCCGAGCCGGAGGAGACGATCGAAG
>JARRMU010000231.1:0-4361 GCA_037385645.1 Gemmatimonadales bacterium
GCCGACGACGCCTGCACGGGCACGAAGAACACGAACGAGCCGGAGACGGCATGACCGTCTACCGAGACGGTTCGCCAGGCCACACGATAGGCACCCGAAGTCAACGGAGGCACGACGGCCACGAGCGCCCGGTCCGTTGTCCGGTCGGTGCGCACCTCGAGCGACAGGTCGAGGCCGACCGGGCCGATGAGACGGATCTCGCTCAGCGCCTCCTCGATCGTTCCGCTGAAAACCAGTCTGATGCGCTGCAGCTTCGACGTCAGGGTGTCCCCGTCGGCTGGCTCTGAGGCGATGAGCTCGATATGGGGGCGCGTCGACGATTCTGCTTCTGTCTCTGAGCTGGACAGAGCGGGACCTGCGGAGGCCGCGGGGGCGGACGCCAGAATCCCAAGCAGGGAAACGGCACCGATGGCCGCAGATTTCAGACCGGGGTTTTGACGCATGCCCGACGATAGCACGCCGGGCAACGACTGGCACCTAGCTGGGTATATAGGTCTAGGAGCGGCCCTCGTCGATGTCCTTGCGGCCGGATGCCACGCCCGCCCCGACGCTGGCACCGAATACGACGGCGGTTGCCGTCCCGATGATGGGAAGCAGCCAAACGACCGGAGCGGCCACCGCGGCCGCGGCACCTCCGGCGAGGACGGGCACATAGGGCTTGCGAACACCGTCCACGAAGCGGAGCCGACTCTTCACGAACCGCCGGGACTTCGCGTATCCGAACGCACCAGCCGCACCCGTGGCGGCCAGCCAAATAATCTCGACCATCACTTGTCCTCCGTCAGGGTCTCCTGAGGGCTAGTACGCTTGGTTCCGAGGCATGGTTTCATGTGCTTCACGTCGGCTGCCCCCTCAACCACGGATCTGAAGGTACAGAAACAGGCCGGTCGCACCCAGCATGCATGCGATCCCGACAACGGCCCATACGCGAAGAGCCCGACCGGGGCGAAGGGCGGGGTCCTCGATCAACCGGGTCACGCAGGCGTAGTTGAGAGCATAGAGAACGGGGGCGATCAGGAAGGAGGCAACGGCGGCGATCGTGACAAGCACCACCGGATCCGGGATGATCAGTGTCTCGACGAACGCCAGGGCGAGGCTCGCCAGGAGGAATGCCCAGTAGAGACGATGGCCGCCCCGCGACTCGCCGCTCAGGTGGGTGGCGGCTTCTGCTCGCAATCGACTCATCGTCTCCCGAAAGGCTCGAGGAAAGCCATCCAACACGCCATACGCGGTGGAGAACATCCCGAAAAAAGCGGCCGCCAGACAGAGGGGATACACCCACGAGCCCAGAACCTCCGTGTAGAGCCGGGCGATAGTGATCGCCACCCCGGCGCCCGTCGGAATCTCGCCGGTCGGGCGCAGGACCTCGGCACCGAGGGAGACGAAGATGATCGAAAGCACGAAGGACAGCCCGTACCCCACCCGCATGTCGGCCAGGCCGATCCGAAAAGTCCCCAGCGTGCCCCCGCTTCCTTTCCGCTCCGCGGTCGACTCCCAGACGGACTTCCTCTGCAAGGCCCAGAGCGAATGCCAGACCGACACATCCACGCCCGTGGGCATCCAGCCGAGCAGCGCGCCGATCAAGAGCAGAGAGCCGGCCGGGATCTCCGGGACCACCAGTCCGTGCCAGAACTCGCCGGACGGGGGTCGGGAGATGAACGCCACCAACGTCATGGCGGACAAACCCAGCAGGAGCCACTTGCTGAGCGCCGATAGACCGTCGAAGCCGCCGGATCGGAGGAGGCCCGCGCACAACAGGCCGAGCGCCAGGCTTATGAATGGGATAGGAGCTCCGGGCGGCAGAGCGGCGGCCACGACGGCCGCACTCACGCCGAGGACACCCGCAAGAACAG
This sequence comes from Gemmatimonadales bacterium, assembly GCA_037385645.1. Classification (GTDB taxonomy): domain Bacteria; phylum Gemmatimonadota; class Gemmatimonadetes; order Palauibacterales; family Palauibacteraceae. The sequence goes on from JARRMU010000231.1 coordinate 1,854, forward strand.
TGACGCCTTGGACCACGGTCCCGGCGAGAAATATCCATAGGGCCCAATTCCTCGGTCCCGCGACAGCCGCGTATCCATCCAGCAGGGAGCCCCCGGTCGCCACGGCGAAGCGGGGTCCGAACTCGAAAGCCGGGTACTTGAACAGGTGGCTGAAAGGCATCACCCATAAGAGGGCGTAGCCGTAGGTGGCTCCGGCGGTTGGTGCGAGGACGAGATGGCTGGCCCCGATCGCCGTGGCGGCCATGGCCATGCCCGGACCGATCCAGCGCACCCGGTCCAGCGCTATCGCCCATGAGGGGGTGCGCGAGGTTTCGTTCATCGTCCGGAAAGATCGCGGAGCCGCCGGGATGCGGGTAGGGTTAGCGTGCCGGATTAACCCTCAGGTCGGTTGGAATCGGCCGGCCGATCGACCGAAGATCAACCAGGAGAGTGCCTGCGATGTCGAAGAACACGCTGGAAGTCGAGTTGGAATGGCAGGAGGGCTTTCGTATACGGTGACGGACGACTGTGACAACTCCAGCACCATTACGGGTACGTTCACGATCGAGGACACAACAGCGCCGGATCTGAGCAGCTGTGGACCGCTTGACAGTACAGTCGAGTGCGATGCAGATGACAACCAGACGGCCGCAGACAACTGGAACGCGGCAAACATCAGTGCGCCGCCACTTCGAGTCGCTACACGCACGCTTCGTCGTCCGGGGTGACGTCTCCGAGACCAAGGCGAAGCGGGCCGCCGACTTGTCGTTCGAGAAGTACTGCAGCGTGTATCACACGCTCCGGAAGGACTTGGAGACGACCTGGGAGGTGGTCCTCGAACCGTGAGAGCCTCTGGGTGACTCCGCGCAGGACTCGGGAGAACTGGAGGCGCTCGGCAAAAGCTCGGCCGTGGGCCTAGCCCTCCTCCGGGAGCGGCCCTTCCTTTGTCCACACGATGATCAGGCCGCACGAGTTGCTCGCCCACTGAGGTGGCATCTGGGTGCCTCCCTGGTAGAGCTCGATCGCGAGTAGGTCGGCCGCGGTGATCTCATCGATGTTCATGTCACGCATGGGCTGCCCGTCGAGCCAGATCGTGGGATAGCAGCGGCCCGCAGTGCTGCCCTTCGTGAAATAGACGTCCGTGTATCCGAGTTGCTCCGATCCGACCACGACTCCGGCGATGCCCCGCAGCATGTCGCTGGCTATCCGAGGCTGTCGGCGCTCGATCTGCTGCGGAGTGATGAAATCGCCAAAGCCCTTCGCGCGGCGCTCCTCGAAACCCCTCAGCTTGCCCGTGTAGATGCGTCGAACCTCCACCCTCAGATCGGCTACCTCCAGAACGGTGTTGCTGACCAACAACGTCGCTTCGGTGATGTGGCCGGGCTGAAGATCGACCTCGGTCGTGCTGGGCTCGAAGCCGAAATAGCGGACCTGCACCGTGTCGACGCCCGGAGCGACGTCTTTGATCGAGAATCGACCGTCGGCGTCCGTCATCCCGCCTTTACCGTTCACCAGGAGGAAGACGAACGCCTGTTCGATGGGCTCTGCAAGAGTGCGCGACAACACCTGTCCTCTCAGTGTGGCCAGGGTGTCGTCGACTTGCGCCGCCACCCCGCCGGGGGACGCAAGCACGGCGAGGCTGCTGAGCAGCAGGGCGCAGGGCAACCGGTACGATGTCGTCGATCGCTGAGTCATATGCGGTTTGGTTCAGTCGTCAATGGAAGCAATCGGGATCTGGTTCGGCGCCGCCTTGGCGTCATCGAAAGATAAACGTCAGGGCAGGCCAGGGTCCCGCGTCCAGAGCACTATGGCGGCGCATGGGGTCAGTGGCCCCCGAAACTCGGGTGGTACGGATGCCGTGCCCTTATAGATCTCGATGCCTTCGACGCTGGACGGCAGCACGGTGTCCAGATTGAAATACGGAGCACGAATCCCATCCACGAAGTAAGCGACGGGGCAGTGGCGTCCCCCCCGCATCCGGATGGACGCCTGACCCGTATTGGTGCTCGCGATGCGCACACCCGGGACAGACCTGAGCAAGTCAGTCGTTCGGACGGGATCGCGCCGCAGGATGTCGGCCCGCGTGATGAAGTAGCCCTCCCCCTTATCCCGGCGCCGGTTGAACTCGGTGAGCTTGCTGGGCGCATCGAGCGCCTCCACCTGAACCATCAGATCCGGGACGGGGACAACCGTCAGCTCGACGGCGACCTCGAGCTGGTTGAGCTCGGCCGGTACGAGCACGACCTGCGTCGTGTCGGCGTAGCCCAGGTAGTAGATGACGAATCCCCGCGCGCGGGCGGGGACGTTTCGGAACCAGAAACGGCCGCTCTTGTCCGTTTCCCTGGCCAGCTCCAGCTCGGGCATCTCGACAACCGCCTCCGCCAGAGAGGCGCCTGAGCCGGCCTGGACGACCCGGCCCAGAACGTTGGCCAGTGGCTCCTCCTGCGCCAACGCCGGATGGACCGCTCCCGACGCCGACGCCAGCGCCACTACAGCCACGGCACTCCAACGGCCGATCGAGAACAGGTC
>JARRMU010000232.1:0-2506 GCA_037385645.1 Gemmatimonadales bacterium
AGACGCTCGCCGGGCTGGGGCTCGAGAAACACCCGGACAAGACCTTCATCGGGCGCGCGGCGAAGGGCTTCGACTTTCTCGGCTACCGGCTGGGTGTCCAGGGACGTCATCTCTTCCGCGCTAAGAGGACGGCTAGTTTTGCGCACCTCCGGGTTCTGGTCTCTTCCTTTCCCTGTCTGAGGCCGTATGGCCCTAGGCCATACGGCCCTTTGGCTGCCGCCGCGCGTCAGCGCGGCTTCTTGGCCGCCTGCTCGAGCTCGCGCAGCCGGTAGCTCCTTCCGCTGATGTTGAGCACGTGGCTTCGGTGGAGCAGGCGATCGAGGATCGCCGTGGCCAGCACCTCGTCGCCCGCCAGCATCTCCGGCCAGTCGGCGATGCCCTTGTTGGTGGTGATCGCGATGGCTCCGCGGCCGTAGCGATACGACACGAGACGAAAGAAGAGGCTCGCCTCCTGGCGGCTCATCGGCTCGAAGCCCATCTCGTCGATGACGAGCAGCGCGACGTTCATGTGCTTGCGCCGGCGCAGGCGCTGGGGACCGACCTCGGCGTCGCGCTTGAGCGCGGCCAGTAGGTCCTCGAGCCGGTGGAAGGCCACGGAGAAGCCGTTTTCGATGGCCCGGATCGCGAGCCCGATCGCCAGGTGGGTCTTGCCCACCCCCGGGGGCCCCTGGATCAGCAGGTTCTCCCTGGCCCGGATCCAGGCGCAGGTGGCGAGCGTCTCGATGCGGCTGCGCTCGACACTGGGCTGGAAGCCAAAGTCGAAGTTCCCCAGGGTCTGCCCGGTGGGCAGCCCCGAGAGCCGCAGCGAGGTCTTGAGCCGCCGCTCCTCGCGCACCGTGAGCTCCGCCTCGAGCAACTGGTCGAGGAAGCGATGCGGCGGCCAGCCTTCCTTCACGGCCTCGGCCAGCGTCTCACCGACGTGCTCGCTGGCGTGCAGCATCCCCAGCTTCGTGAGCTTCTCTCGCGTCGTGTCGAGATCCACCTTCGGCGCCTTGCGGGTGACCGGGCTTGCGGCCGTCATCGCGCCACCTCCGCCAACGCCGCGTACAGATCGAGCGGCCGCTGCTCGGGCACCATCGCCGCGATCTCCTGCAGGCGGCGCCCCATCTTGCCGAGCGGCGTCGGTGCTTCGATGCGCTCCGTGCTCGGCCCCTCGTAGTGCGCCGGGTCGATCAAGAGCCGGCTGCGCGTCCTACGCGGGTGCTCACAGAGCACCTTCCCGTCGGCCCACAGCTGCACCACCTGCGCGCAGCCCCGGACTTCCACCTCGCGCTGCGCGTAGACGAAGGGCACGCTGTAGGTCCGGCCTTCGAAGCGCACGGTGGCGTCGAGCCCCACGCGCCGGCGCTGCACCAGGTCGAAGGGCTCGGGGAGCCGCATCGGGAGCCGGCCCAGATACGGCTTCTCCGCCTCGTAGCTCCTCCGCACGCTCTCGCCGGTTACGGGACAGAGACGTCGCTCGGCGCGACGCGCCACCTCGCCGTCGGTCCACGCCTGCAGCTGCTCCACGTGGTCCCAGTCCCGTGGGCGCGGATCGAAGCCCTGCTTGTGCACCCCGATGCGCCGCTCCACCTTGCCCTTGTCCTGCGGTGTCCGGGGGCGCGCCGCATCGATGTGGAAGCGCACGCCCTTCGCATAGCGTCGGTAGCTCTCGTTGAGCGTGCCCCACGGACCGGCACCCCGTGCCACGGCCGTCTTCACGTTGTCCACGCGCAGCACTGCCGGCACCCCGCCCAGCCGACGCAGCGCCTCGTTGTGCACGTGAAGCCACGCCAGCTGGTCCGCGCGCTCCGACCAGACGATCGCCTCCATCCGCGAGTGCGACAGCACCAGGTGGAAGGCGTGGAGGTCGACCCGCTCGCCGCCGACCCGCACCCCGGGAAACTCGCCCCAGTCCACCTGGCCCTGCGCCCCGGGCGGCGTCTCCACCCGCCGGCGCGTCCGGACCTTCGGTGCCGGGAACTTCGCGCGTACGTAGCGCTGCACCGACTTGGAGCTGCCCCGGTAGCCGTGCTCCGCCACCAGGTGCTCGTGCAGCTCCTGCAGGTTCACGCCGCGCTCCCCCGAGCGCTCCAACCAGTGGGCAATCACCTCGTGCAGGGCCTCGGCCAGGAACGGCTTCTCCGAGCGACCGTCCGTCGCACCGCTCGCCAATCGCGCCAGGCGGTAGCGCACCGCGCTCTCCCGGATCCCCAGCTGCCGAGCGACCTCCCGATTCGAGCAACCCCGTTCGTGCAGGACCCGGATCGTCATCACTTCCTCCTCGCGTAGTCGGCGGCCCATGCACGATCCCCCCCGTGGGAATCCTGCACCGGCCACCGTCAGCAGGAGGTGCGCAAAAGTTCGTGTCCCCTTACGGCCTCGATATCACGTCCCGCGACACAGGACCTGGAGCGGATCGCGGCGGTGGAGATGTACTCGCCCCACACCGACCCGCGGGCCCGCCGCGCCATGCGGATCCGGCGGCGGCTGCACGAGGGGGTGCCGGCGGGGTGGAGGACGGAGA
>JARRMU010000233.1:0-3024 GCA_037385645.1 Gemmatimonadales bacterium
GCTCCGGGTCGTTTGCCACCAGCACGACGTCATCCACCGCCCGGGAGACAGCGTCGATGACGCGGTCGATTAGGCGCTTGCCGTTAAGGGTCTCCAGGGCTTTGTGGCTCCCGTAGCGCCGGTTCTCACCACCGGCCAGAACGACGCCGAGCACCTTGTTCAAGCTGGAGCCTCTCCAGCTGGCGCGTAGACGTGGGGTGATCCTCTGAGAGATCGACCTACCAGCCACACGCCGGCTCGCCGGGCGATGTCACGGGCGAGCGATGTCGGCACCGACAGCGTGGCGATCCCCCCCACGCCGCCACGCCAGGCCTTCACGGCCATCTGGGCTGATATCCTCGCCGAGATCAGGATGAGAGAGCCACGCAACGGTACGTCTTCCAACATCGCGGCGCCGATGAGCTTGTCGGTGACGTTGTGCCGTCCGACATCCTCGGCGACGCACAGGACCTTGCCGTCAACCAGGAGGGCGCCCGAGTGCACGCCGCCGCCCGCGGCCCGCAACGGGCACCGCCGATACATTTCCTGAAAGGAGTTGCGGAGCTCGCCAGCGGCTATGAGCAGGGCCAGATCAGGCACAGATCTCGGTGCTTCCTCGGGGATTCGCTCGAGGGAAAACAAGGCGTTGTCCGGCCCGGCCACGAGTGTTTCTTGCACGACGAGGCGTTTGCGAGAGGTTCGAGCTTTCACCCACCGTGCATCCGCATCGACCTCGAGCTCAAGAAGCTCCCGCCGGTCCGCGATGAGCCCCTGTCCGTTGAGCCAGCCACATGCGAGGGCGTCGAGCAGCGACGGCGTGCATAGCCAGGTGCATGCCGTCCTTCCGTTGAGTTCGAGCCAGACCGGTGTCTCGATCGGTGACGGGGGATCGAGTTGCGTCACCGGGACGTGGCGACCCTGGGAGTGACCCGGGTCATACGACGCAGCCGTGAAGTCAGGGGTAGATCCAAACGCTCAGACTGAACTCGATGTTGTTCGTCCACTCGCTCTCACTCGGCGCGTCGACGCCGCTCTCCAGTATGGCCTCCAGGACCTCCGGGACGAAGAACTCCGGAGGAGCCTTGAGCCGCCAGATGTGGTCCCGGGTCTCAAAGCCCAGGCCCACGGTTTTCGAGATCAACCACTCGACGCCTCCGGCGGCGAGGAAGTCCGGGGCCGTTCCGATCTCGTACACGAACCCCTCGATTTCGAGCTCTTGGACGAGCGGACTCACCTCTTCGCCGAGTCCGAAGATTCCTCCTCCGCCGAACACGAGGTAAGGCTGAACCCCGTGCCACGTCCGCGCGCCCGTGAACGTGAACTGGACGGCGACTTCCGCGAGCAGCCAGTTCGAGTTCACCGTGTCGATGACGGCGGGGCCGCCGTCCGCGTACGGGTTCACGATGCGGCGGTCGGAGTTGCCGTACGTGACGTCGACTTCGAACGAGAGCGGATTGCTTACTCGTAGGCGAAAGCGACCGGCGGCGGTCGGCGTGGACCCGGGGCCCAGGCCGAGACTGCCCCGGTTGGTGAGGATGTACCCGGGAGAGATGCCGAAGCGCATCCCCTTCTCGATCCACCGGTATGGGGTGTCGATGCTCGGTTGCTGGGCGTGGAGGATCGGAGCGGTGCCGGCCAGCATCGCCAAGAAAGGAAGGACGACGCGCCGTCCGACCATCCTCAAGCCGCGGAGCTCGTGAGTTTTCAACCCTGCTCCTTCTGTAGGAGTCGCCCACCGAGGCGGCGCGAGTGTCGTGCAACCGATAATTTAGTGAAGCTTCGGCGGTTCCTATTATCGAGACCACAACAGGTTCCGGAATGAATACTCGCGTGGCGCGAGCCGAGCCAGGACCGGGTGACCGGCTTCCGCTTCGGCGGGGGCGGCTACTTCGTACGTCATCGCACCTCGCGCTGTGGACTGTCGTGGCGGTGGCCGGTTCGAGTTGGTCTGCCCCATCCATGTCGGCGCAAGCCCTCCGCGTGACGTCGAGCACCAGCTTCCTTCAGGTGGCGGGGGGGCGTCGGCTGGGGACGGTGAGACCGGGCACGACGCTCGATCCAACCGGCAGGACCTCGGGCAGCTGGAGCGAGGTCGTGTTGGAGGGCTGGATCTGGACCGGCTCCGTCGCACGCACGAGCCGGAACGGCTTCGACCTGTCGGTATCGGTCGCCGGCGGAGAGAACTTCAGGGATGCTCCTAGCACGCAGGGTGCGATCAAGGCCCGGCTCCTCCAGGGCTTTTTGCTGGAGAGACTCGGCGAATCGGGTCGGTGGACCCATGCACGCCGGACCGGCTGGGTCTCCACTTCCGCGCTCGCGGCCGTCGACGATGCCGAGCCCGCTCGGCCTGGTCCATCGGCCTCTCGAGGCGCCGGCCCGGCCGCCGCATCCCCGGAGGCCCCAGGAACCGAGGAGGAGCGTCTTCGGGTCGGAGGCGCGCCGGCGCGCCTTTACCTTTCCCCGGAAGGCGATACCGTCGGGGTGGTGCGGCCCGGAGCGGACCTCGCCGACGCACCGGAGCACGGTGTCCGCTGCTGATCTCAAGTCGAATCCCGACGAGTACCGAGGTCTGCAGGTCCGGTGGAGCGTCCAGTTCGTCTCTCTGGAGACGGCCGAAGCCGTTCGCACAGACTTCTATGAGGGAGAGCCGTTCATCCTCGCCCGGGCGCCCGATCCGTCCGATGGCTTCGTCTATCTGGCCGTCCCACCCGAGCTCCTCCCCATCGTCGAGGAGCTGCCGCCGCTCGAGATGATCGAGATCCTGGCCCGTGTCCGGACGGGGCGGTCGGCCATCATGGGCGCTCCGGTCCTGGATCTCCTGGCGTTCTACTGAGTTTAACACTGGACTCGCTCGACGGAGTGAAGCCTGAAAACAAGAGCTTCGCGAATGGCCAAGTGGCGACTGCCTGAGTTCCTCACCGGCCTCACCGCTCGGGGCCAAGGGTCCGGGGAGGCGGCGGCGGAAGAGGTCACGGAGGTCCACGACGAAAGGGACCCGAAGCTGGCGGACCGGCCGCTGGACAGGTCCATCCTGTGGCTTCCCGG
>JARRMU010000234.1:0-3239 GCA_037385645.1 Gemmatimonadales bacterium
GGGCAGGATCGACGGTGAGGATGCTGCAAGCGACGGGGACTGTGACGGCGCTAAGGCGGCCGAAATCGCCGGCGTCGCCGTGCAGGACAGCGGATACGATCAGAGTGGCGGCTCCTCGGCGCCGTCAGCCAGAAGTACGGCGTCCCCATCGAGGCCTACTGCTTCCTGGGCGCGAGCCCCATCCGTGGGCTCGCGAGTTGCCCTAGTACACGTCGCGACGTGAAGCCGGCGGCCCTGAGAGTCGCCGACTTGGAATAACGTGAACAGGCTCGGAGCATCATGGAAGTACGGCGAATCCTGCCGAGGCGGAGGATGGAGGCCCCCCCGTTGGAGTCCCATGGTCTCGACAGGAGCGAGGCCGGGTTCGCCCTTCTGACGGTGCTGCTCGTGTTGATCGGCGTCACGGCCGTTGCGTCCGCCGGCTTCATCCTCTCCGACTCGGACTACCGCGCGAGCCAGAACCACCGCTCGAGCGTGCACGCGTTCCTGGCTGCCAACGCCGGCCTGTACGAGTACGTGGGCGACCAGAAGACTCCGGATACCAAGCGCACCTATGCGTACGCGACCGGAGATGCGGACGTCGGACCCCGACAGCTGCTCGATCTGGGCGACGGCCGCGTCCTCTATCGGATCGCTTCGCGGGCCACCTACGACGCGCCCGAGGGCGGGACGGCGACGTATAGCGTCTCCACGACGGCGATCCACGCAATCAGCAGCTTCGAAGTCACCGCCCCGATCGTCTCACTCACAACGCTCCACAAGAACGGCGGCTCGGGCAGGATCGACGGTGAGGATGCTGCAAGCGACGGGGACTGTGACGGCGCTAAGGCGGCCGAAATCGCCGGCGTCGCCGTGCAGGACAGCGGATACGATCAGAGTGGCGGCTCCTCGGGGACAGCGGATACGATCAGAGTGGCGGCTCCTCGGTGCCCGAGGGGAGTCCCGATATCCTCGAGGATGACATCCCTGGACTCATCGACCTCATCGGCCTGGACTGGCAAGCGGTCCTCGACGGAGACCTGGTGAGGCCAGACTACACGGTCCCGCCGGATTCGTGGCCCAGCATCGGCGCCGATGAGTGGCCCGTCATCCACGTGACCGGCGACATCTCCGTGGACCCGGGGAACAGCGGACAGGGCACCCTGATCGTGGAAGGCGGCCTCACCATGAACGGGGGATTCGATTGGGACGGGATCATCCTCGTCGGGGACAACTTCATCAGCAACGGGAACAACGAGGTCATGGGAACCCTGATGGCCGGGCTGAACGTCATGCTGGGGCAGACGCCGCCGGACAGCGACCTCGGGAACGGCGTCAAGACATTCCGCTACCACTCGTGCAACATCAAGTGGGCTATGGAATCGGCGTTCGGTGGCCTGCACGAGGTACCGGGAACGTGGACCGAGAGCATGTGATGAGGTCCTCCGTGCGTTCGAGTCCCGACCCGACTGGGAAGGGCGGCTTCACGCTGGTGGAGATGCTCATCGCCCTCACCCTCATTGCCGTGGCCACGGCCATCAGCGCCTCGGCCTTCAGGACCTATTACGAGAGAACGCTCTCGCGCCGAGCGGCAAGCGTGATCGCGGCCGATATAGCGGTGACCCGCAGCGCGGCCGTCAAGCTGGGACGGAACGTCTCGCTCGTCGCCAGGGAAGACTCTCTGAGCTACGTGATCCGCTCCGACAGCGGGACCGTGCTGTATCCGCGGAGGAGCTTCGACACGGAATCGGAACTGCCCCTGACCTCGCTCGACGTGCAGCTGAATGGCGATTCGATGACGTTCAACTCGCGATGCATCATGGTCTCCGGGGGGACCCGGCGAATCGATGTCGCCGTCGCCAGCCGGGGGATGAGGGTCGAGTTCAACGTCCTCGGACGTACGCGAATCGTGCAGGACGGCAGCTAGAACGGATGGGATCATGAAGCGTGCAGTCGAGAGAATACGCAAGCACATCGACGGGGAAGCCGGCTTCGGTCTCGTCGAGGCCCTCATAGCCGCCATCATCCTCTCCTTCGGGCTCCTGGCCGTCGCCGGACTGAGCATGACGACGGCCGGCCATGAGCGGTTGGCGCGGTGGCAGAGCGATCAGGCCATGGCCGCTCAGCTGGCGCTCGCTCGCGCATACCGGCAGGACTTCGACAGCCTGTCATCGGGCTCCACCAACATCGACGTCGGGGGGCACACGTACCGCATCAACGTGACGGTCGCGGACATCTCGGCGCGCGTAAAGCAGGTGGACGCAGCCGTGTCGGGCGTCGGCCCGCTGGACAGCACGACGTTCAGCACGCGGCTTTATGCGCCACGTCAGCTGCCGAGTCCCAAATGATGAGTGACGATCAGCTACCGGGAGAGCTGCATCGGCCGACGCCGGTGGCTGCTCGCCGACTCCACCAGGGTCGCGAGGGCTTCACGCTGATCGAGGTCCTCGTCGCCCTTGTCATCGGCACGCTGCTCGGCGGAGCACTGATCTCGCTTCTGGCTGGACAGAGCCTGTTCTACGCCAAGAGCGATCAGACCATCTCGGCCGAGCGCAACATCCGGGCGGCGGTAGAGCTGCTCTCCACGGAAATCCGCATGGCCGCACCCGAAGACCTCGTTGCGGCCACGCCGGATTCGATTTCCCTCCGGTACGACGTCCTGCGGGGTGTGGTCTGCGACTCCACGGCGCCCGATGAGGTCGCCGGCTTCGTGCTCGACACCGTGGGTGCCTTCGGGCTGTCGACCGCGGTGGAAGGGTGGGCCTACAGCGAGCCGTACGACTCCGCTTTTGTCTACGCAGACGGGTTCTCGGGCACCGTGACGTCAACCGGCAGCGGTCCCAAGACCGTCTGTACAGACAACGGCGCTCCCAGCACCCTGCCGAGCGCCTACTACCGGACGGTTTCAGGCTGGCACGCACAGTTCGGGGACCTGCCCGACCGTGGCTCTTACGTGCGGGTCTACAAGCTCCTGACGTATCGCTTCGCGCCATCCGTATTCGCCAGTGGGCGGACCCTCTGGCGGGGAAGCGAGGAGCTCGTGGGTCCGTTCGCCGACTCGGCTTCGTTCAGCTACGTCATGGCCGATGGAGGTGTTCAGACCACTGTGTCCGGCTCCTCCCTGGACAGTGTTCGGGCGTTGCGGGTCTCGGGGACGACAGTCGACGAGGATTCGCGCTTCGATGTCGAGCGCAGCTAGAATTAAGAAAGGATAAAAAAGGGCAAGGCTACTTTTCACTTCCTGACGTAAAAGAAAGAGT
>JARRMU010000235.1:0-3644 GCA_037385645.1 Gemmatimonadales bacterium
TATCGGGTCCGCAGGCCGCCTTCGAGAAGGCGCGGCCCTACCTCGAAGCCGCCGCCGGAAAGATCACCTACGCCGGTGAATACGGAAACGCGGCCAAGCTGAAGCTGGCCTTGAACGTGCTCACCAATCTCTCCTTCGCCGCCTCTCTCGAGGGCCTGATGCTCGCTCGCGCAATGGGCCTGCCTCAGGAGCTCTATGAGGAAGGGGGCCAGGCGACGACGATGCTGAATGCGTTGCACCTCCAGTACTTGAGCCCCTACAAAATGCCCGAGGAGACACGGCGGTCGGAAGGACTCCAGTCCTATCTGCGCGGCCGGATGGAGATCGCCCAGAAGGATCTCGGTCTGGCGCTGCAGATGGCGCACGACCACGGGATCGCGATGCCCGTCACCGGTCTCGTCACGCAGATTCTCGCGAAGGTGTATGGCGTCTACGACGACGACCTGCGCTGAGGCGCGGTCGATTCCCCGGACGAATCTGCTGTCGTTCCCTTCGCAGCATCGGTGCGCTCGAGAGCCCGCCGCCACTCGGCGATCATCCGCAAGTACTGCTGCCGAAGTTCAGGACTGACCCCCTCCGCGTCCAGCAGCAACTTCAATCGATCCTCGACGGCGGGATCCTGGAGAGCTTGGACCAGCGTCGAGGAGAGTTCCCGCTCGCTCGAATCGCCCATCTCCGCGGCGATCCGGAGCGCAACCGGGAGTAGGTCATCGAGCTCGCCGGGCTCCACCGGGTGATCCTGGTCGTCCTTCGTGTCGGCAACCATCGTTGGAACGATGTGCCAGCGCTGGCGGCGGGTCAAGAGCACCAGCTTGCCACCCGGATCTCCCCGGGGTATAAGGTTGGGTTTGAGACCGCTGGTCTCATCGACCCCGGAGGAAGCCGAGTGCAGCTGGAAGACATGATCCTCGTGAGCGTCGACGATCACGTGATCGAGCCGCCGAGCGTCTTTGAGAACCACATGCCCAAGCGCTGGGCGGATCGGGCACCCCGGCTGGTCTTCAACGCCAAGAAGGGCTTCCAGACCTGGCAGTGGGAGGGCGGGATCCAGGTGACGCCGTTCATCTGCGCCGTGGTCACTCTGCCTCCCGACGAGTGGGGCTACGACCCGAGCACGCTGGCGGAGATGCTGCCGGGCTGCTGGGACGTCGACCAGCGCTTTCGCGACATGGATGCGAACGGCATCCTGGCCTCCATGTGCTTCCCGTCCTTCGCCGGCATGGCCGGGACCTTCTTCGACACGTGCGAGGACAAGGACTTCGCGTATGTCGCCCTCCAGGCCTACAACGACTGGCACATCGACGAGTGGGCCGGGTCTCATTCGGGCCGCTTCATCCCGCTTCCGCTCTCTCCGCTTTGGGACCCGGCGATTGCGGCCCAGGAGGTGCGACGGGTCGCGCGCAAGGGCGCGAAGGCCATCACCTTCTCCGAATCCCCGGAATCGTTCGGCCATCCCAGCATCCACACGGGCCACTGGGACCCGTTCTTCGAGGCCTGCTGCGACGAGGGCGTGGTCCTGGCAATCCACATCGCCTCCTCGAACCTCGGCGCCACGGTGCTGCAGAACACCTCCGGAGCGCCAATCGAGGTCATCAGCACGCTGCCCTGCTGGAACGCCCTGCCGTGTGCAGCGAACTTCCTGTGGTCGAAGTCGCTGGTGAAATATCCGGATCTGAAAATCGCCCTCTCGGAGGGCGGAACGTCGTGGATCCCCGGGTTCCTGGACCGGATGGAGCGGCAGTTCCACGTTCAGGAATGGGTGCGCTCGGATCTTGGAGGGCTCACCCCCACCGAGATGTTCCGCAAGCACTTCCTCGCCTGCTTCATCTGCGACCCCTCGGGACTGCTGCTGCGCGATCGCATTGGAATCGACAACATCGCCTATGAGGTGGACTACCCGCACTCCGACTGCACGTTCCCGGGCTCGCCCGAGGAGCTCTGGGGCCAGCTCGTGGAGGCGAAGTGCACCGAGGAGGAGATCGCGAAGATCACCCACGAGAACGCAGCGAGCTTCTTCGGTCTCGACCTCTTCGAGCACGTCTCCAAGGAGGACGCGACGGTCGGGGCGCTGCGCGCGCGGGCCAAGGGTGTGGACCTGGGCATCCGCTCCAAGGCCGAATACCGCAAGCAGTACGAGGAGACCTACGGCGCGATCACCTAGGGCGACAGCACCGAGTCACTCGATGGAGTGGATGATGCCGGCGGCCCGCAGCGGGGACGCATCGATCACCGCCTCGGCCAGTACCTCAGCACCTCGTCGGTGTGTTCGCCCAGGCGCGGGGCGGGCCGCGAGATCGCCCAGCGGCTCTTCTCGAAGGCGTAGGGGGCACCCGGGTAGCGGACGGAGCGGCCCAGCTGCGGCTGCTCCACCTCGACCTGGAAGCCGCGGGCGACGAAGTGCTCGTCCTCGAACGCCTCCTCCGGCGAATAGATCACGCCCACGGGAAGGCCCGCCCGCTGAGCGCCGAGGAAGAACTCCTGGGCGCCCACGCGGCTTGCGATCAGGGTCAAGGCGGCGCGCCCGGCGCCGAAGATGGCGGTGATCTCGTCGTCGCTGCCGATCTTCGACAGGTCGATGTCGTCCTTCTGGGCGCCCATCTCCAGGAAGATGGTTTCGGGCAGCTCGGACTCGAGACCCAGCTCCCGCAGCCAGCGCAGCAGGTTCTCGTACTCCTTCGGCGTACGGGGCGGAACTCCGGTGTTGACGTAGCGGCCGTCCGCACAGCGCTGCTGGGACGGCATAGACGGCCCCTCGCTCGCGTGCCGTCCGGTCTGGCGCTTCACCGTCCCCTTCGCGACCAGCCAGTTGTAGGAGGCCATCTCGGTGGTCACGTTCGCCGCGGCGTGCATCGAAACGTCGATCCGCTGGCCCCGTCCGCCGAGCTCCCGGTGGACCAACGCGGTCAGCGCCGAGAGTGCGGCGTAGTGACAGCCGATGGCGTAGCCATGGCCGCCGCCGCCACGGATGGGCGGCAGCTCGTGATCGTCGTAGCCGCAGTTCCAGGCGGGGCCCCCGCCGGCGAGGATCGTCAGGTCCGTGGCGCGCTCGCCGCTGCGTGGTCCGCTCGGCCCGAAGGGCGTCAGCGACACGTGGACGAGGCGCGGCAGGGCGTGCGTGAGCACGGCGTCGTCGAGACCGCGAGCGGCGAGCACGCGGGGATCCTCGGCCTCGAGCAGCACGTCCGCCCGGGCGATGAGCGCCAGCAGGGCGTCCCGTCCCTCGGGACGGGTCCAGTCGAGGGCGATCCCGCGCTTGCTGGTGTTGTAGTGCCACCAGGTGAGGCTCCGCTCGGGATCGGGCACGTCGTCCACGAACGGCTCGTGGGCTCGGGTCGGCGATCCTCCGATCGGCTCTACCACCACCACGTCGGCGCCCATGTCCGCCAGCAGCTTGCCGGCGAGGGCGCAGCGCTCGTGGGCGAGCTCGATCACGCGTACTCCTGTCAGCGCGCTCATACCACGCCCTCCTCGCGCAGGGTGGCGACCTCGTCGGGCGCGAGGCCGAGCAGGCTCGTGAGGATCGCCTCCGTGTGCTCGCCGACGCACGGGGCACCCCGCGTGATCGTGTGGGGCGTCGCCGAAAACCGCACCGGCAGGCCGTCCACTCGCACGTCGCCCATCTTCGTGTGATGGACGGTCGGCCA
>JARRMU010000236.1:0-3300 GCA_037385645.1 Gemmatimonadales bacterium
CGCTGGGCTCGGGAACGATCGAGGTGCGGGCTCCGCGGGTCGATGACCGGCGAGCGACGAAAGACGGCAGCCGCCATCGCTTCCGTAGCCAAATCCTCCCGCCCTACATGCGCCGCTCGCCGAAGGTCGCCGAGGTGCTCCCGATCCTGTACCTGCGCGGGCTCTCGACGGGCGACTTCAAGGAGGGATTGGCCGCGCTCCTCGGCGATGATGCCGCCGGTCTGTCACCGACGGCCATCACCCGCCTCACCGCTGCCTGGCAGGCAGACTACGAGGCGTTCCAGCGGCGCGACCTCTCCGACTGCGACTACGTGTACGTCTGGGCCGACGGGGTGCATTTCCGCATCCGCCTGGAAGAGGACCGCCTCTGCGCCCTCGTGATGATCGGCGTTCGCCCCGACGGAACGAAGGAGCTGATCGCCATCGAGGACGGCTACCGCGAGAGCACAGAGAGCTGGGCCATGCTGCTGCGCGGCCTCAAGCGCCGCGGGATGCGCGCGCCAGTTCTCGCCGTTGGTGACGGTGCCCTCGGCTTCTGGAAGGCGCTCCGCGACGTGTGGCCCGAGACGCGAGAGCAACGCTGCTGGGTGCACCGGATCGCGAACGTGCTCGACAAGCTGCCGAAACGACTTCACCGGAAGGCCAAGGCGGCTCTCCACGAGATCATGCACGCCGAGAGGCGGAAGGCGGCCCAGCAAGCCATCGCTCGATTCGAGGTCGACTACGGGGCCAAGTACCCGAAGGCTGTGGCCTCGCTCCGAAGGGATGAGAAGGAGCTGCTCGCCTTCTTCGACTTTCCGGCGGAGCACTGGCTCCACCTGCGGACCGGCAACGTGATCGAGTCGCCCTTCGCGACGGTGCGGCTGCGACAACGGGTCACCAAGGGCGCAGGCTCACGCCAGAAGGGACTGCTGATGGCCTTCCAGCTCCTCGCGATGGCCGAGCGGCGTTGGCGGCGGATCAACGCGCCTGGTCTCGTGCCGCTCGTGAGGGCTGGGGTTCTGTTCAGCGACGGCACTCAAGCGGAAAGGCGAAGCGCCGCTTGACATCGAGAGGCTCGCAGCCTGTAAACTAGTTGGACCGCGTGGATCTACCCCAAGAGGATGCCATGAGCGTCGACTACGAACCGCTCCTGCCGGTCCACTGGACCGACCCCTACGAGACCTACCGGAAGCTCCGGGACGAGGCACCGGTGCACTGGGCGCCGCAATCGGGGCTCTGGTGCGTCTCGCGCTACGAGGACGTGGCCCAGGTGCTGTGCACACCGGAGGACTTCTCGTCCGTGGATGCCGCCGAGATCCTCGTCAAGCGCGGTCTGCGCCTCCGTCTGACCGATCTCGTGCCGGTCGCTCGATTCATGATGGCGAGTCGAATCAACCCGCTGAGCCTCCTGAGAGGTCGAAGCGTGTCGACGGCGCTGCTCAACATGGACGCTCCGCAACACGGAGCACTCCGCTCCATCGTGAACCGCGGGTTCACGCCGCGGCGAATTCAGGGATGGGACGCGCGGATACGCGAAATCGTTGATAGTTGTATGTCGCGACTCGCGGGCGGCGGATCCTTCGACGTCGTCCACGATCTCGCGATCCCGTTACCCATCACGGTCATCGCGGAGATGCTCGGGGTCGAGACGGGGAGGCGCGCCCAGTTCAAGCATTGGAGCGACGAGATCGTCGCCGGCTCCTCCAGCGGCCTCGACGGAGTGTCCGTCGGCAGGCTGCTGCAAGCCATGACGGGGCTCCATCGCTATTTGCGAGGCGTCGTTCAGGAGCGCCGGCGGAAGCCCGCGGACGACCTCATCAGCGTGCTCGTGGACGAGCGGCATGGTGAGTCATTGGACGACCGCGAGGTGGCCCAATTCGTGAGCCTGCTCCTCATCGCGGGCAACGAGACCACGACCAACCTGATCGGCAACGCTACGCGCACCCTCCTCGATCATCCGGAGACCGTCGCGGAGCTGAGCGAGCGCCCCGAACTCGTGCCAGCGATGATCGAAGAGGCTCTGCGCTTCGAGTCTCCGATCCAGTTCTTGATCCGTCGGGTGGCTCGGGATGTCGAGCTCGCGGGAACGCGGCTCGAAGAGAATTCCCACGTCGCCGTGCTCCTCGCCTCCGCGAACCGTGACGAGCGCCAGTTCGAAGACCCCGACCGCTTCGACATTCATCGCCTCCGCACTTCTGCCTAGGGGCTTCGCTGGCGCGCCTCGAGGCGAAAGTAGCCCTCGAGGCGCTGGTGCCGGAGCTGGCTCACCTCGAGCGGCAAGACCCCGAGACCGAGCTCATCCAGTCACTCGTCGTTCGCGGGCCGAGCACCCTTCGACTGGTGCCAACTCGGGCAAACGCGGCGTAGACACCCGCGCCTGGCCACCTCTTCCGTCAGGAGGCCTTGCCGCCAAGGGGTTCGAGGCCGCCTTCTGGAAGAACGAGAGCCAGGCTGCCACACGCTGCACGCGGCCCAACAAGCGGTTGCAGCTGACGAGCCACAGCTCCTTCCAATCGACGTTTGGTAGAGTCGGGCATTGAAACTTCGGCGCTTCGGCCGAGCCACGGAGGCGCTGTGGCTCGCAGCTGAACCGCCAGTCCGTTAGCTGTCGAGCAGGACTGACCTGCTTATGTTCGAGGGAAGCAGTATGAACCTGGCAACCTGCCTTGCCAAACGAACGCCGGTCTCTTGGGCAGCGGCGTTCATCGTGATGATGTTCTCCGGCTCGGTGGACGCTCAGGAGGTCTTGCCGTTTCCCGATCCTCCGATGGGAGGCAAGGTCGGCCCCACGATGCAGCAATCCGTTCACAAATGGCGTGAGCGGCCGAGTCATCTGCCCGAGGGCGCTCCCAACATTCTCATCGTCATGTTCGACGACGCCGGCTTCGGGCAGCCGAGCACGTTCGGAGGCGAGATCGCGACACCGACGCTCTCACGGCTGGCCGAGCAAGGAATCTCCTACAACGCCTTCCACACCACGGCCATGTGCTCGCCGACCCGCGCCTCGCTGATGACCGGCCGCAACCACCATCGGGTCGGTGCCGGCATCATCGCCGAGTTCGCCAACGACTGGGACGGCTACAGAGGCGTCATTCCGAAGTCGTCGGCGACGATCGCCGAGGTGCTGCGATACTACGGGTATGCCACCGCGGCCTTCGGCAAAGACCACAACACGCCCGTCGATCAGCTCGGCAACGGCCCCTACGACCGAACGCCGACCGGACGCGGCTTCGACTACTTCTACGGGTTCATCGCCGGCGAGACGTCTCAGTGGGAACCCACCCTGTGGGAGAACACCACGCCGATCTCGATGCCGCA
>JARRMU010000237.1:0-4590 GCA_037385645.1 Gemmatimonadales bacterium
CGGCTCGAGCCACGCCGGAGGTTGCTCCTCCGAGTGTGCCGGCGACGTGCGTGCCGTGACCATGACCGTCGTTGCCGTTCTGGCCGGCGCCCACGGCGTCGAAATCGGCGCTCGCCCGACCGCCGAACTCGTTGTGGGTCGCCCGGATACCGGTCTCGTTGATGTAGGCGTGCACCCCTGACCCATCGAAGTCCCAGCTGTAGCCGCCGTCCATCGGAAGGTTCGGCTCATCGATCCGATCCAGCCCCCAGCTACCGGGCGAGCCGTCGGTGTTGGAGCCCGAACCGTCGACCGTCACGACGCCATCCTGCTCTATGTAATCGACGTTCGGGTTGTTGCGGATGACGTTCAGCGCGTCGGCCGGCAGCGTCGCCGCAAACCCCTGGATGGCATGCTCGTACGTGAATCGGAGCTGGCCCCCGTGCTCGGTCACCAGACGGCGCGCGAGCCCGGGCGGGTCCGCGACGCCCGGTTTGAACACGACGATCCAACTGTCGGGGCCCGGCTGGGCGGCGTTGGCCACCACCGCATCGAAAGCGATCTCGGATGGAGTTTCGGGCGCTACGAACGGTGCATCTCCGCACGCCGCCAAGGCGACGGCCGAAAGAAGCGCGACGGGAAGGATAGACGGGCGGAACGATCGGCTCATGGTGCCTACCTCACGGCTTGAATGATCCGCTCTCTCATTGGGGAGCCTCGTACACATCGAGTCCGCCGTCAACAGCTGCGAGCGCTCCTCGCCGGTCCGTCGGCGGCCGCTCCGGGGCATACCGCAAGCGCCTGTCAGCATGCAGGTTTCGCTCCTGTGGAGGCTCGGAGGAGGCGAAGTGCCTTATTACCTGTGGCTTGATGGAGCGCCAAGCCACAGCGGCAGCCGCGCCTGTCGCTCCAGCGACACAACGGTCAAGGCTTCCGTCGCGAGCGCCTGGCGCTCGTCATGCCGGCCCGACGCGGTGCTCGGCCGGTGACGACGGGCCCTCTAATCTGGCTCCCGTAGCCTCTCTAACATCCTCCTGGCATTACACGTTCCAGGATTCCGGATAGGCCTCGACGTTGAGCTTGAAGATCCGAATAGCCTCTGCGACCAATCCCTCGCCGAGCAGGAAGTAGCCGGCCTCGTTCATGAGCCTCTCGGTTTTCACGAACCGGTGGGCCGGATCCGACTTGTAGGCCCGGTACGATTCGACCGCCGCCTCGATGCCCCCAGTTTGATAGGCGCTCTGCAGAAGCTGGATGAGCGATGGGACCGCGACGCCCGGTTCGAGGGCGAGGATGGCCTCCATAGCTGGATCGCGGTTCCGCCGCAGGTCCTCCGCGCTTAGCTCGGCCGCCAGGTCGGGGGGCACCCAGGGGCGGTCGTCCCACGGCATGCCGTCCTGCCAGTAGAGCGTCGAGATGGAGACCCGCAGCCTGCTGTTGGGAAGACGGAAGGCGCGGGCGTCCCTGTAGTGGTTGGGGGATCCGCCGGTCGGCTCGCCCACGAAGATCGCCTGCGTGTGCTCGTCCAGTATCGTGGCCAGGTTCTGGGCGGCTGAGAAGGTCCGGCGGCCGATGATCACGAACAGCCGCCCCGGCCGGTTCCATCGGTCGCTCCCGACGAGCCGGTGCCAGATCGGGCGTGCAAGGAAGTTGTTCCCTCCCCCGTTGAACCGGATGTCGAGGACGAGCCTCTCGGCGCCGTTGCGCTCTGCGGCGTCCAATACCCGCCCGATGAAGGCGTCGACGGACTCCCCATCCTCCTTGTCGCCGACCACGTTGAACTGGATATACTGGGTGCTGGCCTCGGCCAGATACCGGTCCCAGTACCAGTTGTCCGAATCACTCAGATACAGCGGTGTCTCCTCTCCCGGCACCCACATCGCCGGCCAGTCAGCCGGCGCTCCCAGCCGAACCGGGTCGTGGCCGAGGTCCGGCAGCTGGTGGGCACCCTCGGCCATCGGCTGAGGGGTGAGCACCGCCGAGCTCTGACCACCCAACGCATCTTCGACGACGATGTTCAGCCGATTCGATTCCTCGGCGACCCCGACTCCCCACATGACCTCCGGCATGAGCATCAGAGCGGGAATGCTGAGCCGCTCATGGAACGCGTTGTCTCCGGCGGCAACGGTGCGAAGCCGCTCGACCGCGTCCTCCACCTTGGAGTCTCCGATCCAGAGGACCCGCTTGCCGACCAGATTCGCGAACTCCGGCGCTGCCGACCGGACGTACAGGCCGTCGCTGAACCACCAGAGGCGAAGCGGATAGAGGGCGCCGATGAACGGGGGCTCCAACCGCACCCGGCTGTGCCCATCGCCCGGCCCCAGCAGGGCCACGATCTGCATGAAGCCCACCAGGACTTGCGGGTACCCAAGCTCCGGAATCCGGCCGTACAGTCGGCTCACCGCCGCCTCGAACTCCTCGCGTGTCACGTGGTGCCAGGGGTTCGGGTGCTGCTCCGAGATGCGATCGGCCAGGAACCTGAGGTCCTCCTGCCAGGCCTCCGCCGTCACCGTGGCCGGGTCGGGTATCGCTTCTTCTGGAGTGGCTTGCCCGGCATGCTGAGCGGAGAGCGACGTCGCCGTTGCCACGCCGAGGGCAGCGGAGAGGCATGCCAGCCGGATCGGTACGGCGAGCGTCAGCCCGGCGAGGCGACGCCGCGGTCGCCGTGAGAAGGGGAACTTGCACCGAAAAATGGATCGTCTCATGGCTCTCTCCAGGTCCGTCCGCACGAGCCGCGGCAGTCATGGCTGACTACAACCTACCGTCCGAAGGCGATCGTCCGAAGTCGAAGAGCGACGACTCTCTCGCGCCCGCTTCTTGGACGCGCTCTCGGGCGGAGGTTGCTCAGTGCGCGGCGCACGGCCAACTTCGCTCGGCACTCACCGTGGGGCACGCCTTCGTTGACGCCTAGTTGGGCGGTTCTCCGTAGAACGGGACTATGGACTTGCCGGATCTCGACGCGATCATCGAGGAGTTCTTCGAAACCTACTTCGACTTCCACCCGACGGAAGCCGCCGCGGATCGTGGCGAAAGGATCCGCGCTTTTACGCCTCTCAGATGGACCTCTCCCTTCTCCTGCTCTCGCAGCACGCACCCCTCGAAGAGCGGTTGGGTTCGGTCGTGACGAGGCTGGAGGAGATTCCGTCGCTTCTCGAAGCGGCTTTGGCCAACGTCGAGACCCCGCCCGGCCCGTTCGTCGAGACGGCACTGGTAAATTTTCGGGGCTTGCCCGCCTTTCTGCGCGGCGACCTGTCGGCGGCGGTCACGTCGGCCGCGGATTCCGCGCTGCAGGCGAGATTCACGGCCGCCCGCGATGCGGCGGCGGCGGCTATCGAGGACTACGCCTCGCACCTCGCCGAGGAGGTTCTGCCGGAGGCGCACGGTCAATATGCGCTCGGTCCAGAGCTGTACCGCCGGATGAACATGCTGCTCGCGGGTGTGGACCTCCCCATCGACCGCCTCGAGGAGATCGGGCGAGCGGAGGTCGAGCGCCTGCATGCGCTGGGAGACTTGCTGGCCGAGCAGATCGTGCCCGGGCAGGGGGTCGAGGCCGCATTCAAGGCGTTGGGAGAGGACAGCCCGGCCGCCGGCGCCGTCGTGGAGACCGCCGCGGGCGACATCGACGAACTCGCGAGCTTCGTGGACGACGGGGGAGTCGGGACGCTACTGCCGGGAACGGTCGAGGTGAGGGAGATCCCGCCGTTTAGGCGTACGAACTTCGCCTACATCATGATTCCCGGCCCCTTCGAGCCCGTCAACACCGGCTTCTATTTCATCCATCCGGTCGATGCATCCTGGTCGGAGGCGGAGGCGGGAGAGTTCCTGCGACGCCACAACCGCTGGACGATCCTCAACACGTCGGCTCACGAAGCATACCCGGGCCACTACCACCACTTTACCCACATCAACCGCGCGCCGACGAAGACGCAGCGGCTGCTCACCGCCTACGTGACGACCGAAGGATGGGCGCACTACACCGAGGAGATGTCCTGGCGCCAGGGGCTGGCCGGCTCGAACCCACGGCTGGGCCTGGCGGTCGTGCAGGACGCTCTGCTGCGGGCCGTCCGCTATCTCTCTTCCATCGGCCTGCACACCCAGGGGATGACCGTCGAGGAATCCGAGCAGATGTTCCGTGCGCTCGCCTACCAGGATTCGATCAACGCGCGCCAACAGGCGCTCCGCGGGACGTACGACCCGCAGTACCTGAACTATACGCTCGGCAAGCTGATGGTCAGGCGGCTGCGGGAGGACGTCCTCGAGGCGCGGGGGGCGGAGCTGGACATCCGGGCCTTCCACGACGAGTTCATGGCGGCCGGCGCTCCGCCGGTGCCCTGGATAGCCCGGTCCATGCTCGGCGATCCGAACTGGCAGCCCTTCCGGTAGGGCCAGCACGGTCACAGGATCTCACGGGGATGTGATCGCCAGATGCAGAAGAGCCGCGTCCGCCGGCTCGAGCTGTGCTCGGATCGCCGATCGGCGCGGCCGCCTGGAAAGGATTTGTGGCTGCCGCGGGCCCCTGACCCTCAGCTTTCAGAGCGTATAGTTCAGGAACTGCGTGTCGTACGTCCCGCGGAGCGCCTGTTGGCGCGCGATGATCGAATCCTGGTAGGC
>JARRMU010000238.1:0-2043 GCA_037385645.1 Gemmatimonadales bacterium
GTTCTCGGCAGCAAGGCGATTGTCAGCCGCACCGGCTACACCGGCGAGCTCGGCTACGAAATCTTCCTCCCTGTGGAGAAGACGGTCGAGCTGTGGGACCTACTGCTGAACGACCCTCGCATGAAACCGGCTGGCCTGGGGGCGCGTGATCTCCTCCGCCTCGAGGTGGGGTACAGCCTTTACGGGAACGACCTCGACGAGACGGTCACCCCGCTGGAAGCCGGCCTGGAGAAGTTCGTCAACTTCGATACGGAGTTCATCGGCAAGGACGCCCTCTTGCGGCAACGGGAAACGGGGCTCAAACGATCCAAGGTGTCCTTCCGGGTAGGTTCCCGCCGCTCCCCTCGCCATCACTACGAGATCTGGAGCGGCGACAGGAAAGTCGGCGTCACGACAAGCGGGGGCTTCGCCCCGATGCTCGGCTGCGGAATCGGCCTCGGCCTGGTTTCTCCCGATGCCGCGGCGATGGGGACGGAGCTCTCCATCCGCCACGAAAAGGTCAGCATGCCGGCGACGGTCTGCGAATTGCCCTTCTACGAGGGTGGTTCGGTCCGCACGTAGCAGCGATTCGATCCTACATCGCCCAAGGAGAAGCGGTATGTCCAAAATGTTCTACACCAAGGAACACGAATGGGTGAAGGTCGACGGGAACATCGCAACGGTCGGGATCAGCGATTATGCGGCACACCAGCTGGGGGACATCACCTTCGTGGAGCTTCCCGCGGTGGGGAAGGCGGTGAAGCAGTTCGAGGTGCTCTGCGCCATCGAGTCGGTGAAGGCGGCCAGCGACATCTACGCACCGGTCTCCGGCACGGTGGCCTCGGTAAACGAGGAGCTTACCACCCGGCCCGAGATCGTCAACGAGTCTCCCGAGGAAGCGGCCTGGATGGCCACCATGACGATGACCGATCCTTCCGAGGTGGCGAATCTGATGAGCAAGGAACAATACGACGAGTATCAGAAGGGGCTCTGAGATGAGTTTCACGCCGCATACCCCAGAAGAGATCCGGGAGATGCTTGCCGCCATCGGTGTCGGGAGCATCGACGACCTGTTCCGCCCTATTCCGGAAGAGCTGCGTGCCCGATCCTTCGACCTTCCTCCCGGGATATCGGAGTTCGAGATGATGGCCCGGCTGCAGGAGATGGCGGCGCAGAACGGCCGCGTCGTTCCGTTTGTCGGCGGCGGGTACTACGACCACGTGGTCCCCGCAGCGGTGGACCACCTGGCCGGCCGCTCCGAGTTCTACACCGCGTATACCCCCTACCAGCCCGAAGTCTCCCAGGGGGCCTTGCAGGCGCTCTTCGAGTACCAGTCCGCCATCTGCAGCCTGACCGGCCTGGAAGCCTCCAACGCTTCCCTCTACGACGGGGGCACGGCCCTGGCCGAGGCCGCCATGATGGCTCTGCGGGTAACCGGCCGGGACCGGGTCATCCTGGACGGCGCGATAAACCCCTTCCACCGGGCGATCGTGCGGACCTACCTCGCCAACCTGCCGGTGGAGATCGTGGAACTTCCGCCGGTCAACGGGATGCCGGACCGACAGGGCCTGGACGGGAAGCTCGACGGCCGCTGCGCCGCGGTGTTGGTGCAGAACCCGACCTTTTTCGGCTGCGTGGCCGACTACAGCGACCTTGCGGCCCAGGTGCACAAGAGCGGCGCACTGCTGGTATCGGCCGTCTACGCGGTATCGCTGGGGATTCTCAAGACGCCGGGAGAGATGGGTGTGGACATCGCCGTCGGTGACGGGCAGTGCCTCGGGAACCACCTCTCCTTCGGCGGACCGGCCTTCGGTTTTATCGCCGCAAAGAAGCAGTACATCCGGAACATGCCCGGTCGGATCGTGGGCGAGACCGTCGACCGCGAAGGACGCCGCGGATTCGTCCTGACTCTCCAGGCCCGCGAACAGCACATCAAGCGACACAAGGCGACCTCCAATATCTGCAGCAACCAGAGTCTCTGCGCCCTGCGCGGGCTGATCTTCCTGGTGATCCTGGGGAAACGGGGGCTCGTAGAGCTGGCGCGGATCAACCGCGACAAGGCGG
>JARRMU010000238.1:2086-3340 GCA_037385645.1 Gemmatimonadales bacterium
GTTCGTATTACCCGGGGGAGGAGAACTCCCTGGTGGTGACCGTCACCGAGAAGCGGACCAGGGGAGAGATCGACCTGCTGGCGCGGGAACTGGGGGGTGCGCTATGAAACTGGTTTACGAGATTTCGGTTGACGGCCGGAAGGGTGTCAGGCTGCCGGCCAGCGACGTACCCGAGGCAGCCTCGCTTCCAGGCGAGTTCCTGCGCGCCGAGCCCGCCGGACTTCCCGAGCTCTCCGAGCTGGACGTCGTGCGCCACTACACCCAGCTGTCCCGCCGCAACGTCGGGGTGGACACCACGTTCTACCCGCTGGGCTCCTGTACCATGAAGTACAACCCCAAGGCGATGGAAGAGGGAGCGAGGTTCTTCCTGCCGTTCCATCCGATGATCGGGCTGTTGCCGGGGGGCGAAGCCCTTGCCCAGGGTGCGCGGGCGACGCTTTACCACGTCGGCGATCTGCTCGAGGAGGTCACCGGGATGGACGCGGTCACCTGTCAGCCGATGGCCGGGGCGCACGGCGAGATGACCGGCATCATGCTGATCGCCGCGTACCACAAGGCGAAGGGGAACAAGAAGAAGTACGTCATCGTCCCCGACTCTTCCCATGGCACCAATCCCGCTTCCGCCGCCATGGTCGGCTACCAGGTCGTTACCATACCGACCGCCCCGTATGGCGACATGGACCTGGAAGCCTTCCAGGCTGCGCTGAACAGCGAGGTGGCGGCGGTGATGCTGACCTGCCCCAACACCCTCGGCCTCTTCAATCCGCACATCAAGGAGATCTGCGACCTGGCTCACGGCGTGGATGCCCTTGTCTACTACGACGGCGCCAATCTGAACGCCATCCTCGGCCAGATGCGTCCGGGCGACGTCGGCTTCGACGTGGTCCATGTCAACCTGCACAAGACCTTCGGCACGCCGCATGGCAGCGGGGGCCCCGGGAGCGGCCCGGTGGGTGTGAAAAAGCCCCTCATCCCCTTCCTGCCGGCTCCTCGAATCGTTCGGCGGAAGGACGGCGGCTTTACGCTGGCGGCCGACAATCCGCAAAGCATCGGTCGAACCGCCAACTTCTTCGGCAACTTCGGGATTATCGCGCGGGCGTACGCCTACGCAGTGATGCTGGGGCGGGAGGGGTTGATCGAGGTGAGCGAGCGGGCGGTGCTGAACGCCAACTACGTGATGAGCCGGCTGAAGGACCTCTACGACCTGCCCTTCGACCAGACCTGCATGCATGAATGCGTCTTCTCGGCCAGTCG
>JARRMU010000239.1:0-3292 GCA_037385645.1 Gemmatimonadales bacterium
CGCCGTCGAAGCGCCGCGTGGGGTCGGTCGAAACGCAGTGCGCCGGAAAGCGTACATCGAGCGCGAGCCGCCAATCCCCACGCGCCGGGACCTTGAACATCACGTCGTACGTGTCGTCGGCGAGCTGGCGCAGCTCGAGGTAGCCCGGACGCACCTCGTGGGCCGCGGCCGCCGACGCAGCGACCGCACAGCTGCCCATCAGGAGGAGCGCCGCCGCGAGCCGCTTCACGAATCGGATTCCGCCGCGCCGCCACCGGTTTTCGAGCCGGCGGCCGGCATCTCGACGCGGACCTCATACCGCTGACGCAGGGCATCGTAAAAGGCCGCATCGGCCCTCTGCTGACGGTCGCTCCGCCAGTCGCGCTCGACTTCCTCGCGAACCTCGGCCAGAGACGGAAGCCGGGCGGGCTCGCTGGCGGTCAAGCGGACCAAGTGCAGCCCGTAGCCCGACGCGATCGGGCCGCTCCACTCGTCGAGCGGCGCGCCCGCCAGCCCCTCCGCGAACGAGCCGCCGAACGTCCGGTCGACCTCGTCCAGGGACGCACGCATCCGGTCCGGCAGCAGCGTCGGATCCCCCATCCCGGGGTCTGGCTCGGCAGATCCGCCCAAGCGCGCCAGAACCGTTTCGGCCCGGCGTCCGGGATCGGCGTGCCGGTCTGGGCTGACGTACACCTGGACGAAGCTCACCGTTGCAGGCCGGCGGTAGCGGTCGGGATGCGCGTCGAGCCAGGCCTGGAGCTCCTCGTTCGTGGGGTCCCGAATTTCGACCAGCGACTCGTTGAGGAACTCCATCTTCTGGCGCAGGCGTCGCCGGACGACCTCGTCGTCCCGGTCGAGACCCAGCGCCAGCGCCTCCCGGTACAGGATCTCCTCCGTGATGTGCTCGTCGATCTGTCGCTCGATCTCGGCCCCGGTCGGCGGGCGCATCCAGACGCGGGAGAACTCACCCGAGAGCCGATCGATCTGGGCGGCATCGACGACGATGCGGTCGGGGCGCTCCGCCCGATCGCCGCCTCCGAGGACCCGGTAGGCTACGAAAAGGGCCAGGCCCAACAGGAAGAACTGGATGAGCGGCTCCCGAAAGAGCCGCCGCCAAGAAAGGCGCTCGCCGCTCATCTCCCAGTTCGTCCGCGCCCTACGGCGTGTACCAGATGGGCGACGTGTAGGCCCGCTCCTGCGTGATCATCGGCACCTCGTCGCCGACCTCGAGGCCGTAGTACTTGGCATCGTAGGCGGTCCACCGAGGCGTCGGGATCTCCAGCACCCGCACATAGTAGAAGGCACGCTCGCCGGGATCGAAGTCGGGGTCCCGCCAGACGGTGATGAGCTCGGTGTCGCCGATCGTGTTGGTCCATGTCGCGTTCGCCACGTCGACGGTATTGCCGACCGGCGTGTCGCAGCGACCGTCGGGACCGATCTCGCGTCCATCCGAGACCGCTACGTCGTACACCCTCTCGTGCAGCTGGCCCTCGGCATCAAGCCAGCCCTTGATGATCTGAATTCGATCGATATTGGCGCCGATCGGATCCTAGATCGCCACCCATCGGTACGCCCTTCTGATAGCCTGCCACGGCCGGTTGACGTGTGTTGGCGTCGTCCGCGGCGAAGTCCCACCCGCCGAAGAACCGCACCAGCATCCGGGGCCCGGTGGTACCGTAGACCTCCTTGCGTTGCATGGCATCGAAGAGGGCCTCACGCGTGTTCTCACGCGCCCACACCGCCGCGTACCCGGCGGCGAGCGTCTCCCATCCGTAGATCGTCTGGTCGCCGAACTGCGCGAACGGGTGCTGCATGCGCTCTGGGCTCGGCTCCGAGCCCGAGTGCTTACCGAAGAAGTTGTCGTCGTCCGCCGTCGTGAGCCCCGTGTGGCTGTCGGTGGAGGCGATCATGCCGAACTTGTACGGGTTCGTGCCCAGCTCCTCCTCGAGCTTCAGGCCGAGCTCGAGGGCGCTGCGCGCGTACTCGTGCTTCAACATGTCGTCGGTCTTGGGAGCGCTCAGGTTGAGGTTGCCTTTGTCCCACGTGCCGAAGTCGGCGAACTCGTCGTTCGGCGACAGGAAGGGATGGGCCTCGCCGTCTCCCTTGATCTGGCTGACCTCGTACAGCGGTTCCCAGCGGGAGCGGGTCTGCGCGTACTCGGGTGTTAGAGGCTCGTCGTCGACCGGATTGATCAGCGGGAACATCATCCCGTTCGAGAGGTTGCCGTTGTGGGGAATCGCCAGCACTTCGCCGCCGGTCTTCTCCTCGTAGGCCTGCAGGAGCCTCCAGAGGTACTCCGGATCGGTGCTGCCGTGTGGTGGGTACGTCGTCGCGGGAACCGTCTGGCTCGCCTTGTCGGCACCGTCGCGGTAGATGACCACCCGGTGCAGGTTGTTTCCTGGCGGCACCTGCGAGGTCCACTCGTAGCCGATGAAGGCCGTGAACCGGCCCGGGTCGTTGTAGGCCTCTGCCGCGCCGATCGTCTTGGCCCATGTGTCCTTGTACGCCGTCGACTGGGGCCAGTACATCAACGCCTCCGGGAACTCGCCACGCGAGAAGGCATCGATGATCTCCAGCGCCGCCTCGACGCCCGACTCGCCTCCGGCCTGGACCATGTCGTACCAGCGTCGCCCTGTCGGGTCAGCAAGGATTTTCGGATCGCCCGAGAACAGGTCTGGAAAGAAACCCATGTTGTCGGAGTGGTCGGCGACCACCAAAAAGTCGAGAGGACGTGCCAACCGGACCCGCTGCCCGGTCGACGATCGTACCTCCTCGCCGCGGGCGAACCGGTAGGCATCCTCGGGCCCGAGGCGAGCTCCGAAGGCCCCGGCATCCATCGAAAACGACGTGTGCAGGTGAGTGTCCCCCCAGAAGACCCGGGTCGGGATCGCGCCTCCCGCATAGGGCGAGTACGGCCGCTCGGGGTACCCACCTTCCAGTTGGTCCCTGGTCGGCTCTCCGGCATCCTGGGCGAAAGCCGGCTCCACCAGCCCGATCGCAACAGCGCAGGCCAGTATTAGACTCCTCGTGGCCCGCCGCCTGGTCTTCTTCCGCATGATCTCTCTCCCGTCGGCTCGCGCTCGGAAAGCGCGGCGCATATGAAACAACTGGGTCACCCGCCCACCAATCGGTCGGACCGCAGAATCGCAGACCCTCATCGGCCCTGGCCGGTGAAACTGGCTGGAGCGCTCGCGTATGGACAAGCCCCGGCCCATCGATGTGAGGCGGAGCGAGCTGCTGTCGCAGGCTCCGGGGGCCCCTACTGGGTGAGCGGCCAGAAGACGGGAAGGACGAACACCACGACCAGCATGAG
>JARRMU010000240.1:0-3372 GCA_037385645.1 Gemmatimonadales bacterium
TGAGAGGCGCCATCTTTTAAGTCCCTCGCGTCTGCCGTTCCGCCACCCCGGCTAACTATGTGCCAGTAATCTACTTAGAGTCGTGGCTCTCGGCGACTCCCGCTCCATTTTGCGAACTCCCAGGGCGAGATCTGCACGCCCGAATCACTCCGGCGCCTGCTGATTCAACTGGCGCTGCAAGCTGAGTATGTCCGGATAGACCCATTGCTCGACGATCCTGCCGTCACTGAGTCGAAAGATGGCAACCTCGGAAATCTCAACTCGGTTTCTCGTCGGTGGATTCCCGAGAAAATCTCCCAGATTGGTACCGCGTGACGTGAATCTCACCGCAACTCGGTCCCCATCAGCGATCGTATCCTCCACTTCCTCCGTCCAGTCTGGAAAGGCCTCGCGATGGGCAGAGACCTGCGCCCGCACCCCCTCTCGACCGTGAACGGTTCCTTCGGGAAAGTGGCCCACGAAGTTCTCCGCGAATAGATCGTCGATCAGCTCAACGCTTCCCTTGCTCCATATCTCGGAGAACACCACGTGAACGACTTCGATGTTGCTGACTTCGACCGGGTCATCGGAAGAAGAGCAGCCCACCATGATCCCGGCGAGGGCTGCTGGCAGGAGGACCGCTCGTCGGTTCATGGGCCGTCCCCTTTCGTGGCCGCAGGTTGCCTCGGTTCCAGGACGGCCTGCGTATCGGCGCCCCAGTTGAAGTACCAGCCCGCCGCATCCATAAACGCGGTGTCGAGGGGCTGTACCTTGTCGGAGTCCACGATCTTCAGTGTCCCCATAGTCGGAAGCGATGTCAGGGGCTGGTACACCGTCAGACGATCGCCCTCCAACTCCTCAACGATGAACGCGACGGTGCGCACTCCGGGGCCCAGGTCGAGCAGCGCCGGCTTCATGCTCCTCAAATCCTCGCCGCCCAGCTGCCGCGTGATATCGCGGACAATTCGGTACGGCGGGAATCGATTGAGATATTCGCGCTCGATCCATCCACCTAGCCGCCGAGCCGGCCTGGTGTCGTTCAGCATTCCGATCAGGACGAAGATCAGGAATAGGAGACCGAGGATGGCGAGCTGACGTCCCGTGGGACTCAGCGTGGCACATCGCCCGACCTGACCTGGCCCAGGATGGCGCCGCGGATCTCCTGGAAGCTCTCCGGGGCCACGACGGTCGCGACATTCGAAGGTGTGGGCTGAGCCCGGAGCGGGCCGGCCAGAGCTAGTCCGGCCAGGAGCCAGGAAGATACCCATCGATCAGCTACGCGCATGCGGCAGGGCCTCCCTCGGATGCCGATCTACCTTCCAGTCGTGTCGTTCCCCATACGCGTCCGCAGAGACAGCGGTTTCTTCCAGGGACCGGTTGAGTCGCCTCTGACGAGAGGCGTCCTGAACCCACGGAAGCCGTTCACCTCAGACAGAGGGGAGGGATGCTCACGAAGAGCGTACGCGCTCCGAGTTCGCCCACCTCATGAAAAGAGCCCGCTGCGATAGCGGGCTCCCTGTATTCGGCGTGAGCTCGTGGGCGGAGCTGCCTGGCCGGCTGCCCCGTTGCCGCCCGGGCCTCGACGACAGGCGAAAAAATCGCAGGAGATGGGCCCCATGTCCGTGCTCGAGCTCATCTCTCCCCTGATGAACCCCTGAGCTTCGACGGTCCAGAGCATATCGATGACCATGGTGACCCCATCGTGCGTGCCTTCGATCGTGCCCTCGTACCCGCAACCTTCCTCGACTCTGGTCATCAGCACATCCTCGTCGCCATCCATGCTGTCGCCGAAGACCCTCGAGCAGTCATCCTCCAGGACGAAGATCACTCCATCGTCGCGCACCTCTCCGAGCTTCTTGGACAGGGCGACGGCTCCCTTGCAGTCCATCGAGCCCTCCAGGTTCAGCGCGTCCCAGCGACCCTCTTTCGGGCAGATGCACGCGGAGCCCGCGCCCGGACCTCTCGAGACTGCGATCAAGCTGTCCGA
The DNA here is from genome assembly GCA_037385645.1 of Gemmatimonadales bacterium. Lineage (GTDB taxonomy): Bacteria > Gemmatimonadota > Gemmatimonadetes > Palauibacterales > Palauibacteraceae. Next base: position 1,967 of record JARRMU010000240.1, read on the forward strand.
GACCGAGGCCGAGCTGTCCGAGATTGACGTCACACTGTCCACGTCGGACTTCGGCCTGTCCGACTCCTGGGCCCGGGCGGGCGTCGTCGCCGTTGCCACGATTATCACGGTGGACAAAGCGAGGCAGATTCGAGTCACGGGGCTTACTCCCTTCGACTGAGGTCTCGGCGGTGCGTCCACTAGAAGCGACCATGCGGTTGCCCAAGAAGACGTGTCAAGTCCGCTGTCCCAGATCCGTTTGCCTGTCGTTAGCCCTCCCATTGTCGCCCCCGGGTCGCCGCCGAACCAGACGGGGACGACGACGGTACCTACCGGTCGATCATTCGCTGTGCGCTCTCGGAGTAGCGGGCTCCGTGCACGGTGACCTGTGCGGCGGCACGCTCGATCTCCTCGAGGTCGGCGGACGTGAGCTCGAGATCGGCCGATGCGAGGTTCTCCTCGAGGCGGTGAAGCTTCGTGGTCCCCGGGATCGGCACGATCCACGGCTTCTGGGCGAGAAGCCACGCGAGCGCGATCTGTGCGGGCGTCGCCTGCTTCGTCTCCGCGATTGTGATCAAAAGGTCGACGAGGGCCCGGTTCGCGGCCCGGTTCTCCGGATCGAAGCGGGGCACCGTGTTGCGGAAGTCGGAGTCGTCGAACTCCGTGGTCTCGTCGATCTTGCCGGTCAGAAATCCCTTGCCGAGTGGACTGAAGGGAACGAACCCGATGCCGATCTGCTCGAGGGTGAGCAGAATCTCCTCCTCCGGCTCCCTCCAAAACAGCGAGTACTCGCTCTGGAGGGCTGTGATCGGCTGGACGGCGTGGGCGCGACGGATGGTCTGCACACCGGCCTCCGAGAGCCCGAAGTGCCTCACCTTGCCCTCCTGGATCAGATCCCTGACCGTCCCGGCGACGTCCTCGATCGGCACCTCCGGGTCGACCCGGTGCTGGTAAAGGAGGTCGATGCGGTCGGTACGAAGTCGCTCCAGCATCCCCTCGACCGCGGTCTTGATGTGCTCGGGACGACTGTTCAGGCCCCCGCGGTTCTCCCCCGTCTCCGGATCGACGTTGAAGCCGAACTTGGTGGCGATCACTACCTGGTCCCGCACGGGCGCGAGGGCCTCGCCCACGACTTCTTCGTTGGTGAAGGGGCCGTAGACCTCGGCGGTGTCGAAAAACGTCACGCCGCGCCCGACAGCCGCACGGATCAGCGAGACCGCCTGCTCCCTGTCCGCTGCCGGGCCGTAACCGAAGCTCAGCCCCATCGCGCCGTAGCCGAGAGCCGACACCTCCAGGTCGCTGGTTCCGAGTCTTCGCGTTTCCATCTTGCTCTCCTCTCGAGCGGTGGCGGGGACCGGCCGTGCTCAGCGATTCGGTGGGACGTCATCAGAATCGAGCTTGCGGGCGCCCATGAACACGTGTCGCGG
>JARRMU010000241.1:0-3418 GCA_037385645.1 Gemmatimonadales bacterium
CTCGTCTTCTGTGACTCCGATCCGAGCCGCTCCAGTAACGAGGTGGCGAGGACCGCGGAGGAGAAGTAGGGCCCCGGTACGACGCCGCGCCCCAGCTCCTGCTGGACCGCGACCAGCTCGAGGGGTCCGAGCCCCGCTCCGCCGAAGCGCTCCTCGGCGAGAAGCCCGAGCCAGCCGAGCTCCGCTGCGTCGCCCCAGAAACCCTTCGAGAAGCCGCGCGGATCGCCGAGCATCTCGCGCACGTACGCAATCGGGTACCGGGATTCGATCACCTCTCGCACGCTGGCGGCGAGCTGGATTTGCTCCTCGTCGAAGCCGAAATCCATGATCCCTATCCGAAGGCGAGGGGGAGGCCCGGCACGGGCCAGTCGTCGAAGGCGAGAAGACGGCCGGTCGCAGCCGCCGTCACGAAGAGGGTGCGCAGATCCGGTCCACCGAAGCAGGCGTTCGTCGTCATCGGGTCGTCGACCGGAACGTGCGCGACGATGTCACCGTCCCTCGAGACGACAGTGACGCCGCCCGTACCGATCGTCGCGATGATCACGTTGCCGTCGGCATCGACGCAGAGCGAGTCACACCCTCCGAAGTTCAGCGGTCCCCCGGAAGGAACCGTGGCGAGGCCGCGACGCGACTTCAACCTGCCGGGGCCTGCGAGCGCACAGGCCCACAGCCGCCGCGTCCGGGTCTCGACGACGTAGAGGGTCTGACCGTCCGGCGAGAGCCCGATCCCATTGGGCATCTCGAGCGGTTGGATCACCTCCTCGATCCGCGACCCGTCGGGCAGCGCATAGAACACGCCCGTGAGATCCCGGCTCCGAGCCGTGCCGCGGCCGCTGTCGGTGAACCAGAACCCCCCTTCGGAGTCGAACACGATGTCGTTCGGTCGCCTGAGCGCCATCCCATCGCAGTCCGTGTAGAGAGACTCGACGCTGCCGGCCTGCAATTCGACCCGTTGGATGCTCGGCTCTGGCTCCCCGTCGACGTGCCCCGCGGGAAGGAGGAGCGCGATCGCATCGGGGTCGGGATAGGGCCAGGGACGCTCGGCCCAGCTCGCGCAGCCGGCATTGCACACGTACAGCGCTCCGTCGGGACCCAAGGCGGCTCCGTTCGGCCCCCCGCCGGTGTTCGCGCACGTGCTTCGTTCGCCGCTCTGTTCGACCCGGGTCACCCGACCGCCGCGAATCTCGGTGACGAGGACACCGCCGTCGGGCAGGGCCACCGGCCCTTCCGGGAACTCGAGGCCCTTCGTAACGTGCCTCGGCGAGAGCTGTGCGTATTCCCGACCCGCGTTCGTTGCGCTCGCGAAAGAAGTTGAACTCGTCGTCTCGCCACACGAGGTTCGTGAACAGGGGGTGCGCGAGCCTGACGAAGGACCCGTAGGTCGACATGCCCATGAGCTCCCAGAACATCTGGAGACCGTGCTTGCCGATCATGAGACCGTCCGCCGAGTGGCTCGCAATGGCCGTGGCGTACCGCAGCGCCTCGTCGGCCAGGTCGGCCTCGGACACCACGGAGTTCACGACGCCCCATTGCTGGAGCTCGCTCGCGGTCACCTTGCGTCCCGTGATCATCGCCTCGTAGCCCCGGTTGATCCCAAGCTTGAGCAGGACCAGCGGCAGCGCGGTGCTGAACCCCGCGAAGCCGATCCGCGCCTGCGGGCGTGCGAAGTACGCGGTATCGGAGGCGACGAGCAGGTCCGCCGCCAGGGCGAGATTGAGACCGGCGCCGATCACGGCGCCCTGACAGGCCGCGATCACGGTCTTGGAGCAGTAGAGGAGGTTTCGCAGGTTCTCGTCGAGACGCACGGCGTTCCGGATCCGCGCCGTCTGGGGGAGCTTCTTCCCCTTCTCGAGCCCGGCCCTCTCCACCGGCATGCGCCGCACGTCGTCGCCCGAGCAGAAGTCGCTCCCTGCTCCGGCGAGCACGATGACCTTGATTTCGTCGTCCTCGTGGGCCGTCGCCAGCCGCTCCGCCATGACGAAGTGCATGTCCGGCGAGAGGATTGCGTTGCGTCGCTGCGGCCGGTTCAGCGTGATGCGCGCGATGCCGCCGTCGAGCTTCTCGTAGAGGACCCAGGACTCCGGATCTTCGTCGCTCTCGAACCCGGCGCCGTAGCCCCTGGAATCGCCCTTGGGATCGCTCACGCCTGCTCCCCGCTGGAGCCGCTCACGGCAGCCACTGTCCACCGGAAACCGAGAATAGCTGGCCCGTCACGTGACCCGCGTCTTCCGAGGCCAGGAACGAGACGACGGACGCAACGTCTTCGGGCTCGCCGAGTCGACCGGTCAGGGTGCTTCGCCGGATCTCGGCGAGCTCCGCCTCGCTCTTGCGCTGGAGCAGCCACCTCGACGCGATTGTGCCCAGCACGATCAGGTTCACGCGGATGCCGTCGGGCCCCAGCTCGATGGCCGAGTTGCGGGTGAGCCCCTCCAGCCCCGCCTTGGCGGCCGCGTAGGCCGGCGGGCCGCTGCGGATCCCGTGGGCCGATACCGAGCCGATGTTCACGATTGCGCCACCGCCGCCCTGCTTCATGTAGCGCGCGGCGATGGAGCTGCAGATGAAGGGCCCCTTCAGATTGGTGTCGACCACCACGTCCCACTCGTCGTCGGTCTGCGTGAGAAGCGTGCCCGCACGTGTCATGCCGGCGTTGTTCACCAGGACGTCGAAGCGCCCGCGACGACCCACCAGGTCCGCGAAGACCCGCTCCATCTCGACGCGATCGACGATCGAGCCGTGACACCATTCGAAGCGCCCCTCGACGCGGTCGCCGTCTTCGTTCAGACGGGCCAGGGCCTTCTCATTGATGTCGACGACACACACCGCATAGCCGTCGTCGAGCAGCCGCTTCGCGATGGCGAGCCCGACGCCGCGCGCGCCGCCGGTGACCAGCGCGACCCGGGTCAATCGTCCACCCCGCTCAACCATCCACGCCGAAGAGGAAGCGGTCGGCGATGCGATGGGCGTTGTGGACGGACATCTCCTGGTCCTTGTTGAGCCAGCCCATGTTGCGGAAGTCCTGGGTCAGCACCTCGCCCCAATTGCCGTCGCTCCAGTCCTCCACGAACTCGAGCTCCACGTGGGGTGCGCCTCCTTCGGGCCAGAAGTAGAGTGACCACACGTCGAAGATGCAGGAATCGGGATCGTTCCCGTCGGGAAGCGATCGGTAGCCGAGGATGCTGCCGGGCTCCACCAGATTCACCATCGTGGGGAACATGTGCCAGTCACCCTGGCCCGCGGCCGTCTGCTCGAGACTCAGCGCGGGCGTCTTCACGCCGGCCTCCTCCGCGTACTTACGCCGTAGCCTCCCGAAAGTCTCGAAGAACGGCTTGTCGCCGAGGTCCATCGCGCACAGCTCCTCGGCGGCCTTGAGGTCGTACTCGTTGTTCAGCGCCTTGAGCTCCTCGAGCTGGTAGGCGAT
>JARRMU010000242.1:0-3285 GCA_037385645.1 Gemmatimonadales bacterium
GCGATGCTGGCCCGTAACCCGTGGAGCGTCGCGGTCCCCGGCCGGGGTGCCTTTGTCGATCTCGGTGGTCCGCAGACGGCCTGGACGGCCGACCGCACGGAATTCCTAGGCCGCAACGGCGGCCCTGGGGCACCGGCGGCGCTGTTCGGCGCAGCGCTTCTGTCCGGCAAAACCGGCGCCGGCCTTGACCCCTGTGCAGCCTTGCAGGGCATGATGGAGATCGGCGCGGGCGAGAGCATCGAAGTGGTCTCGTGCATCGGACAATGCGGCTCAGCCGGAGAGGCCCGGGCGCTCATCGCCCGCTATCGCGAGAGCGACCTCGACGCCATTCTCGCGGAGGTGACCGAGCACTGGCAGACAGTGCTCGGGGCGGTTCAGGTCAGCACGCCAGATCGGGCGATGGACATCATGCTGAACGGCTGGCTGCTGTATCAGACCCTCGCCTGCCGCATCTGGGCGCGTTCGGCCTTCTATCAAGCGAGCGGCGCTTACGGCTTCCGCGATCAGCTTCAGGACGGCATGGCGCTGACGTTCGCCAGACCGCAAGAGACGCGCCGCCATCTGCTGCTGGCCGCGGCCCGGCAGTTCGTCGAGGGCGACGTTCAGCACTGGTGGCTACCGCATTCCGGGCAGGGGGTACGGACGCGAATCTCGGACGACCGTGTCTGGCTCGCTTTCGCGACCGCCACGTACATGGCCTGTACTGATGACAGCTTGATTCTGGATGAGATCGTGCCGTTTCTCGACGGTCCCACCTTGAATTCCGGCGAGCACGACGCCTTCTTCCAGCCAATGGTCTCGGACGAATCCGCCTCGCTGTTCGAGCACTGTGCCCGTGGCCTCGACCAAGCCCTCGAGCTCACCGGCGAACACGGCCTGCCGCTCATCGGTACCGGTGACTGGAACGATGGCATGAACCGGGTTGGTGAGGGCGGCATGGGCGAAAGCGTGTGGCTCGGGTGGCTGCTGGTGAGGACCATCGAGCTGTTCGCACCACAAGCGGCAGCCCGGGACGCCGAGCGTGGCGAGCGCTGGCGCGCGCATGGGGCGAAGGTGCGCGAAGCGATAGAGCGGGAGGCCTGGGATGGCGCATGGTACCGGCGTGCCACGTGTGATGATGGAACCTGGCTCGGCACGAAGGAGAGCGAGGAGTGTCAGATCGATTCCATCGCGCAGTCCTGGGCCGTATTGTCCGGTGCCGCCGGTCCGGCGCGCGCCACTGAAGCAATGGCGGCGTTGGACACCCACCTGGTCCGCCGTGACGATGGCCTTGCCCTCCTGTTCACGCCGCCGTTCGACAAGACGGTACTGGATCCTGGTTACATCAAAGGGTATCCGCCGGGCCTGCGGGAGAATGGCGGGCAATACAGCCACGCCGCCATGTGGGCGATCATGGCATATGCGAAGTTGGGTGATGGCGAGAAGGCCGCCGAGTTGTTTGCCCTGGTCAACCCGATAAGCCACGCGGGAACGCCCGAGCAGGTCGAACGGTACAAGGTCGAACCCTACGTGGTCGCTGCCGATGTCTATGCCGTGTCTCCGCATGCAGGGCGCGGGGGATGGACGTGGTACACGGGCTCGGCGGGGTGGATGTACCGCGCGGGTGTCGAGGGCATTCTCGGCATTCGCCGGGAAGGGGCATTTCTTGTCGTCGAGCCCTGTATTCCAGATGCCTGGCCTGGCTTCGAGGCCACAGTCAATATGGCATCGACGCTTTACCGAATCCGGGTGGAGAATCCATCGCCTCACGCTCGTGACGACTCGCACGCGGGCCTCGATGGTGCCCGCATCCCTGTTGCCGAAGGACGCGTCCGCGTCCCACTGGACGGCCGGACGCATTATGCGGCGCATTGTGAATGTCCGGCCGACGGCGCGCTGCCGATAGCGAGTTGCCTGCGTCAACCAGGACCTGGAGATTTCGAAGTCAGGCCGACCAGCATCAGAAGACCTGCCGCAGCCGATGCCACAGATGCCGCCAGAATCCCGACTTTTGCGGCATCCAGCACGACCGGTGGATAGGCCAGTCCGGCAATGAACAGCGACATTGTGAAGCCGATCCCCGCGAGGAGCCCGCCCGCCGCCAGGAGGGGCCAGCTCAAATCGGGTGGCCTGGTTGCGAGGCCGAGGCGCACGGCGAGCCAACTCGAGCCGATTACACCCATTGGCTTGCCGAGAACCAAACCGACAAAGATTGCCGCGACGACCGGATGCCCGATGTCTGCACCGGAGACCGTGACTCCAGCGTTGGCAAATGCGAAAAGTGGCACAATGACGAAGCCCACCCAGGGGTGCAGCGCCATTTCCAGCCGCTCGACGGGGGACAGCACCTCCGCCACCGCAACGCCCGCCCGCTGAAGATCACGGCGATCAGCGGTATCCCCACTCCAGTGGTCGCCTCTGGGATAGGCAAGCACACGCTCGAGGATTACGCGCAGGCGCTCGTCGCTCACCCATCCGTGCGTCGACGTCATTAAACCCAGCGCGACACCGGCTAACGTGGGATTGATGCCCGATGCGTCCAAACACAGCCAGATCACGCTGGCCAGCAGGAAGTAAACCACCGCGCTCCTGATCCCGACAAGCGTTGCTCCCAGCGTGGCGACAAGGCCGAGGGCGGCGAGGCCGAGCGCTGCCCAGTTCAGGGGTTCTCCATAACCCACGGCCACCACCAGGATGGCACCCACGTCATCGAAGACCGCCAGCGACAAGAGAAACAGGCGAAGACTCGGTGGGATGCGGGAGCCGAGAAGTGCGAGACATCCGATGACGAAAGCCGTGTCGGTAGCAACCACGGTCCCCCAACTGTGCGTCTCGAGTTGATTGTTCATGAGCGCCACATAGAGGGTTGCGGGGACCAACATGCCGCCCAGTGCCCCGGCGAACGACAACGCGGCGACGCGCAATGTGTGCAGCTTACCCAGGACAAGCGAATGTTTGAGCTCCAGGGCAACCACAAAGAAGAACAGGGTCATCAACCCTTCGTTGATCCACAGCCTCAGCGAACGGGTGAAATCCAGCGCTCCGAAATGCAGCCCGATGCGTATATCCCAGAAAGCCAAAAACGGTACGGACCATTTTGAGTTCGACAGGGTCAGGGCGGCGACGGTGGCAACGAACAACATGACGCCGGTCGCGACCTTGATCTTTAGAATTCGCGCGAACGGCCTGGTGAGCCGATCGGCAATCGCGGTTGGGAGGTCAGTGCCCTCTTCATTCATCGTCTTGTAGTCCCGGCTGTTACTTCGGCGAGGGAACCACCAAGACCCGCGCCAGTCAGGCGAGCCG
>JARRMU010000243.1:0-2595 GCA_037385645.1 Gemmatimonadales bacterium
TCCCAGATCCAGCGCAACATCGTGGCCCAGCGGGTGCTGGGGATGCCGAGAAGGTAGGCCGCCCTTGTCGGACTCGACTCCCTTCCAGGCGCTGCGCGTCGAGACCACAGCCGGAATCGCTACGGTGACCCTGAACCGCCCCGAGAGCCGCAACGCGCTCGAACCGGGGATGTTCGCAGAGCTGGCCCGCGCCCTGCGCGGCCTCGACGACCGCGACGACGTGCGGGCGATCGTTCTCACCGGCGCGGGCCGGGACTTCTGCGCGGGCGCCGACCTCGGAAGCGGAAACGCTGTCTTCACGAAGGAGGCCTTCGAGGAGTTCGAACAGCTCTCGAGCGAGGCCGGAGGTGCACCCGCCGAGCACGTCGACGTCGATCCACAGCGCCTACTCACGCCGGTCATCGCCGCGGTCAACGGAACAGCGGCCGGCGGCGGGCTCACGCTGGCGCTCCAGTGCGACATCGTGATCGTCGCCGAGGACGCGACCTTGGCGCTGCCCTTCGTTCGCCGGGGCCTCGTCGCCGAGCGCAACGCCCACTGGATCCTCCCGCGGCTGGTCGGCACCCAGCGCAGCCTCGAGCTGCTCCTGACAGGGCGTAAATTCGACGGCCGCGAGGCTGCCCGGATGGGGTGGGCACTGCGCGCCGTGCCCCGGGATGCCGTACTTGAAGAGGCCCTCACGATCGCGCGCGAGATCGCCGACCACGCAGCCCCGGTCGCCGCAGCGGCCACCAAGCGTCTGATCTACTCGGCATGCCGCCAGGCTGACGCCGACGTGGCGCGCCTGCTGGAACGCGAGATCTTCCAGGAGCTCGGCGCCAGCAAGGACTGCCGAGAGGGTGTCGATGCGTACCGCGAGCGGCGTGCGCCGCGGTGGCAGCTCGCAAAACGAGAAATCCCCGCGAAGCTGCGTGGCGAAGGCACCGACTAGAGAGAGGGTACCGGGAGGATCCGCGATGGGAGTTCTCGAAGGGCGCAAGGCACTCGTCACCGGCGGCGCGCAGGGGATCGGTCGCGCCGTCTCCGAGGTTCTCGCGGGTGAAGGGGCAGCGGTCTCGATCGTGGACATCAACGCGAAGGCCGGAGAGGAGGCGGCGGAGTGCATCGAGTCCGCCGGCGGCCAGGTGCACTTTTCTCGCTGCAACGTGGCCAAGCCCGATGACGTCGAGCAGAGCGTGGCAGACACCGCCTCCGCCTTCGGCCGCATCGACGTGCTGGTGAACGCCGCGAAGTACTTCGCTCCCGTGATGGCGCTCGAGCTGACATCGATGAAGGACTGGGAGCTGAGCCACGCGACGGGTCCCCTGGCGACTTTTCGCTTCATGCAAGCCTGCTTTCCCCACATGAAGGAGCGCGGTGGCTCCATCGTGAACTTCACGTCGGGTTCGGCGATCACCGGAATGAAGTACACGGCACCCTACTCCGCCGCGAAGGGTGCGACGACGGCGCTCTCGAAGGTGGCCGCGAACGAGTGGGCCCGTCACCGCATCCGCGTGAACGTGCTCTGCCCGTTCGCGCTGACCGAGGTGCAGCGGCGCATGATCGACACACCGTACGACAACTACACGCGCACGGCGGCGAGCTGTCCGATGGGGCGGGGCGCCGATCCACGGGAGGAGATCGCCCCCGTGATCGTCTTCCTTGCCAGCGACGCTTCCCGCTTCATGACCGGCACCATCGTGCACGCCGATGGCGGACTCAACGAGCTCTCGCCCATCGACTACGGCGAGACTCCCGGTGTCTTCTCGAACGAGGCCTGACCGTTGGGCGTCTATTACCACCCCCTCTCTCGGGAGATCTTCGAGGATCCGTACCCCGTCTATCGACAGCTTCGCCGCTTCGGACCGGCCATCGAGAATCCCGACGAGGACGGCCGCAAGTACTCGATCGTCTCGAAGGATCCTCCCCGACAAGACCAGTTGCGCGGGATCCTCAGCCGACTCTTTACACCGGGTCGCATCGCGGCGCTCGAGCCGGAGGTTCGACGCATCGTCTGCGAGTACCTGAATCCGCTGCGGCCCGGGACGATCATCGATGCTGCCGTGCAGATCGCGAATCCGATCCCGTCGGACGTGATCGGGCTGCTGCTCGCGGTGCCCGCCAAGGATCGCACGCAGCTCCGCGAGTGGTGGGACACGTTCCTCGCTCGCGAGGAGGGCCAGGTGCAGGTCCCCAAAGCAGCGGTCCAGGCCTCCCGCAAGATCTCGAAATACATCCAGGGGCTGATCGAGGAACGCCGGCGCAAACCGGGCGACGACATGATCAGCCTCATCTGCCACGGCGAGCATGTCAGCAGTGACGGAACCAGGGTAGCGCTGTCGGACAACGACGTCCTGATGTTCTGCAATCTGATGGCTGCCGCGGGCTCGGAGACGACGGTCAAGCTGATCGGCAATGCCCTCCACGCCCTGGCCCGGCACCCGGTGGAGCCCAGCAACACGCTCCTCAGACCGGTGGCCGAGCTGTTCAGCCAGGATGCGCGCGGCGACGAGGCCTGACCGTTGGGCATCTACTACCACCCCCTCTCTCGCGAGATCTTCGAAGATCCGTACCCCGTCTATCGGCAGCTTCGCGACCAGGCTCCGGTCTACTACT
>JARRMU010000244.1:0-2500 GCA_037385645.1 Gemmatimonadales bacterium
CCTTCAACGCCGAGCCCGAGCACGACTTCGAGGTCGACCAGTCAGTGCCGCCCGGCCTCGACAACTGACTCCGCGCGTACCCCCACCTGTCCACAGCACCATCCCCATTACCCTCCTCTGCCCGATGGACTAAGCCGTGGCGTCATGGTGCGCTTCAATGAGTACAGGCGCGAAGCCATCCGCCACGGCCAGCCTGCCCTTTTAGAAAGTCGCGATCGGATTGACCGTAACCCCGGTGCCCGTGGTCACGCGGATTGGCGCGACGGTCAAGAGAAACGAATAGCGTCCGAGTGATTCCGCCGTCCGGGCGAGACCATCCAGGTCGGCATTATCGATGAGCGGCATCCCCAGGGCCACCAGCGCAAAGTTGTGCGCGGGCAAGTAGTCATCAGGATTATCCAGTGTGGTGGTTTCCGGGAACGGAACCACACTCATGGCGGATTCGGTTCCCACCAGTGCAATCTCCCGATCATGAAGCCAGGGAATGACGGAAGCATCCAGTCCCGCTGCTGTGCGGGCGATATTCCAGGCACCCAGTTCGTCTTCACGCTGCCAGCGGCCAGTGCGAATGAACACCGCATCACCCGACCCGATCTGAATTCCGTTTTCCGCCTCCCAGGCTTCGATGTCTTCGACAAATATCGGGGTGCCGGGTTCCAGCCAGGGCACTCCCTTGAGCCGAGGGATGTCGACGATGACGCCACGGGTGAACACGCCGTCCTCGAACGCGGCGATGCTGCCTCTCGAGAGGCCCCCGGCCATGGAGACATGTTCACTGGCTTCAAAGCCGTTATACATCTTGCCGCCAAGGAAATGATGGCCGAAGGCATCGAAGTGGGTGAGGGTGTAGCCATGGGCAGCGATGGAGAGCCTGTCGGTGGAACCGGTTGTACGGGCGGGGGGGCCGGACACCATGCGCTGGAGAACCGCTATCCTGCCTTCGGGAGCGGCCCCAGTTGGACAGCGATTCCTTCCATTCATCCATCTGGGCCTGTGTGACCCGATGGTTGCTCACATCGCTTTCAGCGGCCTTCAGGCAGCCGAAAACAAGCAGGCAAACGCCGAGTACCGAGGTAATGGTCTTGTGCATAGTCTTGCTCTCTCACTGAGCTCTGTGCTGTTCTTACTGCGAGCCGTATTCAGAATAGGCGACCAGTCCCGACCAAAACGGTTCGTCGGGGGCGAAGTCCAGGTCGTAGCTGCGCACATGTTCGAGCCTGCCATCCTCGCCGATGGAGAACACGCTGAGGTTCGCCGGTACCTCTTGGACCGCGGCGCCCCGCCGTACCACGAGCGACCGTATGTTGGCTGCCACCAGCATTCGTCCACTCGGGTCGATGCTGAAGGTTCTGGCGTAGATCCCGTGCGTATCGACAGTCTGAATCTTCGTGGGCTCACCCGTGCGGTCGTCGATGGCATAGACCACGATTGTGTTCTCGCCACCGCAGAACAGCTTCCTGCCGTCCACGTCCATCGCACCAAACGCACGATTCGCCAGGTAGAGGAATCGCCCGGTGGGGTGCATGTGAATGGCGCCAGCCAACTGCATGGGCCGGACGTTCTCTACGTCCGCCAGCGTGTCGCTCTGAAAGAGAGGCTCAGAGCCGACGGCATCTCCCTCGAAGGGAAACACACACAGTTGATTCTGGCGTTCCAGCGAGGCATAGAGCCACGGCCCTCGTGGGTTCAAGGCGATATTGCGTGGCCCGAAACCATATCCGCCATTGGGCGCAATTGACGTCCGATTCTCCAGGACTCCCTGGGTATACCTGAGCACGTTCAGCGCGCCGGGGTGTTCGGGCTCGACCGCGGTCGCGTTGGTACCTCTGGCTACGACGATCGCTGCTTCGTTGGAAGGCGTGACAGCGATCTCATGGGAGAAGTGCCCTGTGTGCAGACTGGCCGGCTGTCGTACCTCCTCCCCCAAGCTGCCGTCGCGCGCGATCCTGAGAACGGTGACCGTATCGAGACCGTTGTACACGATCAGCGCGTGTTCCGAGGTTCTGTCCGTCGTTATGTGGAGTGGTCTCGACGGCAGGCGTATCGGCTCTCCGTGCGGGTACAGACGGCGGGATTCCCGATCAATCCGGAGCGCACTCGCGTAATGGTGGGTGCCGGCGGCGCCGGGAGCCCCGTTGCTCGACACGACATAGAGGTGCTGCCCCCCACCATCCGGACACGCAAACTGCACCGCTTCCGGGAGTCTCACCGACCCATCCATCCTGGCCAGTGCGCCACGTGTCACATCGACGGCATAGGACACCATGCGGGGTCCCGCGCTGACGTAGAGCGCCAGCTGGGACCGGTCGTTCGCGGGGCGATGGGACGACGGGCTGCCATTGCCGATTCGAGCGATCATATCCCAAACAGCGCCTGCATCATCCAAGCCGCAGCGAAGTAGGACATCATCTGAGCCGCAATGTTGAATCCGACGGCCTTGGCCAGCGTACCCCCGAGGATTCCGACGGTCGCCGTCACGGCGATCCCGATTGGGCCACCC
>JARRMU010000245.1:0-3350 GCA_037385645.1 Gemmatimonadales bacterium
TCGACGCCTTTTGGGAGCTTGCCTTGATGCCTTGGGACTTCGCGGCGGGCATCCTGATCATCAGGGAGGCTGGCGGCTTGGTCGAGCGCCTGCGGGTGCCCGGGTACAGCGAAAGCCTCGGTGTCAACCCGGGCGCCGACTGCGGCGAGCCTCTGTGGCCGGGAGGCCTCGTTGCCGCCAATCCCAGGCTCTTCCCCGCCTTCCGCGAGTTGATCATCTCGGAAGAATGACCGGAATCGAATGATCCGCCTATGGGTGCCGCGCCTATCGTGATCGACCCATCATGACCCGCCTCGGCAGCGTATGCGTCTTCGCCGGATCGAGCCCCGGAGCCAAGCCCGAGTACGCGACTGCGGCCCGAGCGCTGGGCGGCGCGCTGGCCGGCGAGCGGATCTCGGTCGTCTACGGCGGAGGACGCGTGGGCCTCATGGGCATCCTGGCCGACGAGGTGCTGGCGGGCGGAGGCTCCGTGACCGGTGTGATCCCCCAGGCCCTTTTCGACCGTGAGGTGGGGCACGACGGCCTCACGGAGCTTCGTGTCGTCGAGTCGATGCACGAACGGAAGGCAACGATGGCCGAACTGGCCGACGCCTTTATCGCCCTTCCGGGCGGCATGGGCACGCTGGAGGAGTTGTTCGAGACGCTCACCTGGGGTCAGCTGGGATACCACGACAAGCCTTGCGGGCTCTTGAACGTGGCGGGCTACTGGGACGGCATGCTGGCCGCGCTGGACCGCGCGGTCGGCGAGCGTTTCCTGGCGCCCGAGCACCGCCGCATGCTCCTCGTGGAACAGGAGCCTGCCGCTCTTCTGGAGCTCCTTCGGACATACCAGGCGCCGCGGGTGGAGAAATGGCTCGGCCGGGAGGAGCAGCTTTGAGGCCTTCCCGCGCCGTCATCCTCGCCGAGGGCCTCTTCGACATGGAGTGGGCGAAGACGGCGGCCTGCCTCATCCGGTATCGACCCGAGAGCGTCGCCGCCGTCCTCGATTCAACCCAGGCAGGTCGCGACGCCGCCGAGGTCCTCGGCTTCGGCCACGGGATTCCCATCCTCTCGGATCTTGCCGACACATTGGCTCTCAATCCCCCGCCCGACTCCCTTCTCCTGGGGATCGCACCGCAAGGCGGACGGCTCCCGGAGGAGTGGCGTCCGGCGATCGGCGAGGCTATCCGGAGCGGGCTGGACGTGTGGAGCGGACTCCATGTCTTCCTGCGCGACAGGATCGAGACTTGCGAGCCGAGTTCGCGGCCACGGGCCAGACCGGGATCATGATCGAAGGTCGGGGCATCGCGGTCGACGCTGTCGTCGCCGACTTCGTAGCCGGCGCGGCAGAGCGCCTGGTCCTCGATGCGGACCCGGGAGCCGACATCATCGTCCTGGAAGGCCAGGGCTCGCTGCTCCACCCGGGATACTCCGGCGTCACGCTCAGCCTCATGCACGGCGCCCTGCCCCAGGCGCTCCTCCTCTGCACGAAGCCCGAGCGCAGCACGATCTACGGAGGCCACCACGACTGGGTGAAGATCCCACCCCTGGACGAGGTGGTGCGCTTCCACGAGGACGCGATGTCATGGGTATGCCCGAAGGAGCGCGTTCGCGTCGTGGCGATCGCCTGCAACACGCACGGGAAGCCGGAGGCGGAGGCGAGGCGAGAGGTCGAACGAGCCGGCGAGCTCACGGGCCTTCCCGCCACCGACCCGATTCGTTTCGGCGCGGGCGTGCTGGCTGAGGCGGTCCTGTCGCTGCCCGGCGGTGCACGGCCCGACGAATGGCGATAGAATAGGCCCCGTCCGTCAACGGCTCTTCACTTAGCGGAAACTGTGCAGAAAAGATGACTAGATCTCGTTCGACGCTCGCCCTCATCACGCTGTTCTCCATCTCGCAGGGATCGTGTGTGGAGGCCAGCGGAACCGTGACCTGCGCCCTTGGAAGCCTCACCAGCGGCGGCACCGCCACCGTCACGCTGAGGGTCACGGCGGACCAGGCCGGGCAGGTGACGAACACGGCGAGCGTGAGCAGCGACGTAGATGACCCCAACGGCGGGAACAACAGCGACAGTGAGACGACGACCATTCAGCTCGTCGAGGCCGATTTATCGGTCACGAAGTTCGGCCCGGCCGGCGCCGTGTCACTGTCGGCGAACATCGTGTACGACATCACCGTTCGCAATGACGGACCCGGCGACGCCACCGGCGTGGAGGTAACCGATGTGGTGCCGGACGGCACCAGCTACGTCTCGGCCGAAGCGTCGCAGGGCTCCTGTGCCGAGACGGCCGGCACCGTGACGTGCGACCTCGGCGACCTGGCGGACGGAGAGCACGCCGATGTCACCCTCACCCTCCGGGCAGATGAGGAGGGCAGCGTAGCCAACACGGTCACGGTTTCCTCCGACGCGCCGGATCCGGACGAGAGCGACAACTCCGACTCGGAGTCCACGCTCGTGGTGGCCTTCACCACCGATCTCGAGATCACCAAGGTGGATGACGAGGACCCGGTGGCGGTCGGCGAGGAGATTCTCTACACCCTGACGGCGAAGAACAGGGGACCGAACGACGCGGCCGGCGTCATCGTCACAGACACGGTGCCGGAAGGGACGACCTTCGTCTCCGCCGTCGCGTCGCAGGGTGAGTGCAGCGAGGATGCCGGCACCGTCAGCTGCGCTCTGGGCACTCTACCTTCGCTGTTCGAGGCAACCGTGGAGCTGACGTTGCGTGCCGAGGAGCTGGGAGATGTCATCAACACGGGCCGGGTGACGGGCAGCGTGGTCGACAGCGACGACACCAACAACTCCGACACTGAGACTACGGCCATCAAGAGACTGGCCGACCTGTCGGTCCTGAAGGACGACGACCAGGACCCGGTGGCGGTCGGAGAGGACATCGTTTACTCCATCTTGGTGACGAACAACGGACCCAACGACGCGACCGACGTCATGGTGACCGACACGCTGCCTCCCACTACAGACTTCAACGACGTGACGTCCACCGGGGGCTCCTGTGACGAGAGCCGGGACATCCTGACCTGTGATCTCGGGACGCTCGCTGCCGGGGAGTTCATTCGGATCACCCTGATGACGACCACGCAGCAGGTCGGCTTCGTGGACAACCGGGCCTGGGCTGTGAGCTCGGTCCAGGATCCGAACCCGGACAACGACTCCGACAGGGCGGGGACGAACGTCACGGGGCCACAGGCCGACCTGTCGATCACCAAGACCCACCGGGTCGACCCCGTAACCGTTGGTGGAAACATCGTCTACGACATCGACGTCATCAACCACGGGCCGGCGGACGTCAGCAACGCGACCGTTACGGATTCGATCCCGGCGGGCACCAGCTACGTGAGCGCCACCGTCAGCC
>JARRMU010000246.1:0-2611 GCA_037385645.1 Gemmatimonadales bacterium
CTGTTCCATGGATGGATCTCCTGGGGCCGTCAGTCGGCCGCCGGCCGTGCCACGAGCCGAAGAGCCGGCTTCCCGACGAGCCGAAGAGCGGTCTGTCGCACCAGCCGCAGAGCGGGATGGCGGGATGCTTCGCGAGGGCTCGGCCGGAGCACCGGGCTGACCTTCCGGGCGCCGGGGTGTATGGCCCCACACCCCAGGTGGGATGTGGGGCTGCGGACGGGGGGCATGGCGGAGGCGGATTCCATCGGAATCCAGGGGATGGGACCCGGGACCTTCGGGGGTGCCGGAGGGGGAGCAGGCCTCGGGGGGCCGGGGCCGTCCGCCCCAAGTTTCCGGTCTTTCCTTCGATCCCTCACGTTTTTTCTCTTCCTCCGAGCTGCTAAGTATACAAAGCGAATTCATCATGTCGAGCCACCAAGCATAATGCTTGACATATCAAGCGTTTGGGACGACACTGAGGAGCCTGCGAAATGGCGGCACGCGACCCCGGCGCAAGCCCTCCGCGTTCATAGGGCAACCCGCCGAGCTCAGCGCCCTGCTGGCCGATCTGCGTAGGGCCAAGGGGCTCTCGCTCCGGGAGGTCGAGGAGGCCACGGACAAGGCCGTCTCGAACGCGTACCTGAGCCAGCTCGAGAACGGAAAGATCAAGAAGCCGTCGCCCAACGTGCTGCACAGCCTGGCCGAGGTCTACGCCGTGCCCTACGAGGCGCTGATGGAGAAAGCCGGCTACCTGCTGCCCTCCGAGAACGGCGGCGGGCGCCGCAAGAGGTTGGCCGCCTTCGCGATCGACGATCTGACCGCCGAGGAGGAGGAGGAGCTGCTCAAGTACCTGGCGTTCCTTCGCTCCCGCACTCCGTCATGAAACCGCGCTGCGGCACCGCGCTGGCCCGCCTCGAGCGAGCATGCAAGGTCCACGTCTTCGTCAGTTTCGACATCCAACATGACGAGGACCTCTACGAGCTGCTTCTCGCGCAGTCCAGGACACCCAGCTCCGGTTTCGCGGTGTTGGCCGGCTCCAAGCGCTCAAGCACCGCGAATCCCGAGGGCGCGAGCGTGCGCCAAAGGATCCGTGACGCGGACCAGGTGATCGTCATCTGTGGCGAGCACACCGAGGTGTCGACGCGCGTGAGCGCCGAGCTACAGCTGGACGCGGCAGATCCTGCGGGATCAAATCGCGCTGACGCTTCGCAAAGCCGCCGCGGACGAGGAGTCCTGGATCGAGCTCTACCCGGCGCGGAAGCGCTGAGCGAGCTGTGCGTTTCCAATATTGGTCCGGATTGATTTCTCTCGGGCTTCCCATGATCCTCCATCCTCGTCCGTAGAGAATAGAGCGACTGCGGCCCAAGTTTCAGGCTCCCATTCCACACCGGCCGTGGCCAGCATCAGGCTGTGCTTCGGGCGCTGCTCACCCTCGTCGCTTGTGTGCTGCGCAGCGCTCCGGCCCTCTTCCGAAGCCGGGAGAGTCAGGCCCTCGTGGAGCTGGCCCTCCGCCAGCTGCTCGGCGTCGACGTCCATCGGCATCCGAGGCCGCGGCTCTCCCCGCTGGACCGGGCCTTCTGGGTCGCCCTCTCTCGGGTCTGGCCTCAGTGGCGAAGCACCCTTGGGGTCGTTCGGCCGGAGACCGTGATCCGCTGGCACCGCAAGGCCTTTCGCGGTTATTGGCGCTGGATCTCCAAGCCCGGCCCCGGCCGACCTCCGATCTCTGAGGAAACGAAGGCCCTGATCGTTCGGATGGCCACAGAGAACGGCTGGCGAGCGTGGAAGATCCGGGCCGAGCTGTCGAAGCTGGGAATTCATCTCGGCCTGACGACCATTTCCCGGTACTTGCCGAAGGTCGGCCCGGGCAAGGACTCGCACCAGCGGTGGATGACTTTCCTGAGGAATCACAGGGACTTGATCACGGGAATGGACTTCTTCGTCGTCCCGACTGTCGGCTTCACGCTGCTCTACGTCTGGTTCGCCCTCGACCACGGACGACGGCGCGTCCTTCACTTCAACGTAACCGCTCACCCTGCGGCCGGCTGGGTGATTCAGCAGCTGCGGCATGCCTTCTCGGATCCTCCTACGCATCGATATCTGATCTTCGACAACGATGCGATCTTCTCCTCCGAGGTCTCGCGCTCTATCGCGCGATTCGGGGTCTGCCCCAGACGGACGGCTCTCCAGAGCCCCTGGCAGAACGGGTCGGTCGAACGCTTCGTGGGAAGCGTGCGAAGGGAGCTACTCGATCACGTGGTCGCCCTGGGCGTGGACCACTTGAGACGCCTGCTCCGGGTGTACGTCGAGTACTACAATGCGGAGCGCGTCCACACCTCGATCGGCGACGCTCCCGAAGGCCGGGAAGTCCAGGACCGACCCTCGGACCGGGCCAGGGTGATTGGCTTGCCCCGCGTGGGAGGCCTTCACCACCGATACGCGTGGGCCGAGGCTGCCTGATGATCCAATCCTGTCGCTCCTCATCCGCTCAAACGGGTGCGGGGTTGAATAATGGATACAGACAGGTCTGACCGACAGAAATGATTGACACCGGTCAAAGGCCGCCTGCGCGGCGCGCGCGTGAGGGATTCCGCGTTTCGGCCCTCACTGACCGAGCAGCGCCAGGATCTCGAGC
>JARRMU010000247.1:0-2728 GCA_037385645.1 Gemmatimonadales bacterium
GTTTCTCGACTCCGCCGCGGATCGCAGCGCACTCGGCGCGTCCTTCGTGGAGAAGTACGGCGAGAGCATCGAGAAGCGCTGGGGTGGGGCCGTGGTGCCCGATGATCGCGCGCTCTTCCGGATCCATCCGCAGCGCGTGAAGCTGTGGGGATAGAGTCTCGGCCGCGTCGCCTCGCCACCGGAACGATCGATTACATAACGCTTACATCACCCCCTAGCGGTCCACGCCGTGGCACCGGGCAGCCCGACCCCCGGATGACCGTTCCTGGCGCCGAGCTTACCCGACGGCTCGCTGCACATTTATTCACCGGCGTGCGTACACTAAGTTAGTACTGTAAGCGACAGGGTTCGGCCACCGATACCGGGTGCCAATCTCGAACAGCGCAGGCTCCGGGCGAGACCATGTCCGTTCCGGAGGCATCCTCGGGGAGAAAAGGAAACATGAGTGGAACGAAGGAAAGGGTCCTGCTGATCCGATTCGATAACATGAGCCCCGCGGATGCCAATCGCGCCGCGGCCGAGCTCCGCAAGCAACTTCGAAGCTCCATGGGTTCCCAGGTCTCCATCGATCGAGTGAAGGAAAACGAGGAGACCCAGGACTTCGGCAGCACGCTGGCCGTGGTGCTCGGCACGCCCTTCGCCCTGGCGCTCGCCAAGGGCGTGCGCGACTACATCGCCAAGCGCGGATGCCGAATCGTGCTCGAGACGCCGGAAGGCAGGCTGATAGCCACCGGCGATGCCGCGGCAAACATCGACGTGGCCAGCACGGCCGCGGCCCTCGGAGATCCCGAAGGGTGGACCGCCAATCGTTAGACCATAGCGATCCCGCGGACGTCGTCCTCGCTCGGAGGTGCTCTCGGCGAGTCCCGCCTTCGCGCGCTCTGCCCGGGCGTTCGCCGAGTATCTCAAGGGCGAGCACGGCTTCGGCCTCTCCGATGATCAGGTGCTCGATCTCTTCGACGACGACGGGACGGTCATCGAGCAGAACGATCGCCTGATTCAACACCTGAAGCGCAACGGGTCCGCCACCGATCTTATCGTCTACTCCGTGGGACACGGGGGATTTCTGCCGGATCGGGAGTATTTTCTCGCGCTCCGCTCCACCAGCAGCGGCGCGGAGATCCTGACGGGCCTGCGGATCCGGGTGCTCGCCCATACTCTCGACGAGCATTTTCCCGGCAAGCGTATTTTTCTCATCCTCGACTGCTGCTTCGCGGGCGAAGCGGTTTCCCAGTTCCAGTCCACCGGGCTCGAGGAGATCATCAAGAACGACACTTTCGACGCCCTGCCCGAGGCCGGCACCACGTTGCTCTGCGCGGCATCCAGGAACGAGCCCGCCATCGCGCCGAGTGGCGCGACCTAAGCGACTCTCCCTCGCAGAGATCGGCGAGGTCGTCCAGCGGCTCATCAGACGGAAGTTCGGGCAGAGCGGGGTGCGGCCGGAGATTCATTCCCCCCATCAGGAGAAGGGCGACATCGCCAGAATCCCGCTGTTCCCGAACCCCGCCTACACGCCGCCGAAGCCCAAGACTCTGCCGAAGGAGATCCTGGAAGCGCTGCGCAACCCCCTGGCGGAGGTGCGCGAAGGCGCCGTCCGGCCGCTTGCCCGATTCCTGCTCTCCGACGACCCGGCCATGGCCGACCTCGCACGGGCCGAGCTCGAGGCGCTCGCGGCGAACGACGACAGCCGCTCCGTCCAGCAGGCCGCGCGAAAGGCCCTCGATGCGCACGCCGGACCGGCGCCCCTTCCCGAGCCCGGGCCGCCGCGCCCCTTCCCGAGCCCGGGCCGCCGGAGCCGGAGCCCGAGCCAGGTCCTCAGCCCGTTCCCGAGCCCGGGCCGAACCCGCGCCTGCCCTCGACGCCGGTGCTGATCGCCATCACCGCCCTGGTGCTGCTCGTCATCGGCGCAGGCATCTGGTGGTCCATGACCGGCAGGGATTCGGCGCCATCCCGGGAGAAGGAGATCGCGCGCCTTCTGAGCGAGGCGGATCAGGACCTGCGGCAGGGGAAGATCGAGGGCCCTGAAGGCGACAACGCGGTGAGCCGCTATCGGGCGGTGCTCACCCTGGACCCGGACAACGCCCGGGCACGGAAAGGCCTAGACCGCATCGTCGACCGATTCGTGGCCCTCGCCGACGAGGCCCTCGGACAGCGGAATCTCGACCGGGCGGGGGGTTTCCTCTCGAGCGCCGAGGGGATCGCTCCCGACGACCGTCGAGTATCCGAGGCTCGCGCCCGACTCGAGAGCCTGGCCGGGGAGAGTCGCGACGCGGACGCCATCCGGCGGGACCTGGCCGCCGCCGAGGCCGACATCGAGGCGGGGCGTCTGACCGGCCCGAAGGGGAATAACGCCGTCGAGCGCCTGCGCCGGGTCCTTGCGCGGGATCCCGATAATCGAGCGGCCCGCGACGGACTTCGCCGGGTCGTGGAGCGATTGGTCACGCTCACCGAGGACGCGTTGAATGCCGGAGACATGGACAAGGCGAACGCGTACCTGGCGCAGGCGGACGGCATCGCTCCCGGGGACGAGGCGCTCAGAAGTCTCCGCGCGCGCATGCAGACGGCGGCGGGCGCGTCGAAGCACTCGGAGGAGATCGAGCGTTGGCTCGCCGAGGCGGAAGCGCTCTTCGCGAAGGATCATCTCACCTCGCCGGAAGACGAGAACGCGGCGAAGCGTTACCGGGATGTCCTCGCCGTGGACCCGGACAACCGGGCGGCTCGCGACGGG